>JASHQY010000134.1 GCA_030038885.1 Thermoplasmata archaeon | reverse complement strand
TCGGCCGACACCGGCATCCTCCACTTCCTGAGCGCGCTGCCGGACGCGGTCCGCGCGCACCCCGGCCTCGAGTGGGCGACCGTCGAGGAGGCGATCGTCGGACCGCCCCGCGAGGTCCTGTCGGTCCCCTACACGATGAGCTGGGCCGACCAGAACCGCGACCTCGGCGCGTGGCTGGGGAACGACCTGCAGCGCTCTGCCTTCGAGGCGGTGAAGAAGGTCGGCGTCCTCGCGCGCCAGGCGCGCGACAGCGCGATCCTCGCCGACTGGCGGAAGCTCCTGACGTCCGACCACTTCTACTACATGTACGTGAGCGGGCACGGGGCGGACCAGGGGGTCCACGAGTACTTCTCGAGCTACGACAGCCCGTACGACGCCTACGCGAACTACATGAACGCGCTCTCGGACCTCCGCCGCCGCGCGCTCGAGCGGCTCGGTGTCCCGATCCTCAAGTGAGCGACGGAACGGCCGACGGCCGGTACGGGGCGGCGCGACGCGCTAGGAGAAGTGGCGGCTGACCGCGACCAGGTAGATCACGAGCAGGACCGCGACGATGAACGTGAACGAGATGAACTGACCCGCGAGACCGCTCGTGACGATCTCGAACAGGAGGAAGAGGATCGTGAGCACGAGCGCCCACATCCGCAGGTGCCACAGCCCGACCGCGAGCCCGAGGATGATCAGGCCGACGATCAGGACGATCAGCCCGGCGAGGAGGACGTTGGACTCGAAGGCGTGGAACGGATTGAACGCGTTCGTCGTCGAGGAGGGCAGGATCGTCGAGCCGACGGCGATCAGGAGCCCGAGCAGGAACACGATGAACCCGTAGATCCCGATCAGGACCGCGAGGATCGCGACCCCCAGCGGCCGGCTCGCGGTCGGGGGGGGCGTGTAGGTCGTGGTGGTGGTCGTCATCGCACGCGAGGGTCACCGATCCGGTGGCGCCAGCTCCGGACGGGGAGCAGCGCTCATCGCATATGAAGGGTTGCTTTCGGCCGCGCCGTAGCGCTCGAGCCCCACCGCGGCGCTCGCCCCGCGCGTGATCCCGTGCCCGCCGCGGGCGATCAGCGCCGCCACGACGAACGACGCGGCGAAGACGAACGCCATCACCGCGACGATCCCGAGCGCCTCGATCCCGAGCTGGTGGATCGCGGCGGTCCCGCCGCCGAAGAGGAGGCCGTTCGGGAGCGACGGGTAGCCCGAGCCCACCGCGAACTGGCGCTGGGCGAAGAACGGGATCATCAGCACGCCGAACAGGCCGCCCACGAGGTGGCCCGGCAGCAGCCCGACCGGATCGGAGATCCACCGGAGCCGGGCGAACCGTCCCTCGGCGAACGCGAACAGGGGACCCGAGATCGCCCCGAGGATCAGCGCGCTCGCGGGGCTCACGAAGCCCGCGAGCGGCGTGATGACGATGAGGCCCATCAGCGTGCCGTTGACGCCGGCGGTGAGGTCGGCGAGCGTCCGTCCGCGCAGGAACTGGACCGCGAGGAACGAGAGCATCCCGGTCGCCGCCGCGAGGAAGGTCGTGAGCACGACGACGACCACCTCGGAGTTGAACTGCAGCACGCTCCCCGGATTGAAGCCGAACCATCCCATCCAGAGGAGGAGGATCGACAGCGCGAGCCACCCCGGTCGCGGACGCACCGGCACCGGCGTCGCGACCGAGTGTCCCCGGGCGCGCTCCTCCCGCCAGACCTGAGCGAGGAGCCCGAGCCCCGCCGCGCCGGCGGCGCCGTGGACCACGAGGCCGCCCGCGAAGTCGACCATCCCGAGCCGCGCCAGCCAGCCGGTCGGGTTCCAGATCCAGGCGGCGGGGATCGTCCAGATGAACAGGAAGTACGCGACGGAGTAGACGGCGAACGACGTGAGCTTCACCGTGCGGAGCACGACGACGCCGACCAGCGCGAGGGTCACCGACGCGAACGCGGTCTCGAAGAGGAAGTACGTGCCCGGGTAGAGTCCGGTGTTGAAGTACGCGGGCTCCATCGACCACCAGGCGGTGCCGAACGTCGCCGCGTAGTTCGAGCTGAATCCCCCGAGAACGAAGCCCGGGGCGTAGACCGGGTTCCCGAGAAGGCCGTTCCACGTCGGGGCGAAGCCGACGTTGAACCCGACGATCGCCATCACGACCAGCGCGAGCCCGCTCACGACGAGCGTCTTCAGGAGGCTCCGGTAGACCGAGGCGCCCAGCTCCCCGATCTCGAGGAACCCGACCGAGACGGTCATCGAAAAGACGAGCAGCGCGGCGACGAGCACCCAGAGGTTGTTCAGGAGTACCGGCGTCGGCACGAGGGGCCCGGCTCGGACTCCGTTGCTTCCGGTATTAATGGTCGCGTTCGACCGGACCCTTCGGCTCGGCCGCGACCGGACCGGGCCCCGGGCTCCGCGGAGCGTGCGTCGAAGCGCGCAGCTCGACCCGAGGAGTTATACCCGAGCACGTGCCCCGTTTTTCCCCGATGTCGAGGCGTTGCGGCCCGGCCCCGGACGGCGCCCCGTGATCACGATGCTCACCGGGAACAGCCGCGTCCTCCTGACCGTCAACCACGACGGGGAGTGGGGCGGGTTGTTCTACCCGTTCCCGGGGCAGTTCCAGCATCTCCGCGAGATGCGCCTCGGGGTCTTCGACGTCGGCGGCGGGAAGTTCGCCTGGCTGCGGCGCGGCAATGGCTACGAGATCCACCAGCAGCCGTACGGCGGGGGTCACCTGCCGGACTCGGTCTGGTCCGGGCACGGGCTGACGCTCGCGATCCGCGACCACGTCCACCCGAACCACGACCTGATCTCGCGCGTGCTCCGGTTGCGCGCGACCCCGGCGCGCCCGATCCGGCTGTTCGCGTACCACGCGTTCCAGATCGCGGAGTCGATGTACCAGGACACCGCGTACGTGGACCCATCGATCCCGTCGCTGATGCACTACAAGCGCGGGTACTTCTTCGAGTTCTTCGCCGACCCGCCGTACTCGCGCGCGGTCTGCGGCGAGCACACGCTGAAGGGGCTCCAGGGGACCTACGTCGACGCCGAGGACGGACGGCTCGAAGGACGCCAGGTCGCCCACGGCGCGGCCGACAGCGTGATGGAGTGGGACCTCGAGCCGGGCCCGGACCGGGACACGGAGGTCCGCCTCTTCCTCGCCGCGGGACGCAACCTCTCGGCGGTCCACCAGGTCCGCGACTACGTCCGGAGCGGGGGGTACCACCGGTTCGTCCGCGAGTCGGAGGCGTTCTGGGACACGTGGGTCCAGCGTCGGCTGCCCCGCCCGCCGAAGGGACTCGGCGACCTCGCGCGGAAGGTCTACCGCGCGAGCATCCTCATGATGCGCCACTCCACCGGCTGGAACGGGGCGATCATCGCGTCGCCCGACACGAGCTCGCTCGTCGCCGCGGGCGACACGTACAACTTCTGCTGGTGGCGCGACGGCAGCTACGTCTCGAAGGCGATGGACGAGGCCGGGCTCTACGAGAACGCGTCGCGGTTCCTCGAGTTCGCCCGCGCGTGCCAGGAGCCGAACGGATCGTTCTTCCACCGCTACTTCCCCGACGGGGCCATGGGCAGCACCTGGCACCCGCCTCCGTCGCTGCAGATCGACCAGACGGCGAGCGTCATCGCGGCCGTCTGGCACCACTTCAAGCGCGGCGCCGATCCGGACATCCTCCTCGACCAGTGGCCCCTCGTCAAGGGCGCCGCGACGTTCCTCGCGTCCTTCCGCGATCCCGCGACCGGACTTCCCGCGCCGAGCTTCGACCTCTGGGAGGAGCGCCTCGGGATCCATCTCTACTCGACCGCCGCCGTCGCGCACGCGCTCGAGCGCGCCGCCCGGGTGGCGGAGGAGATCGGCAAGGACCCGACCGAGTGGCGGATCGCCGCCCGCGAGATCGCCGAGGCGGCGCGCACGCACTTCTGGGACGAATCGAAGGGCCGCTTCGTGCGGTCCCTCTCGCCGCGGGACGAGCGGATCGACGCGTCCGTGCTGCTCGCGCTCAAGCTCGGCTTCCTCCCGGAGGGCGACCCCCGGATCCGCTCGGTCGTCGACGGGATCGAGCGGCGCCTCTGGAGTCCGGAGGTCGGCGGTCTCGCCCGGTACGAGGGCGACGAGTACTACGGGAAGGAGAACCCGTGGGTCATCTGCACGCTCTGGCTCGCCGAGGCGCGGCTGCGGCTCGGCGACCGGCCGCGCTGCCGGGAGCTGATCGAGTGGGTCGCGTCCCATGCGACCCCGACGCTGCTCCTGCCCGAGCAGATCGACCGCGGTACCGGCGAGCCCCGCAGCGCGACCCCGCTCACCTGGTCCCACTCGACGTTCGTCGACGTCGTGCACAAGTACGCCGAGGCGGAGGCCGAAGGCGAGATCCCCGAGGAATGACCCGGCGGGGCGGTCCCGGTCGGTCGAGACCCGACGCACCCGAGCTCGGGAGCCTTGGGACCGCGCACCCGTCTCGGAGAACGTAAATAGGGTCGCGTGCGCGACGGCAACTGCCGGTACCTCCCGTGTTTTTCGTAGGGCTTAATCTACTAGCACCGATATCCGTGGGCAATGTCAGGGCAACCCACAGCCGGACCGCCGGCGACGCCGGCGGGCACAGCAGGACAGGCGTATAATCGGAAAGCGCGGAGAACGTCGGCGATCTGGGCCATCGTGGTGATCGTCGTGGCGATCATCGCGGGAGTCGGTGGCTACGTCTACGGCCATAGCACCGCGACGACCTCTTCGTCGGGGACGGCGACGGTGACGTACTACGACGATCTGTCGAGCAGCGAGGCGAGCTTCATGACCAGCGTGCTGATCCCGGAGTTCGAGGCGGCGCACCCGAACGTCCAGATCAACTACGTGAACATCGACGCGAGCGACATGGTCACGAAGGTCGCGGCGCTCGTGCAGGCGAACGACGTCGGCACGACCCTCCTCGCCGAGGACAACCTCGACATCGGGGAGCTGATCTACTCGTCGACCGGCAACGACCTGATGAACCTCACCTCGATCTCCTCGGTGATCCAGCCGACGACCTTGATCCCGAGCATGGCGGGAGTCGTGTCCTACGAGACGACCGCGTTCGGAGGGCAGTACTTCCTGCCGTTCCGCGCCAACACCCCGCTGGTCTGGCTCAACACGACGGCGCTCGCGAACGCCGGCCTGTCGACGACCCAGGGACCGCAGACCTTCACCCAGCTGATGGCCGACGCGTCGACGCTCGGCAGCAACTCGGTGATGTTCCAGGGAGGCGCCGGGGACGACACCGCGACGGAGATGTTCCAGTGGGACGTCCAGTTCGGCGGCAACCCGATGATCTACGATGACGCCGGCGACACCGCGGCGATGTCCTACCTGTACAACCTGAGCCAGTACATGAACCCGGGATACAAGCAGGCGATCTACAGCGAGTACGCCGGACTTGCCCAGGGCAAGTACGACATCCTCGACTACCAGTGGCCGTACGTCTACTCGCTCCTCACGGGCGGCAACACCTCGTTCACCCCGATGAACGCGAACACGCTCCTCGTCTACCCCGGCCCGAACGGCACGGGGTCGAACGCGGCGGCGCACGTCATCGGCGGCGATGTGCTGGCGATCCCGAAGGGCGCGACGAACCTCTGGGCGATCGAGCTATTCGCGCAGTATCTGCTCTCGGCCCCGGCGCAGCAGTTGCTGATGGTCGACACCGGTAACCCCGCGGTCAACGCCGCGGCGTACCTCGACCTCCCCGGTGACCAGTCGGTCGTCGACACGGCGATCGAGCAGGCGCTCGAGAACCCGGTCTTCCGACCCCCGGTGCCCTGGATCGAGACGTGGGTGGCGGACTTCTACAACGACATCTTCACCCCGGTCGTGCTGAACGGCGGCGGACTCTCGGCCATCGCGGGCGCCGAGGCGAACGCGAACGCGGCGCTGACCAGCTACCTGCAGGCGAACTACGGGACGACCACGGCCAACGAGTACACTGCGGGTGACTTCGGGCCGCTCTACGTCTAAGAGGGGTCGCGAGGGGAGAACGAGCGTCGAGGCCAGATAACCCGTTCATGGCTCTCGACCACCGGGGCGCGGGGGAACCCGCCCCGGTGGCGAGTTTTTTCGCCCGCCACCAAGACCAGCTGATCCCCCTGCTGTTCGTCCTTCCGGCGCTCGTCTACGTCGGCTACTTCGCGTTCTATCCGACGTTCGAGACGATCAAGTACAGCTTCCAGACTCCGATCCTCTCGTTCACGTTCTACAACTACCAGGCGAACGTCCAATCGGGCCTGTACAGCTGGATCGCGAACACCCTGTGGCTGACCGCCGGAGCGCTCTCGCTGCAGTTCGGCCTCGCGCTCGGCGTGGCCTCGATCCTGAACCGGACGTTCCGTGGGAAGACGGTGTTCGCGACGATCGCGATCCTGCCCATCGGGATCGCGACCGTCGTGGCCGGCTTCACGTTCAACCAGATCTTCCCCGGGACCGGCGCGGGCTACGCCAACAGCATCCTCGGGTGGTTCGGGATCGCCCCCGTGTACTGGCTGACCCATCCCTGGCTCGCGATCCTGGTCGTGATCATCGCCGACAGCTGGAAGAACACCTCGCTCGTGATCATCATCCTCGTCGCCGGGTACGCGACGATCCCGCGGACGCTCTACCACGCGGCCGCGATCGATGGGGCGGGGCCGCTCCGGCAGTTCGTCCACGTCACCCTCCCGGGCCTCCGGGGCTTCATCGTCATGGCCCTCCTGATCCGCGGCGCGCAGGAAGTGAACATCTTCCAGCTGGCCTACATCATGATCAGCTCGTACCCGCAGCTGCTCACGGTCCAGATCTATCTCCTCTGGGAGTCGAGCGGCGGGTACCCCTACCTCGCGTCCGCCGTCTCGACGGTCCTCCTCGCGATCGTGACGGTGTTCATCGTGATCGTGATCCTCCTCGGCGGGAGGAAGACATGAGCTCCCCTCCCCCGAACCCCGATCGCTCGGCCGGCTCCGCGCTCGCCGAGCCGACGGCGCCGTCGCTCCCCTCGGAGGACGGCGCCACCGGAGGACCGACGCCCGTCGCGGGGGACACGGCGACGCCTCCGGTGTACCACGCGCGCCGGTTCACGCTCTCGAACGTCGGGCTCTACGGGGCGATCGCGGTCATCTCGCTGTTCTTCCTGTTCCCGATCTACCTGATCTTCCTGATCGGGTTCACGCCCGAGGAGTACACCCTGTTCTCGGGACGGCCGCCGATCCTCCCG
Source organism: Thermoplasmata archaeon (assembly GCA_030038885.1). Classification (GTDB taxonomy): domain Archaea; phylum Thermoplasmatota; class Thermoplasmata; order Lutacidiplasmatales; family UBA184; genus Lutacidiplasma. The sequence continues at coordinate 17,078 of JASHQY010000134.1, read as the reverse complement.
CCGCAACTGACCTGGTCCAACCTCCAGGCGGGGCTCTCCGCGACGAATGCGCCCTTCCTCCCGTCGATGTACCTGAGCCTCGAGGTCGCCTTCTTCGTCGGCGCGCTGGCGATCGTCATCGGGATCCCGACGGCCTACGGCCTGAGCCGGCTCGGCTCCCGGCTCGCGTACAGCCTGACGACCGTCCTCTTCGTCGTCAACATGCTGCCCTCGATCACGATCGCGATCCCGATCTCGGTGCAGTTCATCGAGGTGGGACTCTACGGCTCGCCGATCTCGATCGGGCTGACCCAGGAGCTGCTCGCGCTGCCCGTCACGGTGTTCCTCCTGGTCGGCGCGTTCCAGGGGCTCCCCCGCGACCTCGAGAACCAGGCGCGGGTCGACGGCGCCGGTCGCCTGCATGCGATCTACGGGAACCTGGTGCCGCTGATCCGCCCGGCGCTCGCGGCGGCGTTCCTGCTCGCGTGGATGCTCAGCTGGGACGAATCGACGTTCGCGCTGATCCTCTACAACCCCGCGAGCAGCGCGACGCTGCCCGTGAACATCTTCCTCGCGTTCACCGGCCGCGGCAACCCGGTCGTCGGGGTCGCGTTCTCGTGCATCGCGACGATCCCGGTGATCATTCTCACGGTGTTCCTGCAGAAGTACCTCAAGGGAGAGGACCTCGCAGCGGGGGTGCGCGGATGACGGTGAAACTGAAGTTCGACCGAGTGACGAAGCGCTTCGGCAAGGGACGACTGGTCGCCGACGACATCTCGCTGGAGGTCGACACCGGGGAGTTCTTCGTGATCCTCGGGCCGTCGGGCGAGGGCAAATCGACGCTCCTGCGGATGGTCGCGGGGATCGAGCCGGTCGACGCCGGCCGGATCTTCATCGACGGCCAGGACGCCACGCACCTCGCGCCCAACCGGCGGAACATCGCGATGGTCTTCCAGAACTACGCGCTCTATCCGAACATGAACGTGTACAAGAACATCGCCTTCCCGCTCAAGATGCAGTACTTCCCGTCCGAGGAGATCGAGCCGAAGGTGCGGGACGTCGCCCGGACGCTCGGCATCACCGAGATCCTCGACCGTCGGGTGAACCAGATCTCGGGGGGCCAGCAGCAGCGCGTCGCGCTGGCGCGGGCGATCGTGCGGAACCCCACCCTCTTCCTGCTCGACGAGCCGCTGTCCAACCTCGATGCGCGCGTGCGGTTCGCGGCCCGTGCGGAGCTCAAGAAGATCCAGAAGGACCTCGGGCAGACGTTCCTGTTCGTGACGCACGATCAGAAGGAGGCGGAGGTCCTGTCGGACCGGACCGGGGTTATCCACCTGGGCCGGTTCGAGCAGGTCGGGCCGTTCTCGGACCTCTACGAACGTCCGGCGACCCGCTGGATCGGCGACTTCGTCGGCGACGTGCCGATGAACTACATGCCGTGGACCGAGGCGGGGGCCGGCGGGCAGCTCGGGTTCCGGCCGGAGTGGGCCGAGGTCACCGACACCGGGACCGAGACCGCGACCGTGCAGGTCTCCGAGCGCGTCGGGGACTTCTCCTACCTGCTCTGCACGATGGCGAACGGCTGGCGCATCTACCTGCGGACGCTGCGCTCGTTCGCCGCCGGATCGGAGGTGCACTTCACGGTCAACCGCCACGTGTTCTTCGAGACCCCGCCGGAGGACGCCGCCACCGCTCCGAGCGGTCGCCCCGAGCGGCTCCCCCCGCGCCCGCCCGCCGCGTGAGACGGCGCGCTATGCGGCCGGGGGCGGCGCGCGGTTGAGGAAGAGCGTCCAGGAGAACTCCCGGGGGCCGAGGCGGTAGCGGAAGCGGTGGTTCGCCACCGTCGAGGAGATCCCGCCGCGCAGGAGCTCGACCGGCGACGCCCAGATCTCCGCCGGCAGCGGCACCTCGCCCTCGGTCGGTTGCGTCGCGAAGTTGTAGAGGCAGAGGATCCGGTACTCGCCGCCGGGCCGCCAGAACCCGAGGCTCGGGGTCGTCCCGAGGTCGACCGCCTCGAAGCGGTGCGCGCCGAAGACCGACGCGTGCGCCGCGCGCACGCGCAGGAGCGTCCGGGTCCGCCCGAGCAGGGAGTGCGTCCGGGCCTCCTGGTCGGCGACGTTCCGGGCCGCGGGACCGAACGCCGGGTCGGTGACGAGCGGACGCGTGAGGTCGGCGGGGGCGGCGGTCGAGAACCCGGCGGACGGCGAGTCGTCCCACTGCATCGGCGTCCGGACGGCGTCCCGGTCGGGCAGGTCGATCCGGTCGCCCATCCCGATCTCGTCACCGTAGTAGAGGAACGGGCTGCCCGGGAGCGCGAGCGCGAGGGCGGTCAGGAGCAGGACCGAGCCGTCGTCGCCCCCGAGCAGCGGCGCGAGGCGCCGCTTGACGCCGTTGTGGACCCGGGCGGCGTCGGGCAGCGGGAAGTAGCGGAAGAAGAGCGCGCGCTCGTCGGCGGAGACCTGCTCGAGCGAGAGCTCGTCGTGGTTCCGGAGGAAGTACGCCCACGCGCAGTCCGGCGGCACGGCGGGGAGCGTCGCGCGCACGACGTCGAGGACCCGCCGGGGGTTGCTCTCGGCGAGCGCGAGGTAGAAGTTCGGCATCACGGGGAAGTGGAGCACCTCCTGGAACTCGTGCCCCCCGTCGAAGTACTGGACGGTCTCGGGGACCGACTGGTTCGCCTCCGAGACGAGGATCGCCCCGGGGAACTCGGCGTTGAGGAGCGCGCGAAGGTCGCGGAAGAACTGGTGCGTCTCGGGCAGGCTCTGGCAGGTCGTCCCCTCGCGCTTGTAGAGGTAGGGCGCGGCGTCGCAGCGGAACCCGTCGAGCCCGTGGCCGAGCCAGAACCGGGCGACCCGGAACATCTCGTCGTGCACCGCCGGCGTGTCGTAGTTCAGGTCCGGCTGCGACGAGAAGAACCGGTGGAAGAAGAACTGGCCCGCGACCGCGTCCCACGTCCAGTTCGACCGCTCGAAGTCGGGAAAGATCCGGCGGGCGCGGGAGAACTCCGTTCCGGTGTCCGACCACAGGAACCACGACCGGTACGGGGAGGCGCGGTCCTCTCGGGCGGCCTGGAACCACGGGTGCTGGTCGGAGACGTGGTTCGTCACGAGGTCGCCGATCACCCGCAGTCCGCGCCCGTGGGCGGCCTCGATCAGCCGGTCGAGGTCGTCGATCGTCCCGAAGCGGGGGTCGACCTCGTAGTGGTTCGAGATGTCGTAGCCGTCGTCGTTCCACGGCGAGCGGTAGAACGGCAGCAGCCAGATCGCCCCGACCCCCAGGTCCGTGAGGTAGTCGAGCTTCGCGAGGACCCCGGGAAGATCGCCGATCCCGTCGCCGTTGGAGTCGTAGAACGAGCGGATCGAGAGCTCGTAGAAGACGACGCTGCGGAACCACTCGGGCGCATGGAGATCGGATTCGGCCGCGGGCATGAATTCGGCCGGTATCACGAACGGGGGCGTCTAAGTCGTTTGCCCCGCTCCCGCAGCCTTCGGCACGGCAGCGGGGGGCTCGAGCTCGGCGCACGCCCGGTAGAGCCGGGCCGCGGCCACGGGATCCCGAGAGGCGGAGCTCCCTCGGGAACGCCGCGTCCGGGAGAAGTACTCTCCCGACACGGTCGCGAGGGCCGGGTCGGACGCGAGACGGACCGGGGCCTCGGCCCCGCGGCGCACGCCGAGGCCGAAGACGAACTCGAGGACGCGGAACGCGAGGGCGGTCCCGCCGCCGTTGTTCTGCGCGAACCCCGACGCGACGAACCCCGGATGGACCGCGTTCACGGTCACGCCGGTGCCGGCGAAGCGGCGCGCGAACTCCCGGGTCAGGAGCAGCACCTCGAGCTTCGACGTGCCGTACGCGCGGTAGCCCGAGTAGCGGCGCGCGGACTCGAGGTCGGCGAAATCGACCGTGTGGCGGTAGTGGGCGGCCGACGAGAGGTTCACCACGCGGGCCGGGGCGCTGGCCCGCAGCCGGTCGGCGAGGAGCTCCGTCAACAGGAACGGCGCGAGCACGTTCAGCGCGAACGTCCGCTCGAGGCCGTCGGGGGTCACGTCCCGTCGCCGGAAGTAGCCTCCCGCGTTGTTGACCAGCACGTGGAGGGCGGGGTAGTGGGCGAGCAGCGTCGCCGCGAGCCGACGGACCTCGTCGGGGCGTGCCAGGTCGGTGACCCCCACCGGCGCGACTCGGGGATTCCCGGTCTCTGCGGCGATGGTCCGGGCGGTCTCGGCCGCCCGCGCGTCCCCGCGGCCGACGACCACGACCGAGAAGCCGCCCGCGGCAAGCTGACGGGCGATCTCCCGGCCGATCCCGGAGGTCGCCCCGGTGACGACCGCGACCCGCCCTTCGCCGGGCCCGACCGAACGTCCCCCCACGGGTCCTCCCGCGACGCGGACCAGCGCTCTCCCGCAGAAGGCGTTTCGGGGTCTACGACAACCGGTACTCGCGCCGGCGGGAATCGTGGAGCGAGACGGATTCCTGGACCAGGCCCTGCTGCCGCAGGGACTCGAGCGCGCTCTGCACGGTGCGTCGCGGCAGGCGAGACATCTGGGCCAGCTGGCTCTGGTCGAGCCCGTGGTACGTCTCGAGCAGGAAGAACAGGAACTTCGTCGCGGGCGGGCCGGCGACCCCCTTCGCCGTCCGGATCGCTCCGAACGTCTCCCCGCGGAGCCCCTGGCGTTCGGACGCCAGCGGCGCGACCGACCGCAGCGCGACGTTCCCCAAGTTCACGTCGCCGCCGAGCTCGCTGATGAGCTGGACCTGCTGCGACTCGAGGGGGGCCTCGAAGATCAGCTCCTCGGCCGGGTGCTCGGCGAGGATCGATCGGACCCAGTCCCACTTGATGATCCCCTCCGCGTCGTAGATCCCCACCCCCCGTCCGGATTCGCGGCTCTCAACGATCACCTTGCGGGGCTTCTGCGCGCGCGCGTGCTCGATCTGGGCGTTGGTCTCCTTCAGCGACAGCTGGTAGTGCGTGTCCTTCTTGCCGACCTCGATCAGGTAGTGGATGCTGCGCTCCCGGGCGGTCGCGACGATCCGCTCGATCTGCGCCGGCGACAGCTCGATGATCCCGCTCGAGATCTCGACGAGGTCGAACCCGAGTTCGCGCGACTCATCGAGGAACTGCGGCACCTGGTCGTGCGTGACGGCGTACTCGAGGAGGGTACCGCCGGTCGAGACCTCGACCCCGTAGTCGTGCCACTTCGTGATCCGCTCGCGGACGAGGTCCCGGGGGAGGAGCAACGGGAGACCCCAGCCGATCTTCGCGATATCGATGTACGGCGCGAGGTAGCTCAGCTCGGCGTCGTGCTGGGGCACGAGACGGTCGAGCACGTGGGTGATCCCCGTCGAGCGCCGCTGCGGCCGCGGCGGGATCTCGGCCGGAAAGAACGTCTTCCTCGCCTTCCGTGATGCCAATGTTGCCACGATAATCCTCCGTCCTATGCAGGAAAAGCGGGACGGTCACGCACGACGGGCTAAAAGGTGAGCGGAGGGGGGACGGCGCCCCCGGGGCGCGACGGGCGGACGCCACGGTTATTTCGGGCGACCGGTCCGTAGACCGCCGATGGCACCGCGAGAGGAACGGGTCCTCACGATCGGGCTCGATTCCGTCCCTCCCGATCTGCTCTTCGACCGTTGGCTGCCGCAGATGCCCCACGTGCGGGCGCTGCTCCAGCGCTCCACGTACGGCACGCTCGAGAGCACCGATCCGCCGATCACGGTTCCCGCGTGGGCGGTGATGTTCTCCGGGATGGATCCGGGGACTCTCGGGCTCTACGGGTTCCGCCATCGGACGCCCGGCACGTACTGGGAGAACTACCTCCCGACCTCGCGCACGCCGCGGGAGCCGATGGTCTGGGACCGCCTGTCCCGGGCGGGCAAGCGCGTCTGCGTCGTCGGCATGCCGCCGGGCTACCCTCCGCCGAGCGTCAACGGCGTGTACGTCTCGGATTTTCTCACGCCGCCCGGGGCCCGCACCTTCGTTTCGCCCGCGTCCCTCCAGGACGAGGTCGACCGCGCGGCGGGAGGCTACGAGTTCGACGTGACCTTCCGTGCCGAGGATCGCGAGCGGATCGGGGAGGCGCTCGTCCGGATGACGCACAAGCACTTCGCGGCCGCGCGCGCGCTCTGGTCCCGAGAGCCGTGGGACTTCTTCGCCCTCCACGAGATCGGACCGGACCGGCTGCACCACACGTTCTGGAAGTACTTCGACCGCGCCCACCCGCGCTACGAGGAGCATCCCCGATTCCGGCGGATCGTCGAGGACTACTACCGCGGCCTCGATCAGGAGATCGGACAGCTCCTCGACGCGGTGCCGTCCGAGGTCCGGGTCCTGCTCGTGTCGGACCACGGAAGCCAGGCCATGGCCGGAGGCTTCTGCGTGAACGAGTGGCTGATCCAGCGGGGGTACCTCGCGCTGCGCGGTCCTCGGCCCGCGGCCGGCACGCCGATCGAGAAGACCGACGTCGACTGGTCCCGGACGCGAGCGTGGGGCGCAGGTGGGTACTACGCGAGGATCTTCTACAACGTGCGGGACCGGGAGCCGGAGGGGATCGTCCCCCCGGAATCGGTACCGTCGCTGGAGGCGGACCTGCGAAGGGACCTCGCGACGATCCGCCTTCCGGACGGAACGCTCCTCGACGCGGACGCGAAGAGTCCCCGGGCCGTGTATCGAACGGTGCGGGGGGATGCCCCGGACCTCATGGTCTACTTCGGCCACGTCGCGTGGAGGTCGGTCGGGACCGTGGGGTACGACTCGCTGTTCCTTTCGGAGAACGACACGGGCCCGGACGATGCCGTGCATTCGTTCGACGGCATCTACTCGATCTCGGGACCGCGATCGGGCGCCGGCGCGCGAGGTCCGACGGAGCGCATCCTCGACATCGCGCCCACCGTCCTCGCGTTGGAGGGCGTCCCCGTGCCTTCGACCCTCCAGGGCCACGTGATCGAACGGTTCCGCTGAGAGCTCCGGGTCCGCCCGGGTCCGGCGACGCACCCCGCACGGAACGGCGATCGTCGGGGGCTCTTCGCGCTCCCCCGAGACCCTCGACGCCGTCGGGGCCAGGGGGCGAACTCGACCGCGCCTCCCGCGCCCGCGGCTGACGTGAGGACCGCGCTCGTTCACGGACGGTCAGTTGACGTCGAACTCGTTGCCTTCGGGGTCCGCCATGGCGACCGCGTAGTGGTTATCGCCCTCCTCCCAGAGCGTCTCCAGGCGCGTCGCCCCGAGCCCCACCAGCCGGCGCACCTCGGCCTCCACTTGGTCCTTGCGCGTCGCCAGCGGAAGGTCGTGGCTCCCGCTCGCCCGGAGGTCGAAATGGAGACGGTTCTTGCAGATCTTCGCATCGGGCAGCTGGTGGAACCAGATGCGCGGCCCCTCTCCCTTCGGGTCGTCGATCGACTCCGGGGTCGTCACGTCCCGGAGATCCTCCTCCGCGACCCCCAGGCTCCTCCAATACTCCCGCCACCCGGGGAACCCCGATGGCGGCGGCTCGGGTCGGTAGTGGATCGCCGAGCTCCAGAACTGCACGAGACGACGGGGCTCACGGCAGTCGATCACGATCTGGAAACGAACGGACATCGGGTCCCCCGGCCGCTCGGTAGCTCGACGCGGTCTTTAGCCTAGGTACTCCGGGGTTCGCGTGCCCATCTTCGTCCCGACGGAGGCGTCTTCTCGCCGGGCTGAAGGGAGGGGTCGACCCCGGCGGGGGCGCCCGATCCCCTCGACCCTTCTGCGCGCGAGCGAGTCCCTTCCCGACCGCGAGCCGCCTCCGACGCTCGGACTCGGCCGGGGTGTGAGTGGGTCTGCGTTGCTCGCTGCCATTTCGGCTCCGGGCAACGCGCGTCCCGGCCGCTGCTGGTCGCCCCGCGAATTCCTCGAGGGGGATCCGCCCAAGCGCCCTCCCGGCGCGGACGGGACCCTCCTCGGGAGGGCTCTGCGACCGCCCGCGACGGGGGGTTGCGGACCGACCGCACGGTACGGTCCTTATAGTTGAACTACATATGTAGATGCATATGTCGTCAAAGAACGTGGCGATCCAGCGGTCCGTGTACGACGCTTTGGCCCGGGAAAAGCGGGGCGGCGAGAGCTTCACCGAGCTGTTCGCCCGTCTGTTGAGCCAGCGGGGTGCCACGGACGAGGTTCGGGGGGCCTGGACCGCTGAGGGGTTGTCCCGGGACCTGCACCACCTGGTCCAGCTGAGGACCGGCTCCGGGAGGAAGCCCCGATGAAGGGTGTGGATACGCCGGTCCTCCTGGCTCTGCTCCACGATGCGCCCTCGGCGAAGGACCTCCTCAAGTCGCTGCGGGGCGAGGAGGTCGCCACCACCGAGCTGAACCTCTTCGAGCTGCGGGCCCTGGCGGCCCGTGGTCTCCCCGCCGAGCGGGGGCGCCGGGAGATCGCGCTCGCGCGACTCCGACGGAGGATCACGGTCCTACCCGTGACGGCGGAAGCCGTGGCGGCGGCGGGCCGCTTTCTCCGGGCTGAGGGGAGGGCGACCGACTACCAGGCGCTCGTTTGGGGCACGGTGGCGGCCGCCGGTTGCGCGGAGTGGATCACGACCCGGGCGTTCGCTCCGCCGAAGGGCAGACTTCCCCTCAAGGTCAAGGTAATCTAAAACTGCATCTTAAGCACCTGTTATAGCGCTACTAACATTTTGCACGACCGCACCTTTGTTTCATTCTATGTCACGGCCTATCGAAGACGCCAGAAGGGCCCCTCCGGCCGATGTTCGCCCCCTCCCCCCTGTCCCAGCCCTTCCCGGGCCCTCTCGAGGCTCGATCGGCAACATTTACGGTTAATTGAACCAGAATAACTGTTTACACGTTACATTATTTCACCATTTATGCTTTAGGTGCCTACCGAAGAGGGCCCTCCGGCGGGTCCTACAGGTATCCTCCCTCGATGAATCGTATAACTCCAGTTATCCGACAGACCTGAGTCACCCCTGTACCCACCCCTTTTGGGGCCAAACTCTCCCGATCCCCGGTCCGCCACGGGGTAGCGCCCGTAGCCCCGAGGATCAGGAGCCTGCACCTGGCGGACCCCCTCCCTACCACCGTGACCTCACGCCCTGAGCGCCTCGGCTCGGGGCGAGGTCGCGAAGGCCCAGATCTTGCCGCATTAATTGTTCATCAAGGATACAGAACGTTAGAACCGTAACTTACGAGCCTGTACATCCACTAACGCGTGTACGGGCCAGGTCGGTCCGCCGCTCCCGATCCCAAACCGTCGCTCACCCCTCCTTCGGGATCTTCTACGTCGTACAGAGACTTCCGGCAGCACTCCAGGACGGGCCCCGCGTCGGCCCCGTCCGGCAATTACTCATATTCATATGCATATGTATTGTTTCGCTACGCGACCGTGTGCCCGGCCGCGACGATCCGACGTTCACGACCCTTGCGCGACCGGGGCGGAGGGCGCGGCCGAACGACCGTAGATCAGCGGCAGCAGAAGGGCCGCGCCCGCGACCGAGAGGATACCGGACACTCCGAAGGCGATCGGGGCCGAGACGTACGTCCATAGGGCACCGACCAGGAGCGTGCCGCCCAGCACGGCGAACCCCTGGACCGTTCCCAGCCACCCGAACGCCGACCCTACCTCCGCCGCCGGCATGCGCCGTCCGATCCACGCGGACTCGGTGACGCCCTGGATCGCGACCTGGACGCCCGCTACGACGAACGCGAGGACCCCCGCGACGAGGCCCCCGTAGCCGAGCAGCAGGACGTCGACGACCGCGAAGAGCACGAACGAGAGGGCGAGAAGGCCGAGGCCGGGCAACCGGTCGGCCCATCGGCCCACGGGGTAGGAGAGGCCCGAGAAGATGAGGTTGTAGAGCAGGTAGAGCAGCAGGGACGTGACGACGACCTCCGAGAGGGAACCTCCCGCGGAGGGAAGGAGGTCGAGGCCGACCCGCAGCAGCGCCAGCAGGATGCTGAAGTACCCGAGGCCGAAGACCGCCTCCGAGACCAGGAACAGGCGGAACCAGGACGGGAGGTCCGCCCAGGGAGTCCACCGTCGGCCGCCTCCGGCCGCGCTCTTCCGGACGTTGCGGTCCTTGACCAGGAGGAGGAAGCAGGCGACCGCGACGAATCCCGGCACAACGCTGATCGCGAAGTCCTCTCGAAACTCCCGGATCCCTCCGTAGAGGACCAACCCGACCGCGGTCGCGGTCCCGAGCACGGCTCCGACCGAGTCCATCGCCTGCTCGAGCCCGAAGGCGATCCCCTGATTCTCCCGACGGCTCGCGTTCGCGACGATCGCCTTCTTCACGGGTTGCCGGGAACCCCGGCCGGTCCACGCCGCGACCCGCAGGACGAGGACCTGCGGCCAGACCACCGCGACCGCGATCAGCCCGTCCGCGAGGGTCGTCGTGAGATAGCCGAGCGCTCCGTGGAGGCGCCGATTGGCGCCGGCGGCCCATGCCCCTCCCGCGACGTTCTGGATCCCGCTCTGCGCGAAGTCGGCGGCGCCGTTCACGATCCCGATGAAGAACGGCGATGCGCCGAGGGTGAACGAGAGGAAGAACGGAAGGATCCCGAGGACCATCTCGTACGACCAGTCCGAGAACAGGCTGGTGATCGAAACGCCCCACACGTCCGGGGCGATCCGTCCCTCGGCCGGGGCGGGTGCGGTCTCGTCCCCGGCAGCGTCCACGCCGGGGGGCGGCGGCGACTTCAACATGGATGGATGCCCACCGACCCTTTTGCGGTTGCGCCCGTCCGCCGTGCGAGGCCGTCGTCCGCGGCCGCTCACCCTCCGGCAGGGCAAGGTAGCTCTTTAACCGCGGACCCGTTCCATACGCCGGAGGAACTTCCGAGACTCCTCGGGAACCGGGTACGATGATGGCGGCGGAGGGGCGAAAGATCTGGATGGACGGTCGTCTGGTCGATTTCGCGAACGCCCAGGTGCACGTCCTCAACCACACGCTCCACTACGGTGTCGGGGTCTTCGAGGGCATCCGCGCCTACGAGACCGCCCACGGACCCGCGATCTTCCGCCTGCCGGAGCACGTGGCGCGATTGGTCGCCTCCGCGAAGGTCTACCACATGCCGATCCCGTACTCCGCCGCGGAGATCTCCCAGGCGATCCTCGAGACCCAGGCCGCCAACGACGTCCTGCCCTCGTACATCCGCCCGCTCGTCTACCGCGGAGAGCCCGCGCTCGGCGTCAAGAACCTCAAGGGCAAGGTCTCGCTCGCGATCGCGGCGATCCCGGCGAAGAAGTACCTGGGCGAGGGCTCCGAGAACGGGATCCGGGCGAAGATCTCGCCGTTCCGCAAGCCGCACTCGGACTCGCTGCCCTCCTTCGCGAAGGCCGCGGGGAACTACATCAACAGCTACCTCGCGGGGGCCGACGCGACCCTCGACGGCTACGAGGAGGCGATCCTGCTCGACACCCACGGCTACCTCGCCGAAGGGACCGGAGAGAACATCTTCCTCGTCCGGAACGGCACGCTCTACACGCCGGGGCTCGAGTCGGACATCCTCCTCGGGGTGACCCGGGACAGCGTGATGCGGATCGCCGGCCACCTCGGGTACCCGGTGGTCGAGAAGCTGGTCTCGGTCAACGAGCTCCTGACCGCGGACGAGGCGTTCTTCACTGGCACCTACGCGGAGATCGCCCCGATCAAGGCGGTCGGGCACTACACGATCGGCACCCGGTCGCCGGGTCCGATCACGGGGGCGATCATGGCCGAGTTCCGACGGGCGCTGCGCGGGGACGACCCGAAGTACTCCGAGTGGCTCACCCCGGTGCCGACCCTCGCGCGCGCGGCCGCGCGCGTGCGCGCCAAGTAGCGGGGCTACGCGTCGTCCTCCGCGGGCGCGGCCGGGGGCCGCGGGTGCTCGCAGACGTGGATGCTCGGGTCCGGGCGCCACACCAGCTCGAGCCGGAGGCCCTCGGGTCCGCGGAGGAAGAGCGAGCGCGAGTACGTGCGCTCCTTCTCGCCGACGATCGTCACGCGGGCCCGCGCGACCCGGTTGCGGAGGCCGGTCCACTCGCTGACCCGGAGCGCGAGGTGGTCGACCCCGCCGGGCGCCTCGCCCTCCTTCGCGTCCCGCAGCCCGAGGACCTGGTCCCCGAACAGGAGGAACGTGTGGTCCGTGCCCTCGCCGATCACGTCCATGCCCATCTGCTCGACGAAGAAGCGGCGGGCCTTCTCGCGGTTGCGGACCCTGAGCTCGACGTGGTCGAAGCCCACCAGGCCGAACTCGCGCGGGGGCGTCTTGACCGGCACGATGCGCGCTCACCCTCCGCTCGTATAAGTTCTCTGAGGGCGGGTCCGCCGACCCACCACGAAGGACCCGATGCGCTCGGCGTGCGGAATCCGCACGGTCCGTTCGGGAAGCAGCGTTAAGCGGGACGCGGGAGTGGCGCGCGCGTGCCGGACCTGCGCGACCACGAGCACGAGTTCCAGCGCCTGCTTCGGACCCTCGAGCCCCGGACCGCGTTCGCCGAGGTGTTCGCCCAGCGGCGCGAGGGGGAATCCGTCTCGGTCGACTCGAAGTCCGTCACCGCGGCGAAGAGCCCCCAGCTCGGCGGCTTCGCGGTCCGCGCCTGGACGGGGCAGCGATGGATCGAGACCGCGGCGTCGGCGTTCGACGCGGGGGCCATCGCCGCGACGATCGAGGAGATCGGCCGGGGGCTCGCGCACGGCGACGGGTCCTCCCCGCCGCCGGGACCCTCGTCGACGACCGTCGGGTCCCACGACGCGATGCCGTCGCGCCCGGTGCGGGACCTCGGCACGGACCGGCTGGTCGCGCTCGAGCGGGAGGTGTTCCGCTGGAGCATGTCGGTACCGGGCATCGTGGAGACCCAGGCGCTCGCGGACTGGGCCGACGACGAGCGGTACTACCTCAACACGACCGGGTCCCGGTGCTATCAGCGGGTCAGCCGAGTGCGCACCGGGGTCGTGCCGATCGCGATCGAGAACGGGCGCACCGAGATCAACTTCTACGACTCCGGGGGGATCGGCGGCGAGGAGATCCTCGGCGCGATGACCGAGGAGCGGGCGCGCCAGACCGCCGAGACGGCCCACGCGCTCCTGACCGCGAAGCCCCCGCCCACGGGCCCGATGAACGTCGTCCTGGATCCTGGGGTGGCCGCGACGTTCGCCCACGAGTCGTTCGGCCACGGCACCGAGGCCGACCAGTTCGTGCGCCAGCGCTCCTACCTCCAGCCGATCCTGGGCCAGATGGTCGGCCCCGACTTCCTCACGCTCGTGGACGACGGCTCGATCCCCGGGGCGTGGGGATCGGTCTACTTCGACGACGAGGGCCACCCCGGTCAGCGCACGACCCTGATCGACCACGGCCGCTTCGTGGGCGCCCTCCACGACCGGGAGAGCGCGGCGCTGCTCGGGGCCGCCCCGACCGGGAACACCCGACGCGCGGACTTCCTCAGCCGGGCGTTCGTGCGGATGACGAACACGCTGGTCGTCCCGGGGGACTGGTCGCTCGACGAGCTCGTGCGCGAGGCCGGCGAGGGGGTGCTCCTCGAACGCTGGTCGAGCGGGATGGAGGACCCGGCCGGCGGGCAGATGCAGCTCAAGGTCCAGTACGGCCACCGCATCGAGCACGGGCGGTTGACCGACCTCGTGTCATCGATGGCGCTCTCGGGGAGCGTGCTCGAGTTCCTCCGCAGCATCCGGGGGACCGGCCCCTCCCGATCGTTCGAGATCACGGCCGGGATGTGCGGGAAGGGCCACGGGGACTACCTCAACGTGGGCGACGGAGGATCGTACCTCCTCTCGCGCGCGCTCGTGGGGCCCGCATGAGCGCGGACGGCGCGCCGGCGGACACCGCGTTCCGGGTCGCCGACCGGCTCGGGGGGCTGGAGGGGCCCTGGGACGTGTTCGCCGAACGGTCGCGGCTCTACGAGATCCACCTGAACGGCCTCCGGGTCGAAATGGTCCGGGGTCCGATCCGGCTCGAGGGGTACGGGATCCGGCTCCTCCGGCGGCACGGGGACGTCCTCGGCGTGGGGTTCCAAGCCTCGACCGAGCTGTCCGCGGACGGCGTGGCGCGCACGGTGTCCGAGGCCGAGACGGTCGCGCGGTGGAGCGAGTTCCCGGCACCGAAGGCCCAGTTGCCGACCGCCCCCGGCCCGCTCCGAACGTTCGACATCCTCGATCCGACGCTCGAACGGGACGCGGCCGGCGCGCTCGACGCGTACGTCGCGGCGCTCCGCGGAGCGTTCGAGGGGAAGGCGGACGCCGTACCCTCCTTCGGATCGGTAAAGGCGATCGTCGCGGAGACGACCCTTGCGAACTCCTCGGGGGTCGCGGCCCGGTACGTCCATTCGATGGTCGAGGAGGAGCTCGCGATCAAGTCGTTCGGGGGGCCCGAGGGCCGGCCGCCCGGGGAGTACTGGTACACCGGCTCCGAGCGCCGCCTGAGGCCGGAGGCGCTGCCGGACCGGGTCGAACAGTGGATCCGGTGCGCCCGGGACGCGCGACGCGCGGCGTCGCCGCCGTCCGGGAACCTCCGGGTGGTCCTTCCGCCCGAGGTCCTGGAGGCGATCCTCCCGGGTGTGATCGGGTTCAAGTTCACGGGGGCGGCCCAGCTCCGCCACATGGCGCCGGAGATCGGCACGACCGTGGGTCCCGCGAGCCTCTCGGTCGTGGACGACGGCACCCTGCCTTGGGGCGCCGGGACGACCCCGATCGACGACGAGGGAACTCCGCGCGGATCCCGGCCCCTGATCACGGGGGGTCAGGTCTCGGCGCTCCTGTACGACCAGCTCCACGCCGGCGCCCTGGGCACGACGACGACCGGGAGCGCTCGGCGCGGCTCGTACTTCCACCACGTACCCGGGCGCCGCTACATGGGGCGCGTTGCCCCCAGCTCGAGCACGACGGTCGTCGCCCCCGGGACCGGGGGAACGGAGGCCGAGCTGATCGAGGCCGCGGGCGACGGTCTGTGGGTCCAGCAGATCGGATGGGCAAGCCCGGAGGCAGCGACGACCGCGTTCGGCGGGGAGATCCGGCTCGGCTACCGGATCCGCGGCGGGAAGCTCGCGGAGCCCATCCGGGGCGGGACGGTCGGCGGCCTACTGATGGCGCCGAACGGAGGGCCCTCGCTGTTCCACGACCTCGAGGCCGCGGGCTCGCGGCCGGTCCTGTGCGGGGAGGTCTACACCCCCGCGCTGCTCGTGCGGTCGATGACCGTCGCGGGAGCGGGCTCCGGGACCGCTACCGCCGCGCCGTGAGGTCGAGCAGGATCGTCTGGCAGTGGGCGCAGCGCCGCCCGGCGAGGTTCGAGGAAGACGCCGTGCCGAACGAGGTCGGGACCAGCACCTCGAGTCCCTTCGGGCGGAATCGGGTCGTCTCGGACTCGCGCGACCAAAAGAGGCCCGAGCCGTTGGTGGTCGTCACGAACCCGTTCTCGAGGGGCCCCCCGCACACGCTGCACTTCGGCTCTGCCATGACCTGAACCGTTCGGGGCCACGGGGCTCGGGTATCTCTGGTTTGCGTCGGCCGGCGGGCGAAGGCTGATAAAGGAGCACCGCGCTCTCCGGAGCCGCCCCGCGGGGGGAAAAAAAGGGCGACCCCCGTGGGGCCGGGTATCCCCACGGGGGCCTTATCATCGTGAATCAGGGAGGTCCTGCGCGCATTCCTACTTCTCGGATCCTCGGAGTCGGGAGGCGTCCCGGTGACCGCCGGAGCGGTACGTCGGGGACAACCAGTCGGGCCATCCGGACAGGTCGTACACGTGGGTCCGGGGCGGCGGCGCGATCGCGATCAGGAGGTCGCGGGCCATCGTGTGGGGCGCGTCCACGAGGCTCGGGCTCAGGATCAGCGGTGCCCGCTCGGTCCGCAGCATCAGAAGACACCTCCCACGTCCGGCGGCGTCAGCCAGGGCATCGACAGCGTGCGGATCCGGCGCTCGCCCGCGGCCTCCCGGGGAGGCAGCGGGAGCGAACCCATCGAGACCGGCACCTCCGAGTCGGAGGCGCGTGGGGCGGCGGGGATCAGGTGGGACTCGATCGGGGCCGACGGCTGGCTCACGACGGGGTAACTCCCCCGGACGAGCGTCGGGCACTGGCCCGATCCGCGGTGGAGGAACGCGTACTGGCGGTCCGCATGGACCTGCCCGCAGGACGGGCAGACGTCCGCCGCCTCGAGCATCGTTCCGATGCCTCCGAGGTAGGCCCCGCTCGCCTGGTCCGCGCTCATCTTGGGTATCCCTGTGGAAAACTCGCTACTTAAACCTCAAGCGCTAATTTGTACAAATTAAATCTAAGTAGTACCCAGTCGAATTAGCTCCACGTGGGCGGCCAGAGCTACCTTCCGATCGAGCTGCTCGATTACATCGAGACGCACGCTCCCACGGACGATTCGCCCTACGGGATCGGGCAGCGGGAGCTCGCCAAGTCCCTGGGATACCACCCCTGCTCGGTCTCGCGACCGCTCGACGCCCTCGTGCACGACGGGCTCCTGAGCTGCCGGCGGGGCCCCGTTCGGGACGGACTTCGGAAGCAGCTGGTCTACCGGATCACCGACCTCGGCCGCGCCCGGCTCTCCCGGGAGACCAAGGACGTCCCGCTGCTCTCCGGGCACCTGCCGCCCCCACCGAACCCGTTCCTCGGCCGCAAGGAGGAGCTCGACCGCCTGGTCCAGTTCGCGCGCGAAGGAGGGTCCGTGATCGTGATCGACGGCCCGCCCGGGATGGGCAAGACCGCGCTCGTGAGCCGGCACATCCGCTGGGCCAAGCGGAACCGCATCCCGTTCTGGTTCACGGTCCGCCCCGCGAGCTCCCCTCGGCAGTTCGTGACGGCCCTGTCGCACGCGCTCTCCATCCTCGGCGCGCCCCAGCTGGCGTACTACTCCCAGCTGCCGAGGGCCCCGGTCCCTCGGGAGGTCGCCGATCTCACGTCGAGAACGCTGGGCGACCGCGAACTCGCCGCGGTCGTCGACGACACGCAGATGGCGGACGCGGGCATGCAGAGGTTCCTCGCGGAGTTCGTCACCGAGCTCGCCGCCTCCCACCGCCACCAGATCTACCTGGTCGGGCAGGAGCCGCTGCCGTTCGGCCCCGGACAGATCCAGCCCGTCCGCCTGACGATCGGTGGACTCGACCGATCGGCGGCCCACGAGCTGACGGACCGT
>JASHQY010000133.1 GCA_030038885.1 Thermoplasmata archaeon | reverse complement strand
GCGCGGAGCACCCGGTCCCAGGCGCGCGCCCGCCACGCCCGGGCGTCCGCCGCCGGGAGCGGCCGGCCGCCCGCGAACGACCAGACCGGCGTCCCGTCGATCGTTCCGACCTTCCGGCGCCGACCGACGCCGCGACCGAACCGGGCGGCGAGCGCGGCGTTGCCGCGGGTCTTCCACGGGATGTTCGGGTTGAGCCGCACGAGGTGCGGCTCGCCGACGAGGTCGACCCCGGCCGCGCGGGCCTCGGCGATCACCTCGCTGAGCGCCCAGGTCGTGCAGCCGCCGCGCGGGCTGTCGGTGTCGTCGATCCCGATCCAGATCGTCCCACGCCCCGGGACGCCCAGGCCCCGCGGAAGATGAGGCGAGCGGGGGCGCTACGCGACGCCGGCGAGCAGCTTCTGGTACGCGCCGAGGTTCGCGGCGAGCGAGATGTCGGACCGGGCGGGCCCCACCGCCTCCCCGAGCAGCTTCGTCTCGAGGCCGGCGCGGACGACCTCGGCGGGGCGGTGCATGATCCCGATCGGGATCTTGCCCGCTTCCGACGTCTCGAGGTAGAGCCGGAACATCGTCTTGCGGTCGGTCGGGTCGTATCCGGGGAGCTTCGAGACGTCGACGACCTTCTCCCGCCAGAGCTTGTAGGTGTCGTTGTACGTCACGCACGGCGACAGGTCCTCGACGAACGCGAACCCGCGGTGCTCGTGGTTGAACCGGACCGCCTCCTCGAGGACCGCGGTCATCGTCTTCGGGTCGCCCGAGAACGTCCGAGCGATGAAGTTCGGGGCGGGGATCGAGAGCGCGCTCAGGATCGCGTCGAACGGGGCCTCGACGTTGCCCTCGAACCCGATCTGGCTCGTGGGCGACGGCTGGCCCTTCGTGAGGCCGTACGTCTCGTTGTTCATCACGATGTAGAGGATCGAGGTGTTCTTCTTGAACGCGTGCATGAAGTGGCCCATGCCGATCGCGTAGCCGTCGCCGTCGCCGCCGGCCGCGACGACCGTCAGGTGCGGGTTCGCGAGCTTGACACCGATCGCCTGGGCGAGGAGCCGGCCGTGGAGGGCGTGGATCCCGTTGACCTCGAGGAAGTTGTGGATCGAACCGGAGCAGCCGATCCCCCCGACCAGCACGAGGTCGTGGGCCGGGATCTTCAGGTTCGCGGCGGCCTTCTTGACCGCGGCGAGCAGGCTGAAATCGCCGCACCCCGGGCACCAGATCGGCGCGACCGGCTTCGCGGACTGCACCATCTCAGCGGGCCTCCGGGATCTCCCCGAGGATCTGGGGCGTGCGGAACGAGTAGCCGTCGTACTTCAGGATCGAGCGCAGCTTCGCGTGATGCCACGGGAGGAACTCCCGCAGGAGGCGCGCGAACTGGCCGGTGTAGTTGTGCTCGACGACGTACGCGACGTCGACGGACTGGAGGAACGGGTCGATCTCGTGGACCGGCACCGGGAAGATCGTGCGGGCCTGGAGGTAGCGCGTCGGGATCCCCCGCGCGGCGAGGATCGCTTGGGTCTCGAGGATCGGGCCCGAGGTGCTGCCGTAGCCGATGAGGCCGATCTTCGCGCTCGCCTCGCCGAAGAAGCGGGTCGCGGGGAGCTCGTCCCGCGCCTGCGCCATCTTGCCCATCCGCTTCTTCATCATCCGCACGCGGTTCGCCGCGTTCACCGACACGTGGCCCCACTCGTCGTGCTCGTTGCCGGTGATCTCGGCCCAGAGACCCGGGGTCCCGGGCGGGGCGTACGGGCTCGCCCCGGTGTCCGTGAACCGGTAGGCCTTGTACTCGGTGAGCTGGGCGACGTCGGCGGCGGTGAGCCGCTGGCCCCGGTCGACCCGCGCCGCCCGCAGGTCGAAGCGCGCGCTCGTCGTCGTGTTCTGGCACAGCGCCTGGTCGAGGAGCAGGATCACCGGAAGCCGCCACTTCTCGGCGAGGTTCAGCGCGTCGATCGTCATCCCGAAGCAGTCCTCGGGATTCGACGGGGCGATCACGAAGCGCGGGTACTCTCCGTGCCCCAGATTGACGAGGTGCGAGAGGTCCGACTGCTCGTGGCGCGTCGGCTGGCCGGTGCTCGGTCCGACCCGCTGGCAGTCGGCGATCACGACCGGGACCTCCGCGGTGCCGGCCTGTCCGATCCCCTCGGTCATCAGCGAGAGACCGGGGCCGCTGGTCGAGGTCATGACGCGGGCGCCGGCGTACGCGGCCCCGATGATCATGTTGATCGCCGCGAGCTCGTCCTCGGCCTGGCGCACGACCCCGCCGAACGCCGGTAGGTACCGCTGGAGGTACTCCATGACCTCGGTCGCCGGCGTGATCGGGTACCCTGCGAAGAACCGGCCGCCGCCGACGACGAAGCCGAGCGCGACCGCCTGGTTCCCGGTCGTCAGGATCTGGTCGTGCGCGTCGCCCTCGACGACCGAGAACCGGCCCGCGAGGCCGCTCGCCTCGAGCGCGGCCTTGCGCCCGATCTCGAGCGCCTTCAGGTTCTTCTCGAGCGCCTCGCCGCCGCGGCGCTGGAACCGCTCCTCGATGACCGCCCGGGTCTTGACCGGGTCGAACCCGAGCAGCACCG
The DNA here is from genome assembly GCA_030038885.1 of Thermoplasmata archaeon. GTDB lineage: Archaea > Thermoplasmatota > Thermoplasmata > Lutacidiplasmatales > UBA184 > Lutacidiplasma. Next base: position 6,083 of record JASHQY010000133.1, on the reverse strand, counting down.
AGAGCGCGCCGTAGGCGGCCGTGTTCTTGAAGATCGGCTGGCCCAGCGGACCCCCGACGAGGGTCGCGAACGGGAACCCCGCGGAGTTCGGCAGGTCGACGTGGAACCCGGTCGAGTCGTAGATCACGTAGCCGTGGGCGGCGAGCTCGGCGCGCCCCATCTCGACCGCCTCGTTGTCGAACGCGACCAGCACGTCGACCTCCGGCTTCACCGCGGAGATCGGATCGCGCGAGGCCCGGACCGACGCGTCCGCGTGGCCGCCGCGGATCCGCGACAGCACGTTCCGCGAGGTGTAGACGTAGAGCCCCGACTTGCGGAAGTAGCGTCCGAGGAGGTCCGAGACCGTGAGCGTCCCATCGCCGCCCTGGCCCCCGATCATCACGCTGAGATCGGTCAGCTCGGTCGGCGGCCGAGCTCCGGCCGGCCCGGATTCAACCGGGAGGGGTCCCGTGCGAGCAGCGGGGGTGGTCATAGCGCATCAGTGAGCCGGTCCGGACGGCTGGTACCTCGTTCGAGTACCGGACCATATTTAAGGAGTCAGGCGGCGGACGGCGAGAATGCGGGCGCTCCGGCCGTGGGACCCTGATTGGAGGTCCCAATCGTTAAGCGCCTGCGACCGGTAGAACGACGGATGGCCGAACCTCGCCTCGTCGAGGATTACCACCCGGCCACGGCCGACCTGCGGAAGATCGCCGACCCGATCGTCTTCTGGGACGAGACGCTGCGGGACGGGGAGCAGACGCCCGGCGTCCACTTCTCGCCGGAGGAGAAGCTCCGGGTCGCGACCCTCTTGTCCGACATCGGGATCTCGGTCGTCAACGCCGGCATCCCGGTCGTCTCGGAGGAGGAGGCGCGCGCGGTCCGACTGCTCGCGGCCGCGGGGCTCCGCGCGAAGATCCTCGCGGCCGCCCGCACGGTCCCCGCCGACATCGACGCGGTGATCAAGAGCGGCGCGACGCACATCGCGATCTTCGTCGCGGCGAGCCAGGTCCACCTCCGCTACAAGCTCCGCATGACCCAGGACGAGGTCCGCGCGGCGTCGCTGAAGTCCGTGCGCCAGGCGAAGGACGCCGGCCTGCACGTCGCGTTCGTCACCGAGGACACCGTCCGGGCTCCGTTCGACTTCGTCGAGCGGCTCTACCGGGAGGTGCAGGAGGCCGGCGCGGACCGGCTCGTGGTCGCCGACACGGTCGGGATCATGACCCCGCTCACGTTCCGCTGGTACCTCACGGAGTTCCAGCGCCGGGTGCGGCCGAAGGACCTGTCCGTGCACTGCCACAACGACTTCGGCCTCGCCGCCGCGAACACGCTCACCGCGATCGAGTGCGGGGTCCGGGCGCCCCACGTATGCGTCAACGGGCTCGGCGAGCGGGCCGGGAACGCGTCGCTCGAGGAGGTCGTGGTCGAGCTCGAAGCCCTCTACGGGGTCCGCACGGGCATCCGGACCGAACGGCTGACCGAGCTCTCCCGGCTGGTCGAGGAGCTCTCGGGGGTCCCGGTCGCGGCGAACAAGGCGCTGGTCGGGTACAACGCGTTCTCCCACGAGGCCGGCATCCACACGCACGGGATCCTCGCGAACACCCTGACCTACGAACCGCTCCAGCCCGAGACCGTCGGCCAGCACCGCCACATGATCCTCGGCAAGCACACCGGCAAGGCGGCGGTCGTCGAGAAGCTCAAGGAGCGGGGCCTGACGGCCCCCGACCCGCTCCTGCTCGAACTCCTCCAGCGGATCAAGACCGAGACCGAGGCGCGCTCGAAGGACGACCTCCGGCGGTTCCTCGAGGAGTACCGACACCTTTTCGAGCGTCCGGGGCTGTCCGACGAGGAGTTCTGGGCGATGGTCGACGCGGTCGGGATCGGGACGGTGGCCTCGTGAGCGGCGGGAACGGCCACGGGCTCACGCTCGCGGAGAAGGTCCTGGCCCGCGCGGCCGGGGTCGACCGGGTCGTCCCCGGCGAGATCGTCGAGGGGAACGTCGACCTCGCGATGATGCACGAGCAGGGGGCGCAGACCGTCGCGCCGTTCCACCAGATGGGGGCCGAGAAGGTCTGGGACCCGGACCGGGTCGTGATCGCGATCGACCACTGGGTGCCGGCGTCGACGGAGGGGGCGGCCGTCCTCCACCGGATCCTGCGCAAGTTCGCCGCGGAGACGAACCTTCCGCACTTCTACGATGTCGGCCAGCACGGGATCTGCCACCAGATCCTCGCCGAGAACGGCTGGGTCGTACCGGGCGACCTCGCGGTCGGGACCGACTCGCACACCAACATGCTCGGGGCGATGGGCGCGCTCGCGACGGGGATCGGACCGACCGAGATGGCCGCGGTCCTCGCGCTGGGGCGGCTCTGGCTCAAGGTCCCTCCGACGATCCAGGTCCGCGTCCACGGGTCGATGGGCCGCGGCGTCACCGCGAAGGACCTCGTCCTCCGGGTCCTCGGGGAGATCCGGACGGACGGCGCGACCTACAAGTCGATCGAGTTCACCGGACCGGCGATCGCCGCGCTCTCGATGCCCGAGCGGTTCACGATCTGCAACATGACGACCGAGATGGGCGCGAAGTGCGGCATGGTCGCGCCCGACCAGACGACGTTCGACTACCTCGCGCCGATCGCGAAGCACGCGATGCACCCGCTGCGGCCGGACGCCGACGCGCGCTACGAGCGGGTGCTCGAGATCGACCTCGACGGGATGCCGCCGATGGTCGCGTGCCCGTTCTCGCCGGACAACGTGCGGCCGCTGCCCGACGTCGCCCGGGAGCACATCAAGGTCGACCAGGTCTTCCTCGGGTCGTGCACGAACGCCCGGATCGAGGACCTCCGCGAGGGGGCGGCGCTGATGAAGGGCCACCGGGTCGCGAAGGGGGTCCGGTTCATCGTCACGCCGGCGTCGACCGCGATCTACGACCAGTGCCTCAAGGAGGGGATCATCGAGACGTTCACGGAGGCTGGCGCCGTGTTCACGAACTCGAGCTGCTCGGCGTGCTTCGGCGGCAACATGGGGATCCTCGCGCCGGACGAGGTCTGCGCGTCCTCGTCGAACCGGAACTTCCCGGGCCGCATGGGGGCGAAGGAGGCGCGGATCTACCTGATGTCCCCGGTCGCGACGGTCGCGGCGGCGATCCGCGGCGAGGTCGTCGATCACCGGGAGCTCCTGTAGGAGGCGGCGGCGTGCAGGACGTGATCGAGGGCCGCGTCTGGACCCTGGGCAGCAACGTCGACACCGACGGGATCATCTCGGGAAAGTACCTCACGATCATCGACCCCGAGGAGCTCAAGAAGCACGTCTTCGAGATCGCGCTCCCCGAGTTCGCGAAGGGCGCGCGGCCGGGCGACATCCTCGTCGCCGGGGAGAACTTCGGGTCCGGCTCGAGCCGCGAGCACGCGCCCCAGGCGATGCGGGCGATCGGGGTCGGGGCGGTCGTCGCCGACTCGTTCGCGCGGATCTTCTTCCGGAACGCGATCAACCTCGGACTGCCGACCGTCGAGGCGCGGGGAGTGCGGGCGATCTTCGAGGCGGGGGACACCGCGCGGATCGAGATGCGCGCCGGGCGGATCGCGAACCTCCGGACCGGCGCGTCGGTCGCGTTCCCCCCGCTGCCGCCGCACCTGTTGGGCCTGCTCGATGCGGGCGGGCTCGTCGAGAAGGTGCGCAGGGAGCTCGCGGCGCGCAAGGCCGCGACCGCGCCGCCATGAAGGACGCCGCCTACGAGATCGCGATCTTTCCCGGCGACGGGACCGGGCCCGAGGTCCTGCGCGAGGGCGAGAAGGTCCTCGGCGCGCTCGCGGAGGGGGGGACCGGGCCCTGGCGGGCGACCGAGTACCCCGGCGGGGGGCAGTACTTCCAGCGGACCGGACGCGAGTGGGAGCCCGAGGGCGAGGCGGCGGCCCACCGGGCGGACGCAATCCTCCTCGGGGCGGTCGGCTGGCCCGGCGCGACGCTGCCGAACGGCGACATCGCCGGCCGGGCGCTCGTGCTCGGGCTCCGAGAGTCGCTCGACCTGTTCGCGAACGTGCGGCCCTGCCGCCTCTACCCCGGCGTGAAGCACCGGATCAGCGGGGAGTACCGCGAGGTCTGGTCCCCGAAGAACGTCGACCTCGTGATCGTCCGCGAGAACACCGAGGACCTCTACACGCCCGCGCGGGGCCGGCTCCGTCGGGCGGGGGAGACCGAGGTCGCGGTCGACACCCGCATCATCACGCGGAAGGGCGCGGAGCGGGTGATCCGCTACGCGTTCGAGCTCGCCCGCGCGCGCGCCCGGGGCGCCCCGGGGGATGGGGTGCGACGCGTCACGTGCGTCGACAAGGCGAACGTCATGGAAGGGTGCCGGTTCTTCCGCGAGACGTTCGACCGGGTCGCGGCCGACTATCCCGAGATCGAGCGGGATTATGCGTACGTCGACGCGTTCACGCAGTGGCTCGTGCGCGACCCCGAGCGGTTCAACGTCGTGGTCGCGACGAACATGATGGGCGACATCATCACCGACCTCGCGGCGGTGCTGCAGGGCGGCATGGGGTTCGCCTCCGGCGGCAACATCGGGGCCGCGCACGCGATGTTCGAACCGGTCCACGGCAGCGCCCCGAAGTACGCGGGGAAGAACCAGGTGAACCCGTTCGCGACGTTCCTCGCGGTCGAGCAGATGCTCCGCTGGCTCGGGGAACGGCACCACGACGCCCGACTGATCGGACCGGCCGACCGCCTCGAGGCGGCGATCGCCCGGGTCCTCCGGGACGGCACCGCGCGCACCTACGACCAGGGCGGCACGGTCACGACCAGCGGCGCCGGCGATCTCGTCGCGGCCGCGCTGCGCTCGGAGGCCCGATGAGCGCCCGGGCGGTCGCGCTGGTGGGCGGCGTGACGACCGCGTTCGGCGTCCGCCCGACCACGTGGCCCGAGATGGCCCAGGAGGTCGGCGCCGCGCTCTTCCGGGCGGTGCCCGAGCTGCGGGCGGAGGAGGTCGATTCGCTGTTCGTCGGCGCCGCCGAACCCGAGCGCTTCGCGTTCCAGTCCCACGTCGCCCCGCTCGCGGCCGAGCAGATGGGGCTCACGCCCCACCGCGTGCTCCAGCGCACCGAGCTCGCCTGCGCCTCGGGCCAGAGCGCGATCCGCTCGGCCTACGCCGCGATCGCGGCCGGGATCTCCGACGTCGCGGTCGCGGTCGGGGTCGAGAAGATGAACCTCCCGTCGATGGCGGAGGCGAACAGCGCGATGGGCTGCGTGATGGACCGGCCGTGGGACGGCCCGCACGGCGCGACCGCGCCGCCGTTCTTCGCGATGGTCGCCCAGCGGCACATGCTCGAGCACGGGACCACGGAGGAGCAGCTCGCGGCGGTCTCGGAGAAGAACCATCGGTTCGCGAACACGAACCCGCACGCGCAGTTCTTCGCGAAGAGGTTCTCGAAGGAGAAGCTCCTCGGCCTCCCGCTGGTCGCGCCGCCGCTGCGCCTCGGCGACTGCTCGTCGATGACCGACGGCGCCGCGGCGGTCGTGCTCGCGGCGGACGAGCTCGCGCACCGGTACACCGACTCGCCCGCGTGGATCCGCGGGACCGGCCAGTACTCGAACTTCCACAACCTCGCGCACGCGGGCTCGCTCAGCGAGTGGCCCGGGCTCACGATCGCGGCCCGCGAGGCGCTCGGACGGGCGAAGATCTCGATCGGCGACGTCGACGTCGCGGAGGTCCACGACTGCTTCACGATCTCGGAGATCGTCGAGTACGAGGCGCTCGGCCTCTGCGGTCCCGGGGAGGGCGGCGCGTTCGCCGCGGACGGCCGGGGGGACGTCGGCGGCGACCTCGTCGTGAACCCGCGGGGCGGCCTCCTGGGCTGCGGCCATCCGCTCGGGGCGACCGGGATCGCGCAGGCCGTAGAGATCTACCAGCAGTTCGCGCGCGAGGTCCCGCCGGCGCGCCAGGCGCCGGACCCCGAGTGGGCGCTCGTCCACAACCTGTCGGGCAGCGCGAACGTGCACTCCGTCATGGTCTACCAGGCCGGGGGCCCTCCGTGAGCGCGTCCGCCCGGACCCGCCGCGGAGCGCCGACCGCCGGCGCCGCCGAGCCCGCCCCGCAGGCCGCCCCACCCGCG
>JASHQY010000132.1 GCA_030038885.1 Thermoplasmata archaeon | reverse complement strand
CGAGCGGGCATCGGCGAGCTGTCGGAGCGCGCCGGCCGCGCGGACGCGGACCCGCGCCTCCGGATCGCCGAGCGCCGCCTCGAGGGGCTCCCGGCTCTCGGCCCGACCGATCGCGCCGAGCGCCTCGGCCGCGCTCGCCCGCACCGCGGCGTCCGGGTCGGTGAGCGCCGCGGCGAGCGTGCTGCTCGCCCGCGGGTCCTGGAGGATCCCGAGCGCGATCGCGGCGGTCTGGCGGAGGCCGGGCGAGGGGTCGCTGAGCGCGAGCAGGAGCGGCGTCAGGTCCTCGACGCGCCCGCGCGCGACGCTCCGTCGGATCCGCGCGGCGCGGCGGGCGGGGCTTTCCACCGGGCGGCGTCGGGCCCGGGGCGGGGTCGCCCGGGAGCGGGTCGCGCGCGCGGGGCGGGGAGCCACCCTCCTTCGACGCGCGGTGGGGCTAAAAGGTGCCCGCCCCGCCCGCCTCCCCGAGGGTCCCCTGGACGGCCGCCTCCGGGGAGCGGTACGGCGCGCGTTCCGGCGGGGGCGCGACGCCCCAGCGCGCGAGGAGGTCCGCCCGATCGACCCCGAGCGGGGCGAGCAGCGTCTCGCCCGCGCGGGCGAGCAGGTCGAGGTACGCCCCGGGGTCGTAGCGCTCGTCCCCCGTCACGAGCTCGGCGGCGCGGACCCGGTGCCGGAACGAGCGGCTCCGCCGGTCGAGCACGACGTACCGGACGATCTCCCCCGCCTCCCGGCGGGCGCCGGCGTCCGCGAGCTGACGGAGGGCGGCGACCGAGTCGGTGAACGTCACGAACGCGGCCGGCGCCTGCCCGATCCGGTGCGCGATCACCAGCTCGTCGACGGGCCAGGCGCCGGCGGCGAGCCGCTCGGCGAACAGGTCGGCCCGGGCGAGGGCCCGCGGGAGGAGGGCCCGGACCCCGTCCGCGTCCCGCGCCCCGCGGAAGAGCGCGAGGATCTCGCCCTCGAACCGGCGCACGAGGACCGGCGTATCGTGCCGCCGCGCGCCGATCCCGCGGAGCTTGAACTCCCCGTGCTCGTAGCGGCCGTAGTACCGGTTCGGGACGCCGAGACCGTGCGTCGCGGCCGGGAGGAACACTATCCAGCGGTACCGCCCCTCGTACCCGAGCGGGAGGCCGTAGCGCGCGCTGATCGCGGCCGCGAACGCCGCGGGGTCCGGCGGCCGGTCGGGGTCGATCGGCCGGACCCAGAGCGAGTCGACGATCCCGTGGAGGACGCGGTAGCCGGCGGACTCGGCGACCGGCACGAGGTCGGCGATCAGCTGGCGGGCGTAGGCGTTGATCGCCTCGTGGCACTCGATCCGGCCGAACCGGGCGTTCCGGTAGCCCTGGTAGCCGAACGCGGTGACCAGGATCCACTTCAGCATCTTCACGCGCCGCTTCCAGCGCAGCGCGTCCTCCGGGGACGTTCCGGGGCGCTGCATCGCCGCCTTGTACGCCCGGCGCCGCGCGAGCAGGGGCGCGAGCGTCCGGGGGATCAGGCCGACCCGGCGGACGCACGAGCGGTAGCCGAGCCCCGGGGCCCGGATCGGGCTCGCGGGGCAGCACCGGCACTCGAGCGTCTCGGCGGAGAGGTTGTTCCGCACCATGATCGACGGGTAGAGGCTCGTGAAGTCGAACTCGTCGACCCGGTCGTGCACCCCGACCGGCGGGAGGAAGATCGCGCCCCCGCGGTCCGCGGCGACCAGGCGGTCCGCGCGCCGGAACGACTCGGGCCGGTTCTTCTTCCACGGCACGTGCGCCCCGAGCGCGAGGGCCTGCGCCATCTCCATCGCGGTGAAGCACGTCCCGGGGGACTGCCGGACGACCGTCGAGAGCGAGAGGCGCGAGAGGCGCGCGGCGTCGACGAGCCCCGCGAGGTCCGCGTCGTCGAAGAGGAAGGAGTTGTGCCGGTCGAGGTGGAACCGGCCGGGGATCGGGTACGTCGCGTCCCGGTGGTGGACCTGGCCGTACGACTCGAACGTGCGCGCCGGCCGGGCGGGGCGGAACGGGACCGGTTCCCGGCCGAGCCGGAAGGTGTCGGGAGCGAGGCCGCACGCCCGGGCGCGGCGGTAGAGCCACGGGAGGTCGAAGGCGTCCCCGCCCTGCGTCAGGAGCACGTCCGGGTCGCTGCGGGCGACCTCGCCCGCGAGCGCGCGGAGGAGGTCCTCCTCGGCCCCCGCGAGCGTGACGTCCCCGAGCCGCACCGAACCGATCCGGCCGTCGGGCGGCGGGAGGCGGCCCCGGCGCTCCCCGACGAGGTGGATGTCGAGCCGGGCGACGCGCAGCGGAGGGGCGACGTAGTCGATCGTCTCCGCCGGCTCGGTCGCGGTGAGGCCCGCGCCCTGCCCCGCGACCGGAGCGAACGGGTAGAGCGCGTGGGCGAGGTGGTAGAGCTGGGGAGGGACGAGGTCGACGTCGTAGAGCCGGTACCGTTCGAACCCGCCGAGCGCGTCGATCGCCCGAGCGAGCGCGCGCCGCTGCGGGTTCCGCTCGGGGGTCACCGCGAGGACGGTGCGGGGTCGGCGGTCGAAGAGCGAGGGAGCGAGCACGCGGCGCTCGACGGCCGCCACCGCCGGGTCGTCGCCCAGGCGCCGGGCGAGCGGGGCGAGGTCGTCGCGCGCGGCCTCGACCAGGAACGGCGGGCGGAACTCGACCGCGGTCCGGCGGACCCGACCGGACGCGCGCTCCTTCCGCCAGAGGACGACCGAGCGGCCGTCCTCGCTCTCGGTGATGTCGAGGAGCCAGCCGTCCGCGGTCGGGACCGCCCCGTCCACGATCAGCGGGCGGCCGGTCGGCCCGGCGGGTCGGCGGGGAGCCGGCGCGCGAGGTCGAGGAGGACGGAAAGGAGGATCGACTCGAGCAGGTCGGGGCTGCCGACGTACGTCGCCTGCGCGGCGTAGCGGCGCGCCCCGGTCCGGAGCGTCTCGAACGCGGCCCGCTCCTCGGGGGTCGTGAGGAGCCGGGCGAACTCGTCCCAGCGTTTCATCCGCTCCTCGAGCGCCTGACGGTACGTCGGGGCGGTGCGCCCCACGCGATCACCTCCTCGGGGGATCCCCCACCGAACTCCTCGAGGCCCCGCTGCCCGCCGGGCCGGGGGACGAGGGCGAGACGGGCGTCGTCGCGGAGCGCGCGCAACCGGAGCGTGCCCGGTCCGCGGGCGAACGTGACGAGGTCCGACCAGCGCGGCCCTTCGTCGGTGAGGCCGGGGAACCGGTCGATCCCCCCGGGGCCGAGCGTGAGGAGCAGCGGGACGGCGACGGCGTCCGCGAGGCCGCGGAGCGTCCGGGCGACGTGGACGAGGAGCGCGGCGCGCTCGTCGTCCCGGATCTCGTCCGCCGCGAAGAGGGCGGGCAGGTCGTGGGCGACCAGGAGCGTGGGCGGGTGCCGTCGCGCCTCCGCGGACCAGGCGTCGACGAGCGCGACCATCTGGTACGCCGTGAACGCCCGGGCGAGCCGGATCCGGGCCAGCGTCTCGGTCGCGTCGACCCCGAGCGACCGGCCGAGCTCGCCGATGCGGTACGGGTGGAACCGGTTCGCGCCCTCGAGGAGCGAGAGGCGGCCCCGCGCGCGCGCGTTCCCCGCGTAGAGCATCTCGAGGACCGGCTCGACCGCGACCCGGGGCCCGACCCAGAGCGTCATCTCGCCCGGAGCGAACCGCCGGGCGAGCCACGGGAACAGGGCGGGCTCGGGGGGGAGGACCGAGCGGGACCGGCGGGAGCGCGGGTGCGGGGCGAGGCGGATCCGGCCGGCCCCGGACGCCGGCGCCGGCCGGGGGCCCGACGGGGGGTCGAACGGCCCGGGATCGAACGGGAACGGGTCGAACGGCTCGCCGTCGTCCGACGCGAGCCCGGGTTCGATGTCGAAGACGTCGGTCATGTCGCGGCCCCCGTTCGAGGGGCCGGGCCGCTCTAAAGCCGCGGCTCGGGAGACGTTGAAACAGGGTCGGGAACGGGGCGTTCCCGCCCCCGCCCGAGGGTCCCGCAGGGGTCCGGGGCGGGAAGGGGTCGCACGCCGTGACGGGGCTCCGGTCCGGCGGGAAGACCGGGTGGAACCCCGGCGCGATGCGGTCCCGGTCCACGACGCACGTCGGGAGACGCACCGGCCTTCCGCAACGGACGCGGGGAGCGGCGTCGGGGCGGGCGGCCCCGCGGGCGCGACCGGCGGGCCGCTACGGGCGGTCCGCTCCGGGACGGGCGCCCCTCCGCCCTCGCGTCGCGCCGTCCCGGGGCCCGCCGGCTCGGCCTTCGGTACCCCGGACCCAGGCTTCGGACTCCCGGGGGAACTCGAGCGCCACGTACTCGGAGAACGCGCTCGGTCGGATCGACCATCCGGCGGAGACCCGGACGGCGCGCGGTCGAGGTTGGCGACCCAGCTCCCACTCGTTCTCGGTCATGGTAACTAATTATGTATTACTGGAAATAAATACCTAGTTGAATAATGTCATAGCTCAGCACGTAGTACGGTCGCGCGGGCCGGGAGCGGCCGACCGGTCGGCGCGTCAGGGGGTGAGGGGCGCGCTGCCCGGCGGCGGGGGCAACCCGAGCAGTTCCGCGAGCGAGCGACCGTTCGTCGCCGCGTCCCCCCGGAAGTGGTTGTTGAAGAAGCCGTAGACCACGTCGGCCCGCTCGGCGAGCGCGCGGATCCGCGGGACCCAGGCGGCGATCTCCTCGGCGGAGTACGAGTAGTCGTACCAGATCGATGCGCCGTGGCCGTGCCAGCGGACGTAGGCGAACGGAGCGGTCACGCGAAGGTCGATCGGGAGGTGCGGGCCGTCGACGACGACGTAGGCGAGCCCGAACTCCTCGAGCAACGCGTACGACTCCGGAACCAGCCACGAGCGCTCGCGGAACTCGACCGCGACCGGCAGGTCCCGCGGGAGCGACGCGTAGAACGTGCGGACGGTGCCGGCGTGAAACGGCAGCGAGGGAGGCAGTTGCAGCAGCGCGGCGACGAGCTTCCCGGCGTCCCGCATCGGCTTCAGCACGGCGAGGAACCGCGCGAGCTCCTGGTCTGTGCCGACGAGCCGAAGGTCGTGCGTGATCGTCTGCGGGAACTTCGTGGCGAAGCGGAAGCCATTCGGCGTCCGCCGTACCCACGACGCGGCGACGCCCGGTGGCGGAAGGCGATAGAACGTCGAGTTGACCTCGACGATCGGGAAGAGCCCGGCGTAGTAGCGCAGTTTGTCGGACGCCCCGTGCGGAGGGTAGACCCGACCGACCCACTCGGGGTAGTCCCAACCGCTGGTGCCGAGAAGGATCTTGCCCACGGTGCCTCGGCGGAGAATGAGGGGAGGGGGGTTAAGGCGAAGGGGGAGAGGGTGAAACGAGGGCGATGGGGCACGAACGGACCCTCCGACCTCGGAGCGCTCCCCTCGGCGGGATCCGCGGGCCCCACGCCTGACCCCCGAGGCGGGAGCCCGCCGGGGGCGGGGGCGACCCCGGTAGCAAAGGAAAATAGGCCCGCTCGCTCCCGATGGCCGAGCCCCGATGGTCCAGGTCGATATCGACGAGGCGAAATGCACGGGCTGCTCCCACTGCCGGGACGTCTGCCCGGTCAACGTCTTCGAGCTCCGGCCGCGCGACCAGCTGCCGGACGTGGTCGACGACCCGGCCGTGATGGCGAAGTTCCAGATGCGCGGGGAGAAATCGCTCGCGATCCACGGCCCCGAGTGCATCGTGTGCGAGGCGTGCCTGTTCGAATGCGAAGGCGAGTGCATCCTGATCGTCGACGACGAGAGCCACGTCCACAAATCGACGTACAAGTGACGGCGCGCGCGCCCCGGACCGGCGGTGCCGGGCGCGATTTCTCGGCGGCCGCAGCAGGCGTTAAATAGGCCGCGGCCCCGCCGATGACGCCGTGCCCGAAACGCCGAACGTCGGAGGGCGCACCGTCGTACTCGGCGAGCGCGAGCTCGCGATCGGCTTCCGCCTGATCGGCCTGAAGGACGTCGTCGAGGTGACGGCCGAGACGTCGGTCGCGGAGTTCCAGCGCGTGATGGCGGACGGCGGGTTCAACCTCGTGATCGCGAGCCAATCGATCCGGGCGCGCCTCTCGGAAACGCAGCGCGCCCACGCGGATGCCTCGCTCGCCCCTCTGGTCGTCTTCGTCCCGACGCCGAGCGGCGAGTTCGAGGTCGAGAGCATCAACGCGCTCGCGAAGCGCGTCCTCGGGGTCACGCTCGCGGTATCGAACTGACGGAGGACCTTCGATGGGAATCGTCGGGCGCGTTTCCGGGCCGGTCGTCATCGCCGAGGGCCTCGAAGGCGCGAAGATGTTCGACGTCGTCCGCGTCGGCACCCAGGGGCTCGTCGGCGAGATCATCCGGCTGGTCGGCGGCACGGCGACGGTGCAGGTCTACGAGGACACGACCGGCCTCCGTCCGGGGGACCCGGTCGAGAACACCGGCCAGGCGCTCTCGGTCGAACTCGGCCCCGGCCTCTTGAAATCGATCTACGACGGCGTCCAGCGTCCGCTCGACGTGATCCAGAAGAGCCTCGGCGATTTCATCACGCGGGGCTTCGTCGCCCCCCCGCTCGACGAGCGGGCGAAGTGGGAGTTCACCGCGACCGCGAACGTCGGCGACCCGGTCGCGGCCGGCGCGATCCTCGGCACCGTTCAGGAGACGCCGCTCATCCTCCACAAGATCCTCCTCCCGCCGGGGCTCGAGGGCACGATCGGCAAGCTCGCGAGCGGCACCTACACGATCCGGGAGCCCATCGGGACGCTGACGACGGCCTCGGGAAGCCGACCGCTCTACCTCAGTCACAAGTGGGTCGTCCGCGTCCCGCGCCCGGTGCAGCAGAAGCTCGCGCCGGGGATCCCGCTCGTCACGGGCCAGCGCGTCGTGGATTCCTTCTTTCCCGTCGCCAAGGGCGGGACGGCCTGCGTTCCGGGCCCGTTCGGGTCGGGGAAGTGCGTCGCGGGAGAGACCCCCGTCCCCCTGGCCGACGGATCGGTCGAGACCATCGAGCGGATCGCCGACCGGGCCCGCCGAGGGGGCGAGGTCCGATGGGAGGGTCCGGACGAGTGGATCACCTCCCGCCGACCGATCGAGCTGTTTTCCTTCGTGGGGGATCGCATCGTTCGGAGCCGAACGAACACGATCTATCACGGCCAGAGCGGCTCCCTGGTTCGAGTCCGGACGCGCAGCGGTCGGACGGTTCGGGTCACCCCGATCCACCGGCTGTTCACCCTCGGTCTCGATGGGCGGGTCCGCGAGACGATGGCGCGCGAGCTTCAGCCGGGGGACTCGATCGCCTCGGTTCGTGCGCTGCCCTCGCCGTCCGTCAACGCTCGACTCGAGCTCCCCCCCGCGCCGCTCGAGCGCCACGGAAAGGGCCCCGTCGTGCCCGAGGTGATGCATCCCCGCCTCGCGGAATTCCTTGGGCTCTTCGTCGCCGGGGGTCGCCTTCGCGCCCCGGGGACCGTGGGGTTCACCCACCCGGACGAGGCGCTCCTCGGGAGGTTCCTCGAGCTCGCGGAGAGCCTGTTCGGCGTCGTCGGTCGGGTCGAACGGCCACCGCAGACGGCCCCGAGCGCGGTGGTCGTCAGCCGGTGGCTGGTGGACCTGGTGGGCGCGCTCGGCGCGGGCCGGGGGTCGGTCGACCCGCGGATCCCCCCGAGCGTGCTGCGATCGACCCACGGCGTGCTCGCCGCATTCCTGAGCGCCTACGCTCTCGGGGCCGTGGGATTCTCGGGCGGGGATGCGGAGTTCCGCACCGAGAACCGGGAGTTCCAGACCGAGCTCGTCTACGCGCTCTCGCGGTGTGCGATCCCCTCGGTCCTCTCCCCGCGGGCCGTCCTCGTGCGGGGCCTCCCAAACCTCGCGTGCCTCGTTCGGGCGATCGGGGAGACCGCTCCCTTGCGGCGCGCCCTCGGCGACTCCCTCGGCTCGACGCGATCCCGCGACCCCGGGGTCGACGGCCGGCCGCTGGCCCCGATGGCGATCGCGTCGATCTACCGATCCCGGTCGTCCGCTTCCGAAGCGTGGAAGGCGGACCTCGAGACCCCGAGCTACGCGGGCTACGGAGCGCGGAGGGACCTGCTGACGTTCCCGCCGTGCGTCCGCGCCTCCCGGCCGGACGGGCCGGAGGACGCCCCCGTCGCCTCGGCCCCACGCCCCCCCCGGTGGCTTGAGGCGCTGTATGGCGACGAGATCGTCGAGGTGACCCTCGAGACCGGCGGGCCGTTCGACGTCTACGACTTCTCGCTGCCGGACTTCGAGCGCAATTTCGTGGGCGGCTTCGGAGGGGTCGTCCTCCACAACACCGTCATCCAGCAGCAGCTCGCGAAGTGGGCCAACTCCGACGTCGTCGTCTACGTCGGGTGCGGCGAGCGCGGCAACGAGATGACCGAGATGCTGACGCTCTTCCCGACCCTGGTCGACCCGAAATCCAAGCGCCCGCTCATGGAGCGGACGGTCATGCTCGCCAACACGTCCAACATGCCGGTCGCCGCGCGGGAGGCGAGCGTGTACACGGGGATCACGATCGCCGAGTACTACCGGGACATGGGCTACGACGTCGCCCTGATGGCCGACTCGACGAGCCGGTGGGCCGAGGCGATGCGCGAGATCTCGGGCCGCCTCGAGGAGATGCCGGGCGAGGAGGGCTATCCGGCGTACCTCGGCCGGCGCATCGCCGAGTTCTACGAACGGGCCGGCCGCGTCGTCACGATGTCCCCCGACCAGCGCACCGGCTCGGTCACGGTCGTCGGGGCGGTCTCCCCGGCGGGCGGCGACACGTCCGAGCCCGTGAGCCAGAACACGCTCCGGGTCGCGCGCGTCTTCTGGGCGCTCGACGCCTCGCTCGCGTCGCGCCGGCACTTCCCGTCGATCAACTGGCTGCAGAGCTACTCGCTCTACATCAATGACCTCGAGCCGTGGTTCGGCGCGAACCTCTCGAAGGAATTCGTCCCGCTGCGGCAGAGGGCGCTCGAGGTCCTGCAGAAGGAGGCCGAGCTCCAGGAGATCGTCCAGCTGGTCGGCGTCGACGCGCTCCCCGAGCGGGAGAAAGCCACCCTCGACGTGGCGCGGATGCTCCGCGAGGACTACCTCCAGCAGAGCGCCTACGACGACGTCGACACCTACTCCTCGATCCAGAAGCAGTACCGGATGCTCCGCGCGATCCTGCAGTTCGGCGACAGCGAGCAGGAAGCCATCGGGAAGGGCGCGACGGTCGCGCAGCTCCAGAAGCTGCCCGTCCGCACGAAGCTCTCTCGGATGAAGTGGATTCCCGAAGCGGACTTGAAGAACCAGTTCGACCAGCTCGAGACCGAGATGGGGCAAGCGGTCCGCGCGACGGAATCGGGCGCGACCGCGGCCGGAGGCGCGTAGCCATGGCCGTGAAGGGTGCGGCACCGACCCCTCCGACCGCCGACGTCCCCGTCGACTACCGGACGGTCGACCGCGTCACGGGCCCGCTCCTGTTCGTGAAGGACGTCTCGAACGCCGCGTACGGCGAGATCGTCGAGATCACCCTCCCGAG
>JASHQY010000131.1 GCA_030038885.1 Thermoplasmata archaeon | reverse complement strand
CCGTTGAAACTGATCTCGAACTGCAGCGGCCCCCCTCCGACGAATTCGACCTGCCCACCGTCGGGGTGTGATCCGTACCAGGGACCTCCGGTGTGCTACGAGGCGGGCCAAGGGGGGAGCTGCTCGTTCACGTCGACACAGGAGGACTACGAGTTCACCCTGTACGAACCCTGCTCTCGCCAAGCGGTGTGTCCCCCGTTGGGAGACCTCGTAGTCTCTTTCACTGCGGACTACCCTTGAAGGCGCGACCGCCGAGTGGCGGTCACGCCGGAGATCCCTCAGAACGACGGGAAGAACCCGCGACACCGGTGTCGACCGCTCCCGGTGAATCCCGCGGAGGGTTTCCTACGGATCTTCGAGGTCGCACATGCTCGTGTTTTGTAATGGAACGGCGGCCCTCCGCGTCGGGGCGTAACGGACTGCACCGCCGCTGGATTTGCGGGGTACCGCTGAGGTCGATCTGGTTCAGCGTGGGGCCCCGCACTGACACTGGCCGGATCTTCGGGGCCGCAGTGGGCCCACCCGCCGCCCGCGCTGACGTCATCGACCAGCGAGCAGCGGAAGCGCTCGTTGAGCCCTCGCGTGAGGGTCCTCCAACCTCGGTTCGCGACGATCGTCGGTTCGTTATCCTCGCGGAACCGGACCGGGAGGCCCCGGCCGCCGTGATCGGCCGGGCTTGCAGGGTTGCTCGATTGGCGGCTACCCGAGATCGGTTCATCGTCGTTCGAGGCGGCGAACAGGGTGGAGCCGGTCTGGCGCCGTACCCGCGCGCACTCGCCGCGGACGCGCCCGGCCGGATTCGTCCTTTGCTCTCGAGTCCCGTGAGCGACGTTTCGCTTCTCGCCAGCGTTCTGGGAGCCGGGGCATCCCGTGACACCCACGGGCGCCCCCGCGGAACCTTCGCGACCGAGCGGCGTCACTCCACGGTTCGATCGGCGGCCCGAAGTACGAAGAGGGCGTCGGTCGTCACCCAGTCGTTCACGGTCCCCCGGGAGGGCGCGCCCCAGTCCACGTACTCCGCGCCGTGCTCGTACGCGTCCGAGACGTGGTAGAATCGGGCGTCGGCCGGCCACCCCCCTCCCGGCAGTTCCCGCCCCTCGAGCCAGTCGAGCGCCTCACGGCACCGCGGGTCCCCGATCCGCCCGGCCTCGGCGAGCCCCTTGAGGCCCCCCAGCACGTCGTAGTGCCAGTACAGCGGATAGTGGAGGTCGAGGAATCCGGGCCGCATCACCGCGCCGTCTCTCCGCCGACGGAAGAGCCGGCGTTCGAGGAACACCTCGGACGCGCGTCGGGCCGCCGCGAGGGCCGAGGCGGAACCGCTCACCGCCCCATAGGCGGCCAAGCCCCGCATCGGCGTGAGCGTCTCCATGAACGAGGAGACGTGCGCGGTCGGAGACCTCGAGCAGTTCCACCCGCCGTCGTCCCACTGCCAGCGGGCCAGTAGGTCCGCGAGATGCCCCGCGGGCTCCTCCGCGTTCCCGAGCCGGGAGGCGTAGAGGAGGGCGTTGCCCTGCTGGGAGGCGCACCGCCGGTATCGGCCGTTCAGGAAGGGGACCCCGGTTCCGGCGGTCGGCGTCGCCCACGCGCTCGTTCGCACGGTCCTGTCGTACTTCGAGTCCGACCACATGGCGAGCGCCCGCGCGAGCAACGGTCGCAGCGCGGGGTCGCCGTCTGGGTAGCCGATGTCGGCGAGCGTCGCGAGCGCCCAGTGGATCCCCTGCCAGTACCGGTAGATTCCTCCGTAATGACCCGGCACGAACCGCTGCCGTCCGCGAGTGAGCAGACGGTGGACAAGGTCGGATCGCCGGATTTCCCGCTCCAACGTCTGAACACTCGGGCGCTCGAGTGACTCACCTTGTACGCGGACCCGGGCACGCCAGCGGATCGACGGCTCGGGCGACCGGCAGAGCCGGCGGAGCAGATCCCGGCGACTCCGGAGCACGGCGGTCATGGCGTAGCACCAAGAGCGCGCGGCGCGGGTATCGGGGTAGCCCGCGGGCTCAGAGGTATCCGACGAGACCGTCCCGGGGGATCGGGCCGACGGGCGCGCGCCGTCCGCCTGTGTCGAACCCTGCGGGGTCGCTGGCCGCCCCCGCGGAGACCGAGACGCGTCGTCCCCCCGCCCGATGGCCGCCCCCGTCTCGTACCGGCTCTCTCGGTGCGCTCAGCTCGCCCATCACTCATCATGGTTCAGCTGGTTCTCGTTCTCATCATCGCGCACTTCGGTTCCGCGGCTCCCGACTCGTCAGGTGTCGTCCATCGACGCGAGGATACCGTCGAGGTGAAAGATCCCTCCCGCCGCCTTCACTTCGGCGAGGCGGGAAACGTCGTTCGCGCTGAACGTTCCGTCGACCCACGTCGGACCCTCGGCGGCGATCGACGCGACCAGCGACCAGTCGGGGTCCGCCTCCCGAGGGGAGAGCACGACCGAGTCCACGCCGACGCCTCGCGCGGCCCGGACGATCGCGAGCGGGTCGTTGGTCTGCCAGCCGGGATCGACGGACTCGAGCCGACCGTCGATCGTCTCCAGTTCGAAGACGAGCTCCGTCGAGAGCCTCCAGGCGCGGCGCAGCTCCCGGGGGCCTTGCAGGTAGGCGCTCGACAGCACGGCCTTCTGGGCGCCCGCGACGATCACGTCGATCGCCTGGTCGGCCCTCCGAACGCCCGAGTCGACCCACAGCGGCATGTCGCGCGAGAGCTCCTGGATGTACTCGAGCTGGGGATCGTTGCGCTCGAGACCATCGAGGTCCGCGAAGTAGAGGAGGGGATACTGCGGGGAGAGCCGATCGATCACGTCGAAGACGTCGAACGCAGCTCCGGACCTCCGTCGCACCGGCACGGGACCCTCCGGTCCCGGCAGACAGACCGTGCCCCGTCGAAGGAGGAGGCACGGGACGAGGGACGGCCCGCCCGATGCGGTCTCCGGAACGGCGGCCGCCGTGGGGGTGGTCCGAGGCACCGCAGAGCGACCGCACGGGAGCTTTTCCCCCTTGCCCGCGGCGAGGGGGAGGGTATTTCCGCCCGCGACGGACTCCGGGCGCTGCCAGGAGGTAGAGGGCAGCTGACGGTGGTCCGCGTCGGCAACGGCCGGCCGCTGAGGAAAGTCCCCACTTCGGGGAACACGGGGTCGGGTGGGAACCCGACGGGCGAGAGTCCGAGCTCCGGAGCAGCCACGCCACAGCCCGAGGGTACGGTGAAGGTGCCGCATCGGAGGGTCCCTCGGGAGTTGATGAAACGGCCGTCTCCCCGGAAGCAAGCCCAGATCGGCGGGATGAGGCGTTCCCCTGACCGCCGAGGAGAGCGCGCAGTCGAATGCTGCCTGAACCAGAATGGGGCTTACTACTGCCACCTGGCCCGGCCGGCGTGAAAACCGGCCGGTTATTGCCCGAACCTGAGCCCTCTGCCATCCTACGACTCCAGCAGCGCCTCGAGTTGTACGACGGCGCGTGCGACGCGGACCGGGCCCTGGTAGAGCCGTGTCGTGCGCGGGTCCTCGTGGCCCAGCGGGTCCTGCACGGCCTCGAGCGTCCTCGAGGCGTACGTCCGACGGCGATCGATCCTCAAAGTGCCGACGGTATTATCCGTTTCAGACATATTGCAGGAATCCGATATGTGGATCGGAAAGTCGCTCTCGGACACGTTCTTTCGGCTCCAATCTCGGTTTCACTGGGCCGAGTTCGGTAGTGTCGAGGCGAGTCGGGTGCTGGCACGGAGCCGGGACCATACTGCGCTCGACCTCTCCCGGTTGGTCCGGGCCGGCTGGTTGGAGCGGGTGGGTCGAGGGAGGTACGTCGCGCTCGACCCGAGATGGGGACGATGGCGGACCCCGACGGACCCGCTGGCCCGGTTGAGGACGCAATCGTTCTTCCCCGCGTTGGTCTCCGCGGTCGCCGGGGCCGTACAGCTCTACGGCCCTCGCCTCCGCGGGATCGCGTTCTTCGGCTCGGCGGCCCGACTCGATCACACACCGGAGAGCGACGTCGACCTGTTGCTGGTGGTGGACCCGCTGCCGGCGGCCCTCGGCGATCGGCTCGACGAGCTCAGGGCGCTCCGGACCCCTTTATCCTCCGCGTCGGTTGGACCCCACCGCGATGGGAAGTACGACCATCGGGCGCAGTTCGTGCCGATCACTTCCGAGGAGCTTCGGTCGGAGCCGCCCCTCCTGCTCGACCTCACGCAGGATGCTCTGATCCTGTTCGATCCGGAGCAGCTGCTCTCTGAAGCGCTGCAGCGGCTCCGCCGCAAGCTCATCCAGCATGGTGCCCGTCGCGTCGTGCCGGCCGAGGGCCCCCCCTTCTGGGTGCTCCATCCCGGCGCCCGGGTCGGACAGATCGCCGAACTATGAACTTCGAGCGACTCTCCGCCGACCAGTTCCAACGCGGCTCCGACCGCCTGCGGGACGCCGAGCGGGCGCTCCAGGAGCGCCGCTGGCCGGACGCGCTCCGCTTCAGCCAAGAGTCGGTCGAACTCATCCTGAAGGCGCTCCTGCGGAGCATGGGAGTCGAGGTGCCGAAGCGGCACGATGTCGGCCCCGCGCTCCGGGTCGTCACCGCCGACCTCCCCCGAGCGGTGCGGCGGGAACTGCCCTGGATCCTGGAACTCTCCGTCGCGTTGGCGGAGCGCCGGTCGCTGGCGATGTACGGGGACGAGCCGACCGAACGCCCTGCGACGGAGATCTTCCACGAGGAGGAGGTTCGCCGGTTCCTGGAGCAAAGCCGTCGGCTGGCCGAGCTCGTGGGCCGCGAGATGCTGGCCTCCCGTCGGCGTCGCCGTAACCCCGCCGCCGGAGGGAATCGAGCCGGGCCTCCAAACCGTCGCCGGAACCGCACGTGAATCCCGTACCTTTCACTCGCGGGCCCGAAGGGGCCGCCGTGGCCGGGCTCCGGTAGTACGCGGCG
>JASHQY010000130.1 GCA_030038885.1 Thermoplasmata archaeon | reverse complement strand
ACCTTGGCGCGGAGATCGTCGAGCTCCGTGCGGGTCGGTCCCGTGCGGCAGAGCCGCTCGATCACGCCGTCGATCGCCTCCTCGAGGCGGTCGGCGCTCACCCCGGGGGCGGCCTGCGCCTGGATCGTGAAGAGGCTCGGGTACTCGCGCGGGCGCCACTCGCTGGTCGCCCGCACCGCGAGGCCGGTGTCGACCAGCGCGCGGTACAGGCGGGCCGAGGGGTGCTCGCCGGCCCGTCCCCATCCCGAGCCGGCCGAGAAGAGGCGGCTCTCGCCGCCGAGCACGGTGTCGAGCACCATCGTCGCGGGGGTCTCGGGGTCGTGCAGCGCGGGCGAGCGCCAGCCGATCTCGACGTAGGGGGTCGTCCCGGGCCCGGAGAGCTCGGAGCGCCGCTCGCCTCGCGCGACCGGCTCGCTCGCGTCGACGGCGACCGACCCCCCGGTCGCGGGCAGCGGCGAGAACCGGCGGCGGACGTCCGCCGCGACCTCCGCGCGGTCGAACCCGCCCGCGACCACGAGGACCGCGTTGCGCGTCCCGTAGTACCGGTGGTAGTATTCCCGCAATGCGTCGGGCGTGAGACGCTCGATGTCCACCCGCCGACCGAGGACCTCCCACCGGTACGGGTGGACCCGGAACGCGAGCTGGTAGAGCTCCTCCTCGACCCGGAACTCGGGCCAGTTCTCGTTCCCCTCGCGCTCGGAGTGGATGACCGTGCGCTCCCGCTGGACCTCGGCGTCGGTGATCAGCGCCCGCGTCATCCGGTCCGACTCGATGTCGAGCGGGACCGCGAGGTGCTCGCGCGGCACGGTCGAGAAGTACGCCGTGAAGTCCGTGTCGGTGAACGCGTTGAGCTGCCCGCCGACGCCCACGATCGCACGGTCGATCTCACCCTTGCCGTACCGCGGCGACCCCTGGAAGAGCATGTGCTCGACCCAATGGGAGGCGCCGGTGATCCCGGGATGCTCGTTCTTCGACCCGACGCGATACCAGACCCAGACGCTCGCGGTCGGGGCCGCGGGCTGGGCCGCCAGCACCACGCGCAGTCCGTTCTCGAGCGTGAGCCGCTCGAGCGGCGGCCGGGGAACCCGGGGCATCGGCATGCGCCCTTCGCGAATCGCGGGGCCTTATAACGCGGGGTGCA
This sequence comes from Thermoplasmata archaeon, assembly GCA_030038885.1. GTDB lineage: Archaea > Thermoplasmatota > Thermoplasmata > Lutacidiplasmatales > UBA184 > Lutacidiplasma. The sequence goes on along the minus strand of JASHQY010000130.1, from coordinate 9,590 downwards.
CCGCGCCGTAACCAGGTACCCGACCTCGGCGGCAGAGCCCGCTTTCAACCAAATCGTTAAGCCCGTCCCGCCGCCATCCCTCGCCGTGCATCCGGCGCTGCGCCTCGTGCGCGCGGGCAACGTCGGCGTCTCGTTCGTGGGGACGATCGTTGGCGGACTCGTCGCCGAGGCCCTGGGGGTCGCGGGATCGCTCGAGTTCTGGTCGCTGGTCGTGCTCGCGGCGGGATCGACCGCCCTGGTCACCGCGGGCGGCAACGTGCTCAACGACCTCGAGGACGTCGAGGGCGACCGCGTGAACCATCCGGAGCGTCCGCTCGTGACCGGCGCGATCTCGATGCAGAGCGCGCGGATCCTCGCGATCGGGCTGTTCGTCGGCGGGATCGAACTGGCCCTCCCCGTGATCCTGGTCTACCCGCTCGTCGGGATCATCCTCGCGGTCGCGCTCGCCGCGATGCTCGGCTACGAGTTCCGGCTCAAGGCGATCGGTCTCCCGGGCAACGCGGTCGTCGCGGGGTTGACCGGCCTCGTCTTCCTCTACGGGGGCGCGGCCGCCGGGGACGCGGTCCTCCTGATCCCCTTCGCGCTGATGGCGTTCTTCGCCTCGCTGAGCCGGGAGGTGACGAAGGATATGGAGGACGTGAGCGGCGACGTCGGGCGGCGCACGTTCCCGCAGGCCCGCGGGCTGCGGGCGGCCGGAGGGGTCGCCCGCGCGGCGGTCGGCATCGCGATCGCCCTCAGCGTCTGGCCGGTGTTCTGGTTCGTCGCCCCGACCTCCCTCGCCGGGATTATGTATCTCGGGCTGGTCCTCGCGGCCGATGCGATCTTCGTCCTGTCGGTCGCGTACCTCCCGGGCCGGCTCCACTGGGAGCAGACGATGAGCAAGGTCGCGATGACGGTCGCGCTGTTCGCGTTCCTGGCGGTGGCGTTCCGTTGACGGTCCCGCGCCGCTTCGGACGGGTGGAGGAATACCTCCACGAGCGCGTCGCGCGCGGTCCGGTCCATGGGACGCTGATCGACCCCGACAAGTCGCCGGGGGCGAGGGCCGCCCGGATCGCCCGCGGGGCGGTCGACCTCGGGAGCGACGTGATCCTGCTCGGGGGCTCGACCGGGATCTCGCGGGAGGTCATGGCGGCGGCGGCGACCGCGGTCAAGCAGGCGGTCGACGTGCCGGTCGTGATCTTCCCCGAGGGCGCGACCTCGCTCACGCCGGCGGCGGACGCGGTCCTGTTCATGAGCCTCCTCAACTCGCGCAACCTGGACCTCGTGATCCGGACCCACGCGCGGGCGGCCCCGGCCGTGCGGACGATGGGGCTCGAGGCGATCCCGCTCGGGTACCTCGTGATCGCCCCGGGCATGCGGGTCGGCGAGGTCGGGCAGGTCGACGTGATCCCGCGCGACGACGTCGCCTCCGCCGCCGGGTTCGCCCTCGCCGCCGAGCTCCTCGGGATGCGGTTCGTGTACCTCGAGGCGGGGTCCGGGGCGCCGGCTCCGGTGCCGGCGGCGATGGTGGCGGCCGTTCGTTCGGTCCTGTCGGTCCCGCTCGTGGTCGGCGGGGGGATCCGCACCGGGCCCGAAGCCCGCGCGCTCCTCGAGGCCGGCGCCCAGGTGCTCGTGACCGGGACGATCACCGAGGAAGAGGGGTTGGGGAGCGGGTTCCGCGCGATCCTCGAGGAGGTGCGCCGTGGCCGGGGCCGCTGAGCCGGCGGCGGCCGGCGACGCCGGCCCCGCGGCCGTGCGTCGCGGGACCCTGATCTTCCGCGCGCCGAGCCTGCCGGTCGCGATCGCGGGGATCGCCGGGCTCAGCGCGGTCCTCGCGATCGTGCTCTGGTGGCCGAACCTCCGCTCGACGGAGGAGGGCTTCTTCCTCGCGTTCTTCGTCCCGGCGATCGTCGCGGCGTTCGGGACGACGCCGCTCGCCCGCGCGCTCGGAGGGCGGCTCGAGCTCCACCGCGGGGTCTTCCTCGCGCTGCTCGTGCTGCTGATCGAGCTCCCGATCGCGCTCGTCTGGCGGGGGGCGCAGATGATCTGGCCGGCCCAGACCCCCGGCGTCGTCTTCCTGGGCGCGTTCCTCGCGGGTCCGGCGGTCTGGTTCCGACAGATGAGCCTCTTCGGGCTCTCGCGCGCGAGCCACGGCCGCTCGCTGCCGGTGTCGCTGCTCCAGCCGCTCCTGGCCCTGCTCGGGCTCTTCCTCGTCGTGCCTCCCTCGGTGCGCGAGCTCGTCGCGACCGTGTTCTTCCTCGTGATCGGCTTCCTCTGCGCGGTCGCGCTCCTCCGGGCGGCCGACCGGCCCCTGCGCCGCGAGTTCCAGAGCTCGGGGATCTCGCTCATCCGCCCGCTGCTCGACCACGTCGGGCTCCGGGACCCGGCCGCGACGCGCGCGCTCGAGGGGTTCTTCGACAAGTTCGCCTTTCCGGCGGACCTCTGGTTCCGCCTGCTCGCGTTCTCCCGGGAGGGCCGGCTCCGGGCGACGGTCGCGCTCCCGACCGTGCATCCGGGGCCGTTCGCCGCCCTCGGCGCGAGCGACCTCCCGCGCAAGCTCTCGGAGCAGCTCGGGCCGGACGCCGGCACCGTGCTCGTGCCGCACACCCCGTCCGACCACGACCTCGACCTTCCGGGCGAACGCGAGGTCGAGAAGTTCGGGGCGGTGGGGCGGGAGCTCCTCCGCGCGTTCGGCCCTCCCGTGGAGGCCCGAGCGAGCCCGCTGGTCTCGCCGTACGAGGGCAGCTTCGCCCGCGCCCAGGTGTTCGGGGACGTCGCGCTGGTCGTGATGACCCAGGCGCCGCAGCCGACGGACGACATCGCGTTCAGCGTCGGCGACCGGATCGAGCGGGAGGTCGGGCGGGACGGGGCGGTGCGGCTCGCGCTCGTGGACGCGCACAACTCCTACGTCGAGGGCAAGGGCGACATCACCTACGGGACGCCGACGGCCGAGAAGCTGGTCGCGGACGCCCGGGCCGCGGTCGCGGCGGCGCGCGCCGCGGCGGTCCCGGGCGGGATCGAGGTCGGCGTGGCGACCCACGGGGATTACGACATCGGCACGAGCGGGATCGGCCCCCAGGGGATCCGGGCGCTGGTCGTGCGGGCCGCGGGTCGCACGTCCGGCTACGTGCTGATCGACGGGAACAACCTCCTGATCGGGTTCCGCGACCCGATCGTGCGCGCGCTCGAGCGCATCGTCGACCGCGCCGAGGTCCTGACGACCGACAACCACGTCGTCCACGAGGTCGACGGCGGGATCAACCCGATCGGGGAGCGCCGCTCGCTGGACGCACTGACCCGCGACGCCGCCGACGTGCTCGCGCGGGCGAAGGCCGATCTCGCGCCGGCGGAGACGTTCTTCGGCGCGCGACCCGTTCCCGGCGTGCGGGTGCTGGGTCCCGGGTTCACCGCTCGGCTTTTGACCTCGCTCGGCGACACCCTGTCGATGTTCACGAACATGGTCGTCGCGACGTTCCTGCTCCTCCTCACGAGCTCGCTGGTCGTGACGTTCGTCCTCAAGTGAACGGAGGGGGTCGCACGGTCGCCGCGGAGCCGGACCTCGGACGCGCCGCCGCGGCCCTCGGGGACGAGGAGGCGCTGCGCCTGCTCACCCAGCTGGTCGCCGCCGCCCCGACGAACCTCGAGGACCCGGTCCACGGGCGGTGGGAGAAGCCGAACTACCTGCGCACGGCGGACGTGATCGTGCGGGCCGCGCGATCCGCGGGGCTCTCGACCCGGATCTACGACCCGGTCGTCGTGGGCGACGTGGCGGGCGACTGGCACGGCCTCTCCCGGCCGAACGTCATCGCCGACCTCGACGTCGGGGCGAAGGAGACCGTCCTGATCCTCGCGCACTTCGATGTGCTGCCGGTCCCACGCGAGCAGTGGCCGCTCTGGCGCTCGCCGCCGCACTCCCTCACGTTCCGCGCGAACGGCCGGCTCTACGGCCGCGGGTCGTCCGACGACCTCGGGAGCGGGATCGTCGCGTCGCTGCTCGCGCTCCGGCGGCTCGCGAACGGCCGGGCCCGGTCGCCCCGGAACGTCCGGCTGGTCGCCTGCTGCGACGAGGAGACCGCCGGCGCCGGCGGGATCGAGGCGATCAAGGCGCACGACGCCCTCCGCGCCCCGGACGACCCCGAGCGGATCCTCCGGGCCGACGTCGCGCTGATCCCGGACGGGAGCCCCGAGGCGACCGCCGGCTCGAGCGGGGTCGCGTTCCTCGACGCCTCGTTCGCCGGCCCGGTGCCCCTCCTGGAGGCGATCGCCTACGGTCGCGCGCTCGTCGGGCTGCACGAGATCGCGCGGACGTGGAAGTCGGTCTACCGCTCGCCGGACTGGCCCGACCGCCACGCGCCGGAAGCGGTGATCACCGGGCGCGCGACCGTGACCCGCGCGGACCTCCACGCGACCGCCCCCGACGCCGCGCAGCTCCGGCTCCTCGCCGCCCATTCCGAGAACGACGCCGCGAACCAGATCGCGCCCGCGGTGACCCTCGTGCTCGGCGGTCCCCCGCGCGAGGTCGACACGTTCCGCGCACGGTTGGCCCCGCTCGTGCCCGCGCCCTACCGGCTCGAGCCGGATGGCGCGACCGCCGTCGTCGTGCCCCCCGGGGCGGCCGCGGTCCAACTCCTCGGGGAGGCGACGCACTCGGGCTACCCGCACCGCGGCCACAACCCCGTGCCGGTCGTGCTCGAGCTCCTCCGCGCCGCGATCGACCGGGGCTGGCTCGAGGGTCGGACCCCGGTCACGGCGACCTACGCGGTCGACCTGCGCCTCCCCCCCGAGATGGAGATCGAGGACGGGCTGCGCGCCGCGCTCGCGTACGCGCGGAACTGGGCGGCGACGAACTCCCCGTCCGCGCGGATCGAGGCGCCGCCCGAGCGCTGCCGCTCGGGCTACGCGCTCCCGGTCGACCATCCCGCGGTCGTGAAGCTCGAGCGGATCCTCAAGTCGACCCTCGGCGCCGACGGCGTCCGCGGCGAGTACGGCGGGACCGACGCGAGCGCGCTGCGCGATCTGCGCACGCCCGCGGGCGCCCCCCTCGCCGCGCTGGTCTTCGGCTGCATGGACCCGGAGTCCCACATCCACGAGGCCGAGGAGAACGCCGACCCCCGGAAGATCGCGGGCGTGGCGGCGACCATCGAGCGGTTCGTGCGGGAGCCGTAGCGGGGCTCCGTGCTGGACCCGCTCGAGTCGTCGGCCCTCGCGGTCCTCTGGGTCCTCCTGCCGGCGTACGTCGCGAACGCGACCGCGACCCTTCCGCGGGGCTGGGGCCCTCCGATGGACCTCGGGCGCGTATGGGCCCGGGACGGACAGCGGGTCCTGGGGCCGTCGAAGACGTGGTCGGGGTTCCTGTGCGGCGGGTTCGTTGGGATGGCCGTCGGGCTATTCGAGGCGTGGCTGATCCTGCTCGCGCCCCCGAACCTTCAGATCGTCCCGCACTTCGCCGCGAGCGTCGCCGCGGCGGTGCCGGTCGTCGCGCTGCTCGCGTTCGGCGCGATGAGCGGCGATGCGCTCGGTTCGTTCGTCAAGCGCCGGCTCGGCCGGCCGAGCGGGACCCGCACGCTGCTGCTCGACCAGCTGCCGTTCGTGTTGGTCCCGGTCTTCGTGGGGTTCGCGCTCGTTCCCCGACTGTTCGTCCCGGTCTTCGTGAGTGCGGAGGGCGTGCTGTGGCTCCTGGTCTACACGCTGGGCCTGCACGCACTCTTTAACTGGGTCGGCTACCACGCGGGATTGAAGAAGGTGCCGTGGTGAGCGCAGCGAGGGCGGGCGAAGCGCCGAGCCGCGCCGACGTGGTCGGCGTGCTCCTGGACGCCGGCGCCGTGCGGTTCGGGGACTTCACGCTCGCCTCGGGGGCGAAGAGCGACGTCTACATCGACGTGAAGCGCGCGTGGCCCGAGCCCGCGCGCCTCGAGGTGCTCGCGCGGGCGCTCGCGGCCCGCGCCGGTACCGAGGAGCGGCTCGCCGGCATGGAACTGGGCGCGGTCCCGCTGGTCGTCGCCCTCGCGCTGCGGCTCCGCCGGCCGTACGCGGTCCTCCGGAAGGCGCCGAAGGAGCACGGCACGCGCCAGCCGTTCGAGGGGGAGATCCCGAGCGGCGCCCGCGTGCTCCTGATCGAGGACGTGACGACCACCGGCGGCAGCACGCTGCGCTCGGTCGAGATCGTCCGCGCCGCGGGCGGGGTCGTCGACCGCGCGCTCGTCGTGCTCGACCGGGAGGAGGGCGCCGTCGGGCGCCTCGCGGCGGCCGGCGTGCGGCTCGAGGCGCTCGTGACCCTCTCCGAGCTGCGGAGCGCCCGCCGGTGAGCGGCGTGCTCGCCGCGGACGGGACCGTCCGCTTCGCCGACCCGGCGGAGTCGAGCTCGATCTACGCGAAGGGCTACTTCGGGACCCTCGGCGGCGGCGGGGAGCTCGCGCTCGACCGCTACGAGGCGGTCTACCTCACCGAGATGGCCCGCGCCGAGGTCGTCGCGGCCGGTCGGCCCGTCGGCTGGGCGGAGGTCTTCCGGCGAGCGGTCCGCTCCGACCCCGGGTTCCCGGTCCGCTATCTCGTCTACCGCGACCTGCGCCAGCGCGGCTACGTCGTGCGCGCGACGCCGCCGCCGGTGGCGTTCTCGGTCCTGCCCCGGGGCGGGATCCTGCACAAGACGCCGTCCCGGTACTGGGTCGAGGCCCTCAGCGAGCGCGTGCCGTTCGACCTCGCGCACGTCGCCGAGCTCGCGGACCGCGCGCAGAGCGCGAAGAAGCTCCTCCTGCTCGCGCTCGTCGACGAGGAGTCCGACCTCACGTACTACCGCGTCCGGCGCACCGCCCCGAGCGGGGCGCTCCCGCCGACGCCGCTCGCGGCCGCCGCCGAGGGCTGGCTCTCGAACGACCGCGTGACGGTCCACGATCCCGCCGCGGTCGCCGAGCTGGGACGCTCGCTGGCCTACGGCAGCCGGGTCGGCGACCGGCTCGAGCTCTCGCTGCTCGAGGCCGCGTACCTCGTCGGATCCCACCAGCTCGCGCTGCGGGACGCCGCGACCGGCCGCTCGGTCTCCGCCGAGCGGCTCGAGCGCCGCGCCCGCCGCCTGGACCCGCGGTTCGAGGAGCGGCGCGCCGCCTACCGGGAGCTGCGGGGCCGCCAGCTGGTCGTCAAGACGGGGTTCAAGTACGGCGCGCACTTCCGCGCGTACCCGCGGAACCCCGACCACGCGCACGCCCGCTACCTCGTCCAGGCGGTCCCGGCCGCGCATCGGTCGGCGTGGCCCGAGATCGCGGGCGGCGTGCGGGTCGCCCAGGGCGTCCGCAAGGAGTTCGTCCTCGCCGCGGTCGCTCCGGACGCCTCGGTCCGGTTCCTCTCGCTCGAGCGGATCCGGCCCTAGCGCGCTGAGGTTTTGGCTCCGGGCCCGGCGGACCGGGTCCCCTCCGAGATCAGTCGCGCGTGTGCACACGCCAGTAGGTCAGAACGAACGTCCCGACGATCCAGGCGAGCGCCGCGGCGACGACCCACGCGGCCGTGACGCCCGCGCCCGCATAGGACGCCGATCCGATCCCGTACACCTCTCCCTCCGTCAGGAGGCCGGACACGATCGCCGGGAACTGCGGCGGGGCGAGGAGTTGCGAGCGGGCCACGAGCTCCGCCGCGGCGGTCGCGTTCGCGGCGCTGAGTCCCGCGAAGTAGGCCACGAGCGCCACGAGGATGTTCCAGAAGAGCGAGCAGACGAGCAAGAGACCGATCCCGAGCGCGAGCACCCCGCGGGAGGAGCGGAACGCGTGGGCGGCGAGGAAGGTGATCCCCGCAAAGCCCATCCCCGCCGCGAGGAAGCTCCCGAACAGCGCGGCGACGAACGCCGGCGGCAGCGGTTGCGCCAGGAGCTCGGTCACGCCGAGATCGAACAGGAGAACGGTCGCGGCCCCCGCCGCGGCGAGCACGATCGCCATCGCGAGGTACCGGGTCAGGAACAGCCCCTCGCGCGTGACCGGACGCACGAGCACCATCTCGACCGTTCCCGAGAGCCGGGGCCGCGCGTAGCTCCAGTAGACGATCAGGAACGCGGCGAGCGCGACGAGGAGCGCCAGGTCGGCGGCGAACGCGCCGAGCAGGCCGGGTCCGGGCCCGCTGTTGCTCGACACGATGCTGGGTTCTGGGGTCGCGGGGAAGAACTCCTGGGTGACGAAGAGGACGGCGCCGGTCGCGTTCACGATCTCCAGCAGCAGGTACGCTTGCTGGTCCTGCCCGACCGGGGGCAGGGCGACGGTCGGCAGCGGGAGCAGCGTCCGATACCCCGTGAGGGCGACCGGCGGCGTGGTCGCGAGGCCGGAGCAGTTCTGCGGACCGGGCTGGAAGAAATCGAGCACCGCGCCGCACGCGACGACCGAGTCCCCGACGGGCGAGCTCCCGTTCGGACCCCCCCAGACCGCCAGCAGTCGGGCGGACTCGACATAGTAGCCGGTCGCGACCGTCACGAGCGGACTCAAAAGTGGCGTCGGGACACCGCCCGGCGCCGAGTCGAGCACCGTAGCGCCGAAGAGCTCTCCCGTGAGCTGCGTCAAGGGTCGCGCGGGATAGGTCGAGTGAAAGGTCGCGTCGTACTGGCCCGGAGCGAGGAGCACGTCGAACGCGACCTGGCCCGTGGCGTTGCTGACCAGGGTCTCGTTGAACAGCGCCGGCGGCGGGGGCGGGGGAGGAAAGGTCGTCTCGTTCGTCGTGGGGGTCACGACCAGGTTCACCTGGACCCCCGCCACGGGATCCCCGATGACGTCGACCACCCACAGATCGACGTGGAACGCTCCGGCCGAGTAGTACTCGAAGCCCGAGGCGGAGATCGCGACCTGACTCTCGGCTCCGTAGATCCCCGCGTACCCCAACGCGAGCGTGAGCCCCACGACGATCGCGACCGCGACCGAGGTCCGGCTGCGCACGCGGTAGCGGAGCTCGTGTCGGTAAACGTTCATCTCGCCGCTCCGATCAGCTCGAGGAAGTACGCCTCGAGCGAGGTCGACTCGACGCGGAACTCGTCGACCTCGTACCCCCGACGGACCAGCTCCGCCACGACCTCGGGAGCCTCCCGGCGGGGCCGCGTGACCCAGATCGTGGAGTCGGACTGGACGGTCTCGCCCACCTCGCCGAGGTACTCGAGCGCTGCCGGGGCGAAGTTCCGCAGCCGGATCCGGAACGACGTGCCGCCGGCCCGGGCGAGCTCGGCGCGGTCGATCGTCCGCAGCACCTTCCCGTGATGGACGAACGTCACCCGGTCCGCGAGCGCCTCGAGCTCGCCGAGCTGATGCGAGGAGAGCAGCACGGCCTTGCGCTGGCGGCGGAGCTCGACCACCCAGTTCCGGACGAACGCGATCCCCTCGGGATCGAGCCCGTTCAGGATCTCGTCCAAGAGGAGGTTCGTCGGGTCCGAGATCATCGCGCTCGCGAGCGAGAGGCGCTTCTTCATTCCCTGGGAGAAGTTCCGCACTCGACCGCGCTCCTCCGCACCGAGCCCGACGCGGGCGAGGAGGTCCCGGCAGCGCGGCAGCGCATCGGCCCGGCGGTATCCGTGGAACCCTGCGAAGTAGACCATCAGCGGCAGCGCGCGGGAGGCCGGGTCGAACGGAAACAACTCGGGTACCCAGGCGACA
>JASHQY010000016.1 GCA_030038885.1 Thermoplasmata archaeon | reverse complement strand
GCTCGTCGAGCGTGAGCCCGCGTTCGCGCGCGCGGGCGATATCGAGCCCCCGGAGGAGGACGCGCTCGTAGTACTCGTCCGCGAGGTTCACGATCTTGAGTTCGGACGGGTCCCAGCCGTAGCTCGTGAACCCCCGGAGGACGTCCTCGGTGCGTTCGAACGTCGTGTAGAAGAGTACCGGGACGTGGCCGGTGCCGGCGCGGGCGAACTGCTTCGCGAGGAGCGGGGCGCCCGATCCCGAGTGTCCCGCGAGTAGCGCGAGCCAGCCCGGGGGCAGTGCGGCGAAGAACGGACCGTCGACCTCGGGGATCCCGAAGACCGCCTCCCCCTCGGACACGGCTAGCGCCCTCCGCCGACGTCGACGGTCTCGTCGACGAGGAGATTGAGCATCCGCTCGAGCTCGCCCGCTTCCTCGTCGCTCGTGACGAGGATGAGCGTGAGCACGTTGCGCGACTTCAGGTTCGTGAGGAAGATGTGGAAGAACTCGCTGAGCAGCTCGCGCGGATTGTGGATCGCGAGCGCGTTCAGGCTGTCGACGACGACGACCGACCGCGGATGCGGGTACTTCCGCAGGAGGTAGTCGACGCGCAGCATGATCTCCTCGAGCGCGCGCGGCGTTTCGACGTACGTCGCGTTCGGGAGCGGGTTCGAGTAGTTCATCATGATGTGGCTGATCACGTCGACGAACGACAGGCGGTCCTGGGGCACGTCGAGCGCCTGCGCGAGCGACCAGACGAACGACGCGGGGTTCGTGACCGTGATGTAGATCACGTGGGCGTTCGGCTCGCTGCCGACGTCGCGGAGCGTCGCGTTGAGCACCGCGAAGTAGTGGTCCGCGAACTCGCGCGGGTCGAGCTTCAGCGCGACCGCGGTCCCGCCCGGGAGGTCGCGGAGCCGGTCGCCGATGTCGGCCGGGGGCACGGTCCTACACTCCCTCGGTTCGCCCGCCCTTGAGGTGGGGGGCCATCAGGAGTCCGATCGGGGTCAGCTCGATGACGTACTGCGCGCGCGAGTGGGCGGTCCCCCGCATCTTGACGATCTGCAGGACCCGAAGGATGTCGCCCTGCCGCCGCGTGTTCCACAGGAGGATCACGCCGTCGACGATCGCCTCCTCGACGCCGTGCATCGAGTAGCGGCCCTGGGTCGGTCCGATCTCGGAGACCAGGAGCGACGTGCAGCCGAGCTCGCTCAGCGACTGGCCGAGCCGCAGCATGAAGTCGCGGATCGCCTCGTCCCGTCGGATCCGGTAGCACACCGACGTGAGGCTGTCGAGGACCAGGCGCTTCACCCCGAGCGTCCGCACGAGGTCGTGGACCGTCCGGATCAGGATGTCGATCTCGTCGGGGGTCATCTCCTCGTGCTCGAGCCCGAGCTTGTCGTAGAGCGCGGGGAGGTCGACGAACACGAGCGAGCCGTCGCTGACGAGATCCGCCCGGAAGAACTCGAAGGTCGAGAGGTTCTGGATCAGCTTCTCGGACGCTTCGGTGACCGAGAGGAACAGCGAGCGCTCGCCGCGCTCGGCGCCGCGGACGAGGAACTCGAGGCACAGGGTCGTCTTGCCGGTGCCGACGCTGCCCGAGACGAGGACCATGTTGCCCCGCGGGATCCCGCCGCCCAGGATGTCGTCCAGCCCCTCGATCCCCGTCGCGCAGCGCTCGAGCACGATCGCGGGCGCCATCAGCGCCCGCGGTCCGGCGGGCGGAACGGTCGCCGGGACCTCCGGGGATTCCATCGAGGGAATCGAGCCGCTCCGAGCCTTTTATGGTTGTGCTTGGTCCGAACCGGTCCGCGCGGTCGTGGGGGGCCGGGTCGCGCGTTCCACGGAGAGGCGGGTGGCGTCGACCCACCAGCGCGTGCCGGACTCCGTGCGCTCGGTCCGGACGATCGCCCCGACGCGGGCGAGCCGGCTCCCGGCCGCGCGGACCGCACGCCCCGACGGATCGATCTCGGCACGCAGCTCGTCGAGCGACACGGCCACCGGTCCGGCGGCCCCAGTTCCCTCTACCCGGGCGGCGATCGCGTCGAGCACCCGCTCCGGGGCGACGGTCGCCTCCCTCGTTCCGTCCGCGGGAGCGGCGTCGGAAATCGACTCCACCGCGCCGCCCTCCTCTCCCGCTGGCGGAGGCGGGACCGGGGTCGTCGGCACCGGTGCGGAATCCCGGACCGAGGCTCCGGGAACGCGCGCCGTGCGGAGCCACGCGACCTCGCTGCCCTTGCCGATCAGCGCGGCGGCGGCGCCGCGCGGGAGCGACAGCAGCGCGTCCGCCGCGACCCCGGGAGCGATGCGGGCGAACTCGCGCGCCTCCTCGGGCGCCCCCCGGAACGCGACGAAGTCCGCGACGTTCGTCCAGACCGCCTGGGCGACGCCCTCGGGCAGGGAGGCGACCGCCTGGGTCGTCAGCACGACGTGGACGTTCAGCCGACGCCCGAGGCGGAGCATCTCGCTGAGGCTCTCGTGGACGAACCACTGGGCCTCGTCGAGCAGGACGAACGTCTTGGTCGCCGTCGGGCGGGCGAGCAGCTCCGACCAGACGAGGGCGAGGTAGACCGCGAGGAGGTAGCGGGCCGTGGACTCCCCGACCCGCGCGGCGTCGCCCGAGATCAGCGCGATGCGTCCCGGCGCGACCAGGTCCGGCGCCGCGAGGGTCGGCGAGCGCTCGCAGAGCAGGCGGGTCAGCGTCGGGTTCCGCGTGACCTCGTAGAGCAGGCGGCGGGCCCCCTCCGCGTCGTCCGGACGGTGGCGCATCCGGTCGCCCAGCTCGCGGACCGCGTCGACCGCGGCGGGCGGCACGGTGCGAAACCCGCGGCCTCCCGACGCGAGGAGGAGGTGCGCGTCGCCGAGCGTCCCGTCCGGGAACGCCGCGGCCGCGCGCAGCGAGCGGGTCAGCATCTCCTCGAGCCGCGGGCCCCAGAAGCCCGAGTCCTCGTACCGGCCCGAGCGCACGCGTCGCAGCGCGTGGACGAGGTCGTCGAGCTGCCGGTCGGCCCGCGCGTCGTCGGGCGCGGAGGACGCTCCGATGCCGGCGAGCGCGTTGATCCGCGCGGGGGCGTCCGGCGCGATCCAGATCAGCCGGCCTCGCGCGCGCTCGCCGAGCTCGTCGCGGACGGTCCGGACCGTGTCCCCCAGGGGATCAAAGAAGATCAGTCCCGCGCGGTCCGCGACGCGGCGGGCCAGCGCGACGAGCAGCGAGCTCTTGCCCATGCCGGTCTCGCCGAGGACCGCGAGATGCCGGCCCTGGGCCGCTTCGAGCCGGGGTCCGATCACCGTGCCCAGCTCGGTGCGGCCCAGGGGCAGCCGGCCGGGGTCGTCGGGCGCGGCGCCGTCCGCGTCGCCCGAGACCGGGCAGCTCCCGCTCGGAAAGACGGCGGTGAGCTCCGCCTCGCTCACGTCGAACGCGGGCCGGAACACGGAGAGCCCGATCGAGCGGCGCGCGCACCGGAGCCCGTTGCCCGTCGTGCCGCGCGACGCCGACTCGATCGCTCCGATCGCCCGCGGCGGCAGTTCGGGCCGGGCGATCGACCGGTCGATCCCGAGCGAGACCCCCGCGCGCCAGAACAGCGGCCGGTTCGGCGGGGCCGGCGGGCCGGGATCCCGGGTCGGGCTCCCGACGCCCCGGCCCGGCCTCGAGGGGACCGGCACGGAGCGCGGCGGCGGCTCGACCTCCCACCACGAGGGAGAGTCCGCGGGCACCGGGGCGAACTCCCACCGGCAGGCCACGCCGGGAGGGAGCGCCCGGAAGGCGAGCGCGAGCCCGTCGAGGATCGACGGACCGTCCGACCCCGACCGGAGGGGATCCGGCCACGCCCGCACGCGCCGGGCGTCCCACGTCGCCGCCCCGGACGCGCGCGGGCGCCGCGGACCTCCCCGGCGCCACTGGTGCGGCTCGTACGCGGTCGCGAGCGTCCGCGCGACCCAGCGGGCGGTCGCCGGGTCCCGGGTCGAGAGCCACAGCGCGGGCGCGGGACCGGACTCCATCTCGAGCGCGAACGCGGCGCCGGTCCCGTGACCGGCGCGGAGCGCGGCGGCGAGCGCGGACCGCCGCGCCTCGACCTCCGCGGGTCGGGACTCCCGCACGGCGCGGGGGTGGAAGCCCCAACGGTACTCGAGGGATCCGGAGTCCATCGCCTCCGGGTGCTCGGGGGGGTTCAGGCCGCTTCTCCCCCGGCCGGGCGGTGAACGGTGGCCGGGTCGTCAGACTCAAGTGGGCCGCGGCGTCGAGCCGCCGGGGAGTTCCGTCCCGGATGTCGTCGCTCGAGGAGCACATCACCGAGGTCGAGGAGGAGATCCGTCGGACCGCCTACAACAAGGCGACCTCGGGGCACATCGGCCGGCTCAAGGCCAAGCTCGCGGTCCTCCGGCTCGAGCGCGAGACCCGGGCGAAGGGCAAGGGCGGGGGCTCGGGCTATGCGGTCCGCAAGAGCGGGCACGCGACCGTCGGGCTCGTCGGCTATCCGTCCGTCGGCAAGTCGACCCTGCTGAACCGCCTGACCGCCGCGGAGAGCGAGACCGGCCACTACGAGTTCACGACGCTCTCGATCATCCCGGGGATGCTCCGCTGGGGCGGCGCCTCGATCCAGCTCCTCGACATGCCCGGCCTCGTTCCCGGGGCGTCCCGCGGCCGGGGACGCGGCCGCGAGGTCCTCTCGGTCGTGCGGTCGGTCGATCTGATCCTGTTCATGATCGACCCCGAGCATCCCAACCTCCGCGCGCTGGTCGCCGAGCTCGAGGGCTCGGGCGTGCGGATCAACACGCGCCCGCCGAGGATCGTCGTGACCCACTCGGACCGCG
>JASHQY010000015.1 GCA_030038885.1 Thermoplasmata archaeon | reverse complement strand
GAGCGCTGCAGGTCGTTCCCCAGCCACGCGCCGAGGTCGCGGTTCTGGTCGGCCCAGCTCATCGTGTAGGGGACCGACAGGACCTCGCGGGGCGGTCCGACGATCGCCTCCTCGACGGTCGCCCACTCGAGGCCGGGGTGCGCGCGGACCGCGTCCGGCAGCGCGCTCAGGAAGTGGAGGATGCCGGTGTCGGCCGAGTGGTGCTCGCCGAACGTCTCGAAGTCCATGAACAGCCCGATCACCTCGCCCGGCGTCGCGCCGAGCCAGGTCGCGTACTTCTCGGCCGTGAGCGGGAACTCGCTCCACGCGCGCGACGAGAACCGGAACCCGACGTCGTCGCTCAAGGGGTAGTGGCGGAGCAGGAGGATGAGGGTCGGCGCCGGCGCCGCGCAGTACCGGTACGTCGGCGGGTTCCCGTGGAGGATCCCCTCCCATCCTTCCGCGAGCATCCCGTGGAAGCGCTCGCCCTCCGCGAACCGCGCGAGGTCGTCCGAGTACGCGAGCTCGGTCATCCGGATGACCTTCGGGTCCGCGCCGAACTCGCTGCGGAGCATCCGGCGGTGCAGCGCGACCTCCTCCGCGAGCTCGGGCGGCGGCACGAGGAACGCGAGCGAGTGGTAGTACGTCTCGGCGAGGAGCGCGACCCGCCCGGTCCGGACGATCGCTCGGATCCGCTCGAGCACGTCGGGCGCCGCGACGCGCGCCTGCTCGACGAACGTCCCGGTCACCGAGAGGCTCAGCCGGAACTCCGGATGCGTCTCGAGCGCGCGCAGCAGCCGGTCGAGGGTCGGCCGGTAGCACCGCTCGGCGATCCCGCGGAAGATCCCGAGGTTGCGCTCGACGTCGAAGTAGGAGCGTCCGGAGCCGAGGTCGAGGTAGCGGAACCGGGCGAGCCGCCACGGCTGATGCATGTGGAGGTACAGGACGATCTTCATGTCACAGAGTGAGGATTGCCGCCCGGCACGGGTCGACCTGAGTCGACATGAGGGACGATCCTGCGCGAGTCCGAAGGTGGCTCGGACGACGGCAAGAAACACTCGAAGGCATCCGGCCGACGCAGGATGACCAGCTCGAACGCTGCCGCAGAAAGTTGCGGCCTTCGGAGGGAGAATGCGGAGTGGCGTCCCCGGGTCCACTCGGCTTCGAGCGGCTCGACGACCGCGTCTTCCGGCCCGGGAAGCAGGGTCGTGGCCGACGGGCGTACGCCCCTTGGGCGCGGCGCACCGTCGAGCCGATCCTCGCCCGCACCCGGGTCGGCGGCGTCGGGGACCCGCGTGCTCCGCCTGCCGGCACGGAGCCCACGAACCTCGCGGGCCGAAAGGTTGCGACGCAGGGGGCAGTCCAGCGATTCATCGAGACCCTCGCGCTCCCGTACCGTGCGCGGGTCCTAACCCTTGCGACGTCCGGCGTGCGGATCGGAGCCCTCGGGCGCGGGGATGCCTCGGAGGGACCCAGGTGCGAGACCCGAGCGGACATCGGCGGGTGCTCGAGTCGGTTTGAGAACGGGCCTCCGATGATTGCGGTACCGGCCCGAACCCGCAAGAACGACCAGCCGTCAGCGGTTCCTGGGCGCGATCCTGCGGAAGGCCACAGCGGTCGTGACGCGACTGGCCGAGCCCCAAGGACGTGAGACGCTTACGGCCCGCGGGCCGGAACATCGTGCAGGAACTTCCCGACGATTCGATGCGGGACGGGCGGCTACGCTGGGGCCGATGGAGCTGCACGAACCTCATCGATGGCACGGCGGGGGAAGGGACGGAACGAAGCGTGGCGGATCGCTCGCTCCCCGGTTGAGAGCTTGCCCGACGCGATGCGAGAGCCCGCAGGAAACTCGCCGTGGGCAGCCGACATGGTACCGGTGGACGGACGGGGATCGGCCGCCGCTATTCGACGGTCTCGGCCTTCATTTGGTCGATGATTCCAAACACGTCGAGGTACATCGTGCGGTTCTCTCGTCGTCGCTCCGGTTTGGTGAGGCGCGCGAACTCAAATCCGCACTTGAGGTAGAAGTCCACCGACGTCGGCTTGGAGTTGACAGTGAGCAGCCGTACTGCGGTCGGGAGAGTGTACGCGATGGCGCCGATCCGTCGCACCAAGAGTCGGCCGATTCCTTGGTTCTGATAACGTCGGTCCGTGGCGAGCCGACCGATCTTGAGCGACGGCAGGGACTCGATAACGCGGTGGCCCTCTTTCCAGTGCTTGCCCGAGAGCCTCTTCTCGTCGATGTACTCCAAACGGAGTGAGTCGGTACCGATCGTGTAGAACGCCACGAGATCGCCCTGATAGTAGACGAGGGTCGTAGCCCCGAGACGGTCCTGTTCGTACTCCTCGACCTCTTCCGACGTCAGGAACCTGTCCAGCTCGGGTTCGCCGGAATCGAACTCCTTGACGCGTCGGCCCTTCTCTTTGAACGGGGTGTACGATAGCAGGTCGCGGTCGATTTGCACCGATGAGGAGAACGGGTGCTCCCCAGCCATCGGGTCTACCCGTCGACGCGCCTTCGACGGGCTCGGGCCTCGGCGGCGCGGTATTCCGTCAGCGCGCCGGCAAAGAGCGTCTTGGCCTCCGGACGTGCGGTCGGTTCCTCGAGCTTGGCGTGCAGGCTCTTCGCGTCCTTCCCGCGAAGTACCGGCAACGGATCCGGCTTACTCATCGACCATCTCCGGTGGGCCCCTAGGACTCGGCAAGAATAGTGGCTGAGGTTATTTATCCTAGTGGCCGGAGAAGATTGGTGTGGTCTTTGGCCCGTCTCCCGCGTCGCTTCCGGGAGAGGAAGATCGGCACGACCCCCGTCGTCTCACGAGGGTGCTCACTCACGTCGGGACCCTTGGTGCATCGTCCCGTGGCTCGAATGCACCTCCACGCGACGTTCCCTACTCTGGCTTCGGAGGAGCGACGACGAGCCTCAAGGCCCCCGACCGCGAGCATTCATTGCCTCGAGGTACACCCCCACGGTCTCCCGCGCCCGCTCGGGCCAACCCTCGCGCAGCGCCTCCCAGCGTCCCTGCTCGCCCATCGCCGCGCGCAGCGTCGGGTACTCGAGCAGCTCGGCGATGCGGCTCGCGAACTCCTCGGCGTCCCAGAAGTCGACCTGGAAGGCTCCCGAGCTGATCTCCGCGACCCCGCTGGTCTTCGAGACGATCGTCGGGACCCCCGCGGCCATCGCTTCGAGCGCGGCGATGCCGAACGGCTCGACGACCGACGGCAGGACGAAGACCGAGCTCCCCGCGAGTAGGACCTCCCGCTCGTCGTCGCTGACCTTCCCGAGGAACATCACGTGGTCGCCGATCCCGAGCTCGGCGGCAAGGTGAAGGAGCCGCGAGTACTCCGGACCCTCGCCGGCGATGACGAACAGCACGTCGGGGAACGTCGGGACGAGGCGCGCGGCGGCGCGCAGGAACGTGTCGACGCCCTTCATCGCCGCGAGCCGCCCGACGTACAGCACGACGCGCTTCGTGGGATCGATGTGCTCGAGACGCTGGGACGGGCGCACCGCGTTGTAGATCACCCGGACCCGATCCGGATCGGCGTGGTAGCGGTCGATCAGCTGCTGGCGGAGGTGGCGGCTCACCGCGATGACCCGGGCCGCCGCGTCAATCCCGGCCTGCTCGCGGGAGAGGATGTGGTCCCACGGGTGGCCGAGCGAGCGGTCGTACTCGGTCGAGTGGACGGTCATCACGAGCGGGACCCGGAGCCGGCGCGCGAGCGCGGCCGCCCCGATCGTGCCGAACCAATCGTGGACGTGGACGACGTCCACGCGCGGGAGCCCGGCGATCTGCGCGGTCCACGCGTTGTAGCCGTCCATCGCGTCGACGAACGGGCTGTCGGGGGTCCCTCCGGTCCAGTACGCCGGAGGGAACTCGGGGGGCGCCGCCCCGGACGTCTCGCCCGGGTGGCGGAACGTCACGCCCCGCACCGGGGTGAGCTCCCCGCCGAACGGGGTCAGGAACGTGATCCGGTGGCCCAGGCGCGTGAGCTCCCTCGAGAGCTCGAAGCAGTGGACCCCGAGCCCTCCCGTGTGGTGCGGCGGCCATTCCCAGCCGACCATGACGATGTGCAGCGGTCGGGGGGCGGGTACCGTGCGGACGGTCCCGCCGTTGCGGGAGCGCGGGAGGGCGGGGAGCGCCGAACGCGCGAGCTCGTCGAGC
>JASHQY010000014.1 GCA_030038885.1 Thermoplasmata archaeon | reverse complement strand
GCGTAGACCTGCCAGTGGCAGATCAACCGGTCGCGCACGACCGCCCGCCACGCTCCGGAGACCGTCCAGCGGTTCTCGGCCGGCAGCTCGCTCCCGATCGCGAACGTTCCGCTCGCGGTGCCGAACATCGCGACGACCCGGCCGTTCTGGAACCACTCCTTGACCGCGAGGTGGTAGTCCGGGAACCGCGCGAAGTGCGCCCGCCACGCTTCCCGCAGGCGGTCCCGCCCCCGGAGCTCCTGGCCGAGCCCGTCGACGAACAGGTGGTCGTCGGAGAGCATCGCGACGAGGCTCTCGACGTCGTGCCGGTTGACCTCGTTGACGAACTTGAGCGCGGTGCGGGCGATGTCCGACTCCGGCACTCGGTCCCCCGGGCGGCCTCCCTGGACGGGAGCCCGCGACCGGCCGGGCAACGCGTTCGGCTAGATTCTACTTTGCGAGCACGGCCGAGCCCGCCCGCGGGTCCGTTCCGGGGGCCCGGGCCGTCGCGGGGGCGGCCGCGACCGGCGGCGGGGGCTCGATGACCCCCGGGCGCTGGACGAGGAAGAGCGCGTGGTGGGTCCCGCCCTCTGCCACGAGCGACCGATGGAGGGTCCGGAACCCCCGGTCCCGGAGCCACTGCTCGTACGTCCGCTCGTCCGCGTGGCTCCAGTACATCTTCGCGTTCGACCCGAGCCAGCCCTCCTCGACCCCGGTCCACGCGCTCGCGCCGGTCGTCACGAGGAAGAGCCCTCCGGGGCGGAGCCAGCGGTAGATGTCCGAGAGCAGCCGCGGCTGCTCCGCGAGCGGGACGTGGATCAGCGCGTAGAGGCAGACGACCCCTCCGAACGACTCGGTCGGGAACGCGACGCGGGTCATGTCGGCGCGGACGAACCGACCCTCGGGGAGCAGCCCCCGGGCCCGCTCGATCTGCACGTCGGAGATGTCGACGCCGGTGAGCCGGAACCGCGCCGAGAGCATCTGCGCTTCGGGCACCCCGCACCCGCAGCCGAGATCGAGCACCTCGGTGCCGGGCGGGAGGCGGCGGAAGAACGGCGCCAGCCACTCCCGGTAGTCGGCGTTCGTGTGATCGAAGGCGTCGGCGGTCGCGCCCGGCGGCCGATAGATCGTCGAGACCCGGTTCCACCCCTCCCGCACGACGCGCTTCGGGTCGAGGGCGGACTCCTCCGGCGCGCCGTCGGCCATGCCCGTACAAGGCGTCGGGCCCCGCTTAGTCGTTCGCACGACGCCGGTTGGCGCGTCGGCCCCGCCGCCGCCTCAGGGAGGCGGCGGAGGCGGGGGCGGCGGAGGGGGCGGGGGCGGAGGTTCGGCGGTGGTCCCACCCTTCTTCTTGGTGGCCTTCTTCACGTCGGCCCCGAGGGTCTTCACCCCGCTCACGATCCCCCGGCCGATCTTTCCCGTCACGACCTTCGTCTCCCCGACGGCGTGCTGGGCGGAGCCGACCTTGCGACCGCACCCGCCGCAGAACTTCGCGTCGTCGTCCAGTCCCTTGCCGCACCCTTCGCACTTCATCGGACTCCCGGGCCTTCGGGCCGCGCCGGGAACGCCGGGCCGGGATTTCTACCTTCGTCCGGGGCCCGGCAGGTCACTCCGTGTACCGGACCGCCTCCGCCGGCGGGAGGGTCGCCGCCTTCCACGACGGACCGCCGATCGCCGCGAGCGTGAGGAGGTAGGCGACCAGCGCGATCGCGATCACGGTCCCGGTCGGGATCACGAACGTCCCGAGCTGCCCGCCGGGGCTCGCCGCCGTGGCGTCGTAGTACAGCCAGAGCGCGAGCCCGGTGCCGACCCCCACGCCGAACAGGGTCACGTACGAGTACTCGACCAGGAACGCGCCGAGGATCATCCCGCGCGTGCATCCCTCGGCGCGCAGCATGCCGATCTGCGTCCGCCGCTCGGCGACCGCGCGCAGGGCGGCGATCCCCATGCCCGCGATCCCGACCGCGAGCCCGAGCGCGACGAAGATCTCGAGGAGTCCGATGAACGCCTGGAGGGTCTCGAGCGAGCGCTCGATCGTCGCGACGATGTTGACGAGCTGGAGGCCGTCGGGGAGGAACGCGCGCTTGAGGTCCTGGCCGGCGGTCGCGGTCGAGGCCCCGGGGGCCACGCGGAACAGGAATCCCTGGAACCCGGTGTAGCCGATCGCCGCCGCGGCCGCGGGATTGACGAAGATCCCCGCGAGGAACTCCTGGCCGAGGTAGGCGATGACCGTCACGTTCGTCCGCGCCCCCGAGGCGACGTTCTCGATCGGCAGCGCGCCGCCCAGCGCGACCGTCGGGTGCGCGGCCGCCCCGAGCGTGCTCGCGGTCGGCTGCCATGCCGAGTCGACGACCGCCACGGACGCGTTGGTCGCGAGGTCGTCCCAGACCTGGGCGGCCGTCATCCCGTGCCAGGTCGCGGTGAAGTTGTAGGTGTTCGTCGCGTAGAAGGTCCGCCCGTCGGGGGCCGACGTCGGGGCCGCGTAGATCGCGCCGTACCACGGGCCGTTCCACCCGGCCGGCCGGGCGGCGACCGAGCCGTAGACGATCGGCAGGGCGAGCGCGATCTCCGCCGCGAGGGTCGAGTTGTTCGCGATCTGCGCCGAGACGTTCGCGATCGGCGACGGGCTGTACCCGAAGAACGTGTAGCCGCCGGACTCGCTCGCGATCGAGTTCGAGATCGCGGCGGTCTCCCCGTTCCCGTAGGCCGAGATCAGGACGACCGTGAAGATCACCATCGCGAAGATCGTGAAGTTCACCGCGCTGCGGGTCGGCCGCCGCCGGGGGTAGGCGAGCCCGACCCGGACCACGACGACGGACCGACCGCGCCGGCCGGCGAGCCGCGCGAGCCCGGCGACCACGAGGTCGGAGTCGAAGACGAACAGGAGGACCGCGCCGAGGACGAGGATGACCCCTTCGACGAAGACCGCGAAGATCGTGCCGGAGTGGGCCGTGCCCAGCACGTCGTGGTGCAGCTGCACCGCGCCGCCCCAGATCAGGAGCAGGACGCCGACCGCGCTGAACGCGTAGCGGTTCCGGACGAAGCGCGAGGCGACCAGCCCCGCGCCGAGGATCGCGAGCGCGAGGCTGATCAGCGGGTACGAGACGTCGCCCGTGCCGGTCCGCGAGCGGACGAACAGGAGGCCCCCGACCAGCACGAGCGCTGCCCCGACGTAGGCGAGGTAGGTGTACACGCGGCGCGCGGGCGGCGGCTCGGGGATCGCGCGGAGCGCGCGCACGATGTTCAGCCGGCTGACCCGGGCGCTGGTCGCCACGATCGTCACGATCGTGAGCGAGAAGCCGAGGACGTAGGCCGTCCCGAGGCTGGCCGGAGTGACCGTGAACGACTCGAGGAAGGCGGTCTCGACCGCCACGGAGGCGGTCGCCGCGAGGGTCCGGCTGAACGTGAGGAGGAGACCGTAGCCCACGAGCACCCCGACCAGCGTCCCCACGAAGGCCGCGAACGCGGCGTAGATCGTGCCCTCGAAGAAGTAGAGGTAGACGAGGCCCCGGCGATCGAGGCCGACCGCGCGCAGCGTGCCCATCTCGCCCTGGCGCTCCTCGGCGAGCGTGAGGAAGATCCCGACGATCAGCAGGGCCCCGGCGACGATCGAGAAGAGCCCGAGGACGAGGAACAGCGTCGTGAGCGACTGGCTCGTGGCGACCGCGCTCGCGAGGTTCTCCTGGAGCAACGGGACCGCGGCGAGACCCGCCGGCCGGCCGAGGTCCCCGAGCGTCTGGTTCAGGAACGCCATCACCGCGTCGGTGTGCGCGACCCCGGCGGTGAGCGAGCCGACGTTCGTGACCGCGATGAAGTTCAGCTGCCCCGACCGGTTCAGGACCGCCTGGGCGGTCGCGAGCGAGACGAACGCGCTGTTCTGGCTGAGGAATCCGCCGCGCGTGTCGTCCTCCACGATCCCCTGCACGCGGAGCGGCTCGCTCGTCGTGCCGTAGAGCACGACCTCGTCCCCGGCCCGCGCACCCAGGTTGGCGGCGAGCTGGTCGTCGAGCAGGACCTCGCCGGCCCCGGGCCCCGGGGTCGTGGACCCATTGTCATAGGTGAACGTCCCGAGCCACGCGCTCGCGTTCGCGTCGACCCCGACGATCTGGACGCCGGTCTCGGGCACTCCGCTCGTCCGATCGTCGACGCTCCCGGACGCGACGATCTCGGGGGTCGTCCCGGCGATCAAGGGCTCGGCGGGGGTTCGGTTCGCGATCGCCGCGTACACCCCGTAGGGGAAGTAGGCGTAGGGCGCGTTGCCCTGGGCGACGGACGTGTTGTAGATCGCCTCGTCCGTGAAGCCGTAGGCGACGTAGACGAAGTGCGTCTCGACGGTCGTGACCGTGTCGTTGATCACGAGGCTGCCGGAGATGATCGCGGTGCCGACCAGGAGGCCGAGCACGATGAGGACCGTCCGCCAGCGCCCCCGTCGGAGGTTGCGCATCGCGATCCGCCACGGCACCCGCTCTCGCGCGGCGAGGATCGCGGTCGCGACCGCGAAGACGAGGAGGCCGAGCAGCAGGAGCGCGACGACGGACGCCACGGGGTTCCCGTCAGGTCACGAGGCGTCCGTCGTGCATCTTCAGCGTTCGGTCGCAGGCGGCGGCGACGTCGGGGTTGTGGGTCACGACGACCATCGTCTGGCGGAAGCGTCGGTTGAGGTCCCGCAGGAGCGCGATGACCTCGTTCGTGCCCTCCGCGTCGAGGTTCCCCGTCGGCTCGTCCGCCCAGACGATCGCCGGGTTCGCGACCAGCGCCCGCGCGAGCGAGACGCGCTGCTGCTGGCCCCCCGAGAGCTCCGCGGGGCGGAATCCGGTGCGCTCGCCCAGTCCGAGTTCCTCGAGGATTTCGAGGGCCCGCGCGCGGGCATCGCGCGCCGGCGTGCCCGAGATCAGAAGCGGGAGCTCGACGTTCTCCGCCGCCGAGAGGACCGGCAGGAGGTTGTAGGACTGGAACACGAAGCCCATCCGGCGCGCGCGGAACTCGCTCTTCCGACGGTCCGGGAGGCCCTGGAGCTCGACCCCCTCGATCTCGATGCGGCCCCGGCTGATGTCGTCGAGCCCCGAGAAGCAGTTCAGGAACGTCGTCTTGCCGCACCCGGAGGGTCCCATCACGGCCACGACCTCGCCGCGACGGATCGACAGCGAGATGCCCGCGAGCGCGCGGACCTCGGTGTCCCCCCTCCCGTAGATCTTCCAGACGTCCTCGCCGACGACGACCGGTTCGCCCGGCGGGGGGGCGCCGTGCTGCACGGGGATGCGCACAGCGGCTCGGCTTAAGTCCGTCGCGAGGGGACCACCGATCACCCGTACCCTCGACCGGCGGGACCTCGGCCCCGCGCGGGCGGCGACGGCGTCCCTTCCCGAGCGGAGGTCACCCGCCGGTGACGTCCTCGAGGAACTCGCGGATCGTGCCGAGGAACTCCTTCGGCTGCTCGAGGATCGCCCGATGGCTGCTCCGTTGCAGCACCCGAAGGTGCGCGGGTTCGATCCGCTCCGACATCTCGACCGAGGGGGTCAGGAAGAAATCGTAGCGCCCGACCACGACCAGGGTCGGGACCTCGATCTTCGAGTAGTAGCGCCGGCCGTCCCATTTCGCGAGGGTCCCGTCCACGGCGAACTCGTCCCCGGAGCGGGTCACCATCGCGCGGTAGACCGAAGGGTTCAGCTTCGTCGCCTTCCAGTCCCGCGACGTTCCCCGGAAGAACCGGGTCTGGAACGGCCCGAAGATCTCCTCGACCAGGCGCTGGTACTCCGGCGAGTCGAACGCCTTCAACCGGGTCAGCTCGCGCACGCGCTGCCGGCGGCGGGGCGCGGCGACCGCGAGCGCCATCCGGTTCGACTGGCGCAGCTCCTCGGCGCTGCCGGCCGTGCCGCAGAGGATGAGCGAGGTGAGGTGGCGTTGGTATCGGTGGGCGTACTCGAGCGCGACGAACCCGCCCGCCGAGTAGCCCAGCAGGTGCAGCTCCGAGATGTGGAGCGCGCGACGGATCGCATCCACGTCCTCGGCCATCGCCTCGAGCGTGTACTCGCGCGGCGATCGCGGGGCCCAGCTGTGCCCGACCCCCCGCGGATTGAACAGGACGACGCGGAGGTGGGCGTTCGCGAGGTGGAGCAGACCCCGCAGGTAGTGGTACGTGAGCCCGGGACCCCCCGGGTGGACGAGCAGCGTCGCCGGCCCCGTGCCCTGCGAGACGTACTCGAAGTAGCGCCCCCGAGAGACGCGAACGTGTCGGACGCGAGCCATCGGCGGGGTATCACTCCCTCCTCTCAAACGTTTCGGCGATCGCCTCCGGGCGCGGTCCTCGTGGTTCGGCGATCCGGACGCCCCGCGGTGCCGAGGGTCGGGATGCGGGCACCGGGATTTGAACCCGGGTTATAGGCTTGGCAAGCCTATGTGATGACCAGACTACACTATGCCCGCACGGTGAAATCCGTTCCGAACCCTCGATCGTCGGACCCTCGGTCGCGGGCCCCGCGTTCGAACGGCCCGGGAGACCCCGAGCACCGCTCCGAGTTTAAAATGCCACCCTCCCCTCGGGCGGCGGGTCCCCGGGGAATCCCGCGCACGGCCCGTCGTGCCGGCGCCCCACGGCCGGCCGCGTCGGCCGACCGGGCCGACGGGTTATTACCGAGCGTCTCCCGTGGAGCGGTCCGGATGACCGTGGACGGCGCCCGCGAGGACCGCTGGGAGGAGGGCGAGACCGTCGCGCTCAAAGCGCGCGGGCGGCCCACGGTCCTCGTCCCGCTCGCCCACGGTCCGGTCCGCGTGGGCGAGGACGCGGCGATCGACCTCGGCGCCCAGATCGGGGCGCCGCCCGGCGCGGCGGTCGAATGGCTCGGGACCCGCTACCGGATCGTGCGGCCCTCCCTCGCGGACCTCCTCGGCGGGGTCCGTCGGGGCGCCCAGATCGTGACCCCGAAGGACGCGCTCGAACTGATGTTCCTCGGCGGGGTCGCCCCGGGGGGCCGCGTCGCCGAGGCCGGTGCGGGCAGCGGCGCCCTCACGATCGCGCTCGCGTTCGCGGTCGGCCCGCACGGACGCGTGACGACGTTCGACCGGCGCCGGGACTTCCTGGACGCGGCGCGGGCGAACGTGGCGCGGGCCGGCCTCGCGGCCCGGGTGGCGTTCCGCGAACGCGATGTCGCGCGGGACGGGATCGACGTGAGCGGCGTGACGAGCGTCGTGCTCGACCTTCCCGAGCCGTGGGCGGTCCTCGACTCGGCCCGCGCGGCCCTCGTCCCGGGCGGCCACGTCGCGACGTACACCCCGACGTACAACCAGCTCGAGCGCACGGTGCAGGCGCTGCGCGCGGCGGGCTTTGACGAGGTCCGGGCGCTCGAGGTCTGGGAGCGCGCGCTCCACGTCGGGGACGGAGGGACCCGGCCGTCGTTCGAGATGCTCGGTCACACGGGCTTCCTCGCCGCGGGCCGCCGGATCGACTGACCATGGTCGTCGATCTCGGTCTCTCGCTCGGGGCGCTCGTCGGCGTGCTGATCTCGGGGGGGTTCGTCTACGGGGAGATCGGGCGGTTCGCGACCCCCCAGGTCTCCGAGACCCGGTTCGACGAGCGGCGGGAGGTGTTCGGCTACACCGCCGGGCTCTTCGTCGGGATCCCGCTCGCGGTCGCGTTCCTCCTGTTCCTCTCGTCGATGTCGAACGCCGCGCTCCCGGGCGCCGCGATCTTCCTCGCCGCCCTCGTCGGGGGGACCGAGCTCGCGCAGTGGGCGCTCCTCCGCTCGCACTACTGGGGCGTCGGGGACTCGGGCCCGTTCTACGCACTCGGCTACCGCGCCGGCATCGCCGGCATCTTCTCGCTCGCGATCGTCGCGCAGTACCTCGCCGGGCCGGTCCTCACCTGGCACGGGATCGTCCTCGTCCTGGTCGAGTCGATCGCGATCCTGATGCTCGAGGTCGCCGGAGCGCTCCTCTCGCTGCCCCCGTCGGAGCCCGCCGGCCGCAAGGGCGGGGGGCCGCTCCCCGGGGCGATCTTCGGCGCGTTCGGGTTCTTCGTGCTCGGCGTCGGCTCGCTCTCGGGCCTGGGCTCGGCCGAGGCCGAGACGGTCGCGTACGCCGCGGTCCTCGTCGCGCTGGCCGGCGGGCTGCTCGTCTACCACCGGTTGCGGCCGATGCTCGAGACGATCCCGCCACCCAGCGCGGGCGCGGCGCCTCCCGCCCGGGCGGTCCCGCCCGCGTACGGGCGCACGGACCACCGGGCGGACCCGGGCGGGGACGACCGTCTAGAGTAGTTTCTTAAGCCGAGCGGCCTCCCGCGGTCCGGATGTCGTCCTCGGCGGGGCCGACCCCGCTCGGCCGTCGCTTGCGCCGCGGGGCCCGGGCCTACCGCGCGTGGATCTCGGATTTCGTGCTCGCGGTCGGGCTCCTGCTCACGGTGCTCGCGCTCGGGTTCTTCACGCCGCTCGCGAACTCCTGGCCGTTCTCGGCGATCAACACCGCCACCAGCACGCCGACCGCGAACTACAACCTCGTGTTCGTGGTCGTCGGACCGATCGTCGTGATCGCGGGGGCGTACCTCGCCGGGTCGTACTACGTCGCCCGCCGGAAGTTCGAGCACCTCATGCTCACGAAGAGCAAGGCCGAGTTCCTCCGCAACATCCCCGAGATCGAGGAGCTCCTCTGGGAGCTGACGCCTACGGACGAGGTCCGCTACGAGACGAAGCGGGTCGAGCTCCGCGTGCGCCGGTAGGCCCCGCGCGTCCGGGTTAAGTAGCGCGCCGCCGGTCCTCGCCGGCGTGGCCGGTCCGCGATCGAACGGGCGGTCGGAGGCCTTCCGGTTCCGACGCCTCGAGAAGCCCGAGGAGTTCCGCCAGGTCGAGGAGGTCGAGCGGGCGCTCTACGGGCCGGACGCGACCAGTCCCCCGCTCCCCGTCCCCCTCCTGCGCGCGCTCCAGGACAACGGCGGACTGGTCCTCGGGGCATTCGCCGACATCTACCTCGCGGGGTTCGCGGCGTCGCTGATCGGATGGGACGGGACGACCCTCTACCACTACTCCCACCTGACCGCGGTCCGACCCGAGTACCGGAACCATCGTCTGGGATTCCAGCTGAAGTCGTTCCAGCGGGACGAGGTGCTGAAGCTCGGCCTCGCCGAGATCCGGTGGGCGTTCGACCCGCTCCAGAGCCGGACCGCCTGGCTCGAGGTGCACCAGCTCGGGGCCCGGCCGGACCGGTACTACCCGCACTACTACGGCCAGCTCGCCGACGCGCTGAACCTGGGGATCGAGACCGACCGGATGCGCGCGGTGTGGTCGATCGCGTCGCCGGCGGTCGAGGCGCGGATGGCCGGTCCGCCGGCCTCCCCCGAGGCCGCGCGGCAGCGGTGGGAGCGCTCGACGGCGATCGTGGAGACCGAGCCCGGCGAGAGCGGGATCCGGGTGCCGCGCGCGGTCGCCGAGCCCACCGGGGCCGAGGCGCACCTCGAGATCCCGTTCGACCTCGACCTCGTGCGGCAGCACGAGCCGAAGTCGCTCCGGCGCTGGAGGCACGCGAGCCGGGATGCGTTCCGGGCGGCGGCCGACCTCGGCTACGTCGTCGACGATTTCGCGGTGATCTCGACCGAACACGAGCGACGGAGCTTCTACCTCCTGTCGCGCGCGCCGCCCGCGCCCCCCGGGGCCGGGCCGCCCTCGGGCGGATAGCCCCGGATAGCCTTATCGGGGTTTCCCCGATTATCACGATGGAGGGCCGATGACCGCTGCCGCTGCCTCCCCGCGCGTGTCCCCGGTGCTGGTGGTGGTCCTCCTCGTCGCGCTCGCGATCGGGGCCGCGGCGAGCCTGATCGCGGGGGCCGCGACGGCGCCCGCCTTCCATTCGGGCCCCGACTCCGAGGTGATCATCCCGGTCTGGGGGCTCGAGGCCGCGTTCCTCGCCGTGTTCGGGGCGGTCGTCGGCGTCCTCCTCTGGATCCGGCTCGGCGCCTCGACGGCCGCGATCGGCGGGCGGATGGTCGTGACGACCCTCCTGATCCTCCTGGTCGGCGTGCTGTTCGTCGTCGTGCTGCAGGTGGTCGGCGGTGCCGGCGGCGGCTTCCTGCTCGGCGGCGGCGGCAACACCACGACCGGCGGCGGGGGCTCGTCGCCCCCGTCGAACGGCAGCGGCGGTCTGATCGGTCCCGGCGGCACGCTCGTGAACCTGCACGCCCCCGCGTGGACGCTCTTCGCCGTGGTCGCCGCGGTCGCGCTCGTGGTCGGGGCGGTCGCGGTCCCGCGGGCCCTCGGCGCCTGGAAGCACCGGGAGCACGACGGCCGGTCCCGGGCGCCCCGCCCGGCCGAGGTCGAGGAGATGCACGCGGCGCTCGTCACCGCGGCGCGGGCGCTCGAGCAGGGGTCGGGACCCCGCGACGTCGTGATCGCGCTCTACGGCACCGTGCTCGCGCGGGTCGCCCCGATCGTCGGCGGGGTCGACGTCGACACGCCCGAGGAGATCCGGGTCCTCCATCTCGTTCGGCTCGGGATCCGGGCGTCCGCGGCCGAGACGCTGACGCGCCTGTTCGAGGAGGCGCGGTACTCGACCCATCCGATGGGTCCCGAGGCCGCGGGCCGGGCGCGCGAGGCGATCGCGCAGGCGCTGGAGGATCTCGAGCGGCTCCCGCCCCCCTCATGAACCCCACGGTGGCGGGACTGCTGATCGGCGCCGCGCTCGCGGCGACCGGCATCGCGGTCTGGGCGGGCAAGAACCTCGCGTTCGCGGCCCCGGCGGCCGCGGCGGCGGTGATCGCCGCGGGGTGGCTCTTCCTCGGAGCCTGGTTCGACGCCCGGGCCGAGGAGCCGCCCGCGCCCGAGCGTCCGATCGAGCGGGACGTCTACCTCTTCCGCTTCGGCTTCCGCTCCGGCCGCCTCGGCCGGGAGGAGATCGTCGCGACGCTCGACCGGATCGAGCGGATGGGCCCGACCCCCGAGCTCCCCGGCCGGACGAACCGCGAGATGACCGAGATCACGTCGCTCTCCCGCTCGGACTTCCGGGAGTACGTCCGCCGTCGCCTCGACGACCTGGAGGTCCGCGCGTGAGCGCGCGAGGGCAGCGCCCGTCGACCTTCCGCTGGCGGCCCCGTGCGTACCTCCTGTTCGGGGCCGGGGTCGCGCTCGTCGGGGCCGGGCTCGCGATCCCGAACCCCGCGCCGCTCTTCCTCGCGGTCCCGCTGCTCCTCGCGCCGATCGCGGCCGGGCTCCTCGGACCCCGTGCGTCACCCCGTGCCGCGGTCGACTGGCAGATCGGCGGTACGGGCCGGGACGTTGACGTCACGGGGACCCTCGGGTTCGAGGCGCCGACCGACGCGCGGGACATCGTCGTGCAGTTCCCCGTGCCGCCCGGGCTCGTCGCGCGGGCGCCGGCCCGGATCGAGCGCGACGCCCGGACGATCCGGTTCGCCCTCGCGTGGACCGCGCCCGAGCCGCTGGTCGTCCCGGTGCCTCCGCCGCGGGTCAGCTGGCGGGACCCGGCCGACCTGGTCGAGCGGTCGGTCTACCAGGACCCGCCGACGCTGCTCGTCGAGCGCTTCCCCGCGGAGCTGGTGCGCATCGGCTCGGTCCACCTCGAGCGGACGATCGCCCTGCCGGGCGAGACGATCTCCCGCGGGGTCGGCCCGAGCGGGGAGTTCTTCGGGATCCGCGAGGCGACCCCCACCGAGCCGCCGCGCCGGATCAACTGGACGGCGACCGCCCGCGCGGGCCGCCTGCTCGCGAACGAGTTCCGGGTCGAACGGACCGGGGACGTCCTGATCCTGATCGACGCGCGGCCGTCGAGCCTCGGCCCCTGGGTCGATGCGCAGCTGTTCTCGCTCGCGCTGGCCGCCGCCCACGGGATCTCGGAGTCGTTCCTGCGCGAGCGCGCGCGCGTCGGCCTCGCGATCTACGGGGAGTTCCTGGACGCGGTGCCGCTCGCGGGCGGGCGGACCCAGCGGCTGCGGATCCGCCGCGCGCTGCTCGCCGCCCGGATGACCACCGCGCCCGGCCCGTCGGAGCGGTGCGCGGTCGCGTTGCGCCGGTACTTCCCGCCGGGCGTGACGACGATCCTCCTGTCGAGCCTCGCGGACGAGGCGTCGGCCCATCTGGTGCCGTTCGTGCGCCGGCGCGGTTTTCCCGTGGTGGTCCTGAGCCCGTCGCCGCTCCCGCTGATCATCGAGTCCGAGTTCTCGTCGGGCGAGGACGGGCAGCTGATCACCCGCATCGCCCACCTCCTGCGCCGCCGGCGCATCGCCCAGACCTGGCGGGACGCCCCCGTGGTCGACTGGGAGGACTACTGGACGGTCGGCGGCCTGGTCGAGCTCCTCCGCCGGCCGGGCCGGATCGGGAGGGGCTGGTGAGCGCGACCGCCGGCGGGAACGTCCGCTCCCCGCTCGGCCCGACCCTGCCGGTCCTCGCGGTCGCGGCCGCCGCGATCGCGTACGAGAGCGTCCTGCCGACGGCCCTCGCGTTCCTGATCGCCGCGGCGGGGATCGCCGCCGGGGTCGGGCTGCGCGGGGTCCGATGGCCCCGGGTCCGCTCGGCGTTCCCGGTGCCGGTCCTCGTCGCGCTCGGGGCCCTCGCCGCCTCCGCCCCGGTCGGTGGGGTGCCGGTCCTGTTCGTCGGGGTCGGCGGGGTGGTGTTCGTCGCGTGGCTGGCCGACGACCCGTACCGCCCGGCGGCCGGCCCGACGCGGGGGCTGGTCGAGTGGGCCGTGCCCGCGCTCGGGGTCGGCATCGCGTGGGCGTCGAGCGACCTCCTGCCGTCCTCGGCGGCGTCCCTCGGGGTGGCGGGCGGGCTCGCGGTCGCGGCGGTCGTCGCGCTCGCGTTCCTCGCGGCCCGCCCCGGGCTGTTCGACCGCGACGCGGCAGAAACCGTATAGGGCGGCCGGCCGGTGCGCCGGACGGTGCGGCCCCTCGGCCGCGCCCGGGTACCGTCGAAGGGTCCCTCTCGACTCAACGCGGACGGGTCGTCCGCCGAGGATGACGTGAGGACAACCCCGGTGTCCGACACCCCCGGTCCGGGTCAGACCGCCGAGAGGGCGATCGCCTACCGTGACGCGGATCGTTAGGGCCGGGGCACACGGGGGCGGGCCCGGCCCGCCGCCGGCCCTTATAGGGGAAGGGGCTCGCGGGGCGGAGGGTTCGGATGAAGAGCGAGGAGGCCCGCGGCGTGGCGGAGACGATCCGGGCGGCGGTCGCCACGGCGGTGGTCGGCCGGAACGACGCGCTCGACACGATCCTCACGGGCCTGGTCGCGGACGGCCACATCCTGATCGAGGATTTGCCCGGGCTCGGCAAGACGCTGATGGCGAAGTCGTTCGCGGCGGCGCTCGGGCTCGCGTTCCAGCGGATCCAGTTCACGGCCGACCTATTGCCGCACGACATCACCGGCAGCGAGATCCTCGACCCGCAGAAGGGGGAGTTCCGGTTCCGCCCGGGACCGATCTTCACGAACGTTCTGCTCGCCGACGAGATCAACCGCGCGCCGCCGAAGGTCCAGTCGTCCCTGCTCGAGGCGATGCAGGAGTTCCAGGTCACGAGCGAGCGGTCGACGTACCCGCTCCCCCGCCCGTTCCTCGTGCTCGCGACCGAGAACCCGCTCGAGCTCGAGGGCACGTACCCCCTGCCCGAGGCGCAGGTCGACCGGTTCGTCCTCCGGCTGCGGGTCGGCTACCCGTCCCCCGAGGAGGAGCGCTCGATCCTCGAGCGCCGCCGGGCGCGCAAGCAGGAGAACGCGGCGGTCGCGGGCGTCACGACCCTCGCCCAGTTCCAGGACCTCCAGCGCGCGGTCGAGGACATCGAGCTCGAGCCGACGGTCGAGGGGTACATCGTCGACCTCGTGCGCGCGACGCGCGCCGACGCCCGGGTGGAGGTCGGGGCGTCGCCGCGGGGCTCGCTCGCGCTGCAGAAGCTCTCCCGGGCGCGCGCGCTGCTCGGCGGCCGGGACTTCGTGCTGCCGGACGACGTGAAGGCCCTCGCGATCCCCGCGCTCGCCCACCGCGTGCTCGTGAAGCCCGAACCGTGGATCCGGGGCGTCCGCGGCGAGGAGATCGTGCGGACGGCGGTCGAGCGGACCGCGGTCCCGAAGGTCGCGTAGCGTCCCGCCCCGCGGCGCGACTCGGGACGCCGCACCAAACCGTTTTCCCCCGGTCGGGGGTCGGGGCCGCGATGCCCGAGGCTCCGCTCGTGGTCGTCGCCGACCCGATCGACCGGGCCGCGCTCGAGCGGCTGCGGGCCGGTCCGTGCCGGATCGTCGACGCGAGCGGCGACCCCACCACCCTCCCGGCGGCGCTCGCGGACGCCGAGATCCTGATCGTCCGCAGCCGCACGAAGGTGACGGCCGCCCTCCTGCGTGGGGCGCCCCGGCTGACGCTGATCGCGCGCGCCGGGGTCGGGGTCGACAACGTCGACCAGGCCGCGGCGGCGGCCCGCGGGATCCGCGTCGTGAACGCGCCGACGGCCGCGACCGCGAGCGTCGCCGAGCTGACGGTCGCGTTCTACCTGCTCCTGGTCCGCGGGCTCCTCCCGGCGATCGCGTCGACCCGCGCCGGCCGCTGGGAGCGCAGCGCGCACGGCCGCGAGCTGCTCGGCAAGACCGTCGGGTTCGTCGGCTACGGACGGATCGCGCGCGAGATCGCGCGCCGGCTCGCGCCGTTCGGCGCGGTGACGATCGCCTACGACCCGTTCGTGCCGGCGGCGGTCGACCGCACCGAGATCGTGCCGTGGGACGCGCTCCTCGACCGCTCGGACCTCCTGAGCGTCCACGCGGCGCTGACGGCGGAGAACCACCACCTCCTCGACGCGCGCGCGTTCGCCCGGCTGAAGCCGGGCGCCTTCCTCGTGAACGTCGCGCGCGGCCCGCTGGTCGACGAAGCCGCCCTGCTCGCCGCGCTGAAGTCCGGCCGCCTGGCCGGGGCCGCGCTCGACGTCTTCGAGGTGGAACCTCCCGTGCACCGAGAACTCGTGGAGCTGCCGAACGTGATCGCCACCCCGCACGTCGGCGCGATGACCGTCGAGGGCCAGGGGCGGGCCGGAGCCGAGATCGTCGACGAGGTGCTGCGCGCGCTCCGGGGCGAGCCGCTGGTCGCGCTCGTCCCGCCGCCCCCGGGAGGCCGGCCGTGACGTTCGACCCCGAGACGACGACGTTCCTGATCGCCGGGCCGGTCCGCATCCACCCGCGCGTCCTGCGCGCGATGTCGATGCCGTCGTTGAACCACCGCGGCGACTACTTCCACGGGATCGTCGCCGAGATCCGCGAGCTCCTGCCGGTGCTGTTCGGCGCGAAGGGCCACCAGCTCGTCCTCTCCGGCAGCGGGACCGCCGGCCTCGAGGCGGTCTACTCCGCGCTCGTGCCGCGGGACCGCCGCACGCTCGTCCTCTCGAACGGCAACTTCGGCGAGCGCACCGACCAGATCGTCCGGAGGTACTCCTCCCGCGTGACGACGCTCACCGCCCCGTGGGGCCAGCCGCTGGGCGCGGACGCGGTCGCGACGGAGCTCGCGGCAGGCGACGTCGGCGCGGTCTGCGTCGTGCACAACGAGACGAGCGTCGGGCTCGCGAACGACCTCGCCCCGATCGCGGCGGCGGTGCGGCGCTCGGGCGCGCTCTTCCTCGTGGACGGGATCAGCGCGGTCGCCGGGATCCCGGTCGACCTCGACGGCTGGGGGATCGATGCGATCGTCGCGGGGAGCCAGAAGGGACTCGCCGCGCCCGCCGGCCTCGCGCTCGTGCACCTCTCCGACCGCGCGGTCGCCGCGCTCCACCCGGGGACCTTCTACCTCGATCTCGCGGCCCACCTGAAGTCGCTCGAGAAGAACGACACGCCGTGGACGCCGGCGGTCCCCCTGTTCCTCGCGCTCCGCGAGGCGCTCGTGCTCCTGCGCGAGGAGGGCCTCGCGCGGCGGCTCGAGCGCACCCACCGGCTCGCCGACGCGACCCGGAGCGCGGTCGACGCGCTCGGGCTCTCGCTCTTCCCCGACCGGGCGCACGCGTCCGACACCGTCACCGCGGTGCGGAACCCCGACGGGATGGGCGACCCGGAGCTCCGCAAGGTCCTCGAGCGGGAGTACAACGTGCTCGTCCAGGGCGGCCAGGGCGCGCTCACGGGGAAGATCTTCCGCATCGGCCACATGGGGATCGCCGACTGGCCGGACCTCCTGGTCACGGTCGCGGCGCTCGAGCGGATCCTCGGGAAGGCCGGCCGATTGCCCGCGCCCGGGGCCGCGCTGCGGGCGGTCGTCGACCGGATGCCGTGACCGCGCGGGCCTAGATGTCGACGATGACCCGGGCGCGCCCGCGCTCGAGGTCGATCGCGAGCCGGTGGAGGGTCACGGCCTTGACCTCGGTCCGCGCCGTGTGGCGCGCCGGGTCGAACACCTCGCCGGTCACGCTCGCGACGAGTGCGGTCGGCGGATCGCCGAGCGGGCGCGCGCGGATCTCGCGCGCGAGGAACCCCTCGGTCTGCTGGAGCAGGAGCAGCTGGGAGAGGTAGGCGACGACCAGCGCCGCCGGATCCGCGCCCGACGCGCTGACCGCGCGCTCCGCGCGGGGCCGGACCCGGGACCGGTCGGTGATCAGCGCGAACAGGCCGAGCCCGAGCGCCTCGAACAGCGCGGCGGTCGTGGGCCCGGTCGCCCAGATCCCGACGTCGGCGGTCGTCGGGAAGCGCCCCCAGCGCCGGACGGTCGCTCGGGACGCGGGGAGCGCGGTCGTGCGGGCCGTACGCGCGCGACGGCCTTAAGCGGTCGTCGCACCCTAGCACGCGCACCCATGCGTGCGTCGCTCGTCGTCCCCACGCTGGACGAGGCCGAGTCGATCGGCCACGTGCTCCGCTCGTTCCGCGCCGCCGCGGAGCGGGCGAACCGCACGCTCTTCGCCGCGGGCCCGATCGACTGGGAGGTGAT
Organism: Thermoplasmata archaeon; assembly: GCA_030038885.1. Classification (GTDB taxonomy): domain Archaea; phylum Thermoplasmatota; class Thermoplasmata; order Lutacidiplasmatales; family UBA184; genus Lutacidiplasma. Next base: position 8,049 of record JASHQY010000014.1, on the reverse strand, counting down.
CGTGGTCGACGGGGCCTCGGCCGACGCGACCGTCGCGATCGCGAAGGCCGAGGGGGCCCAGGTGCTCGTCGAACCGCGTCCGGGCTACGGCCGGGCCTACAAGACCGGGTTCGCGGCCGCCCAGGGCGACGTGATCGCGACCGCGGACGGGGACGCGACGTATCCGGTCGAGACGATCCCGACGCTCGTGCGGCGCCTCCTCGACGAGCACCTCGATTTCCTGACGGGGAACCGGATGGCGTTCGTCGACCGCCGCGCGATGACGACCGAGCACCGGATCGGGAACCGGATCCTGAACCTCTTCCTGCGCGTCGCCTACCACCGCTACCTACGGGAGATGCCCGGCGGGCCGCTCGAGGACAGCCAGAGCGGCTTCTGGGTGTTCCGCCGCGAGATCCTCGACCGCGTCCACTTGGACCAGGACGGGATGGCGTTCAGCGAGGAGTTGAAAATCGAGGCCGTGCTCCGGGGGCTCCGGATCGCCGAGGTGCCGATCCGCTACGGGGAGCGGTGGGGCCGGCCGAAGCTCTCGAGCTGGCGCGACGGGTACCACAACCTTCTGTTCCTCGCGCGCAAGCGGCTCGACATCGCGCGGGAGCCGATCCGCGGCCAGCCGGTGCCGTTCGCCCACGGACCGGACGCCGTGCCCCCGCCGTGACGGCGGGCCCCCTACTGGGTCTTGCCCGACCGCTCCCGGGACTTCACCCGGAGCCCCTTGTAGCCGCACTTGCGGCACTGGACCGCCCGCGGGGGGTTCCGCGCCGAGCAGTTCATGCAGATCTTCTTGTTGAGCAGGCGGTCGACCGCCTCGGGGAACGGCATGGGGACCGCGGGGACCCTCCCCCGGCTATAAAACCTGCGAGGGGGCCCGGCGAAGCGCCTTTGCGCCCGCCCCGCCTGCCCCGGCGATGCTCTCCGCGGACGACGGGGCCCGGGCCGTCCGGCTCGCGCGCGCGGCGCTGGTCGCGGCGCTCGGGGGGCCGGGAGCCCCCGAGGGGACCGCGCTCCCCGGGCTCCCCGCCGTGTTCGCCGAACCGCGGGGCGCGTTCGTCACGCTGCGGCGGTATCCCGACGGCGGGCTCCGGGGGTGCATCGGGTTCCCGCTGCCGGTGCTGCCGCTCGGACGGGCGGTCCGGGAGGCCGCGGTCGCCGCGGCGACCGAGGACCCCCGGTTCCCGCGCGTCGCCGCGTCCGAGCTCCGGACGCTCACGATCGAGGTCTCGGCGCTGACGGTCCCGGTCCCGATCGCGGCGACCCGTCCGGAGGAGATCGTCCGCGAGGTGCGGGTCGGTCGGGACGGGCTGATCGTGGACGGCTACGGACGGAGCGGGCTCCTGCTGCCGCAGGTCGCCCCGGAGCAGGGGTGGTCCGCGGAGGAGCTGCTCGACGGCACGTGCGAGAAGGCGGGCCTTCCCCCGCGCGCATGGCGGGATCCCCGCGTCCAGGTCCGTCGCTTCGAGGCCGAGGTGTTCTCCGAGCAGCGGCCCGGCGGCGAGGTCGGTCGGACGACCGGCTAGGGGCCCGCCCCGGCGCGCGGGTCGGTGGGCACCGCCCGGACGATCCGCGCCGAGACCCGGGTCCCGTCGATGTCCCACGAGCGCACGTCGGGGCCCGGCTCGAGCGGCTCCGCGACGATCTCGAACGGCTCGGCGAGGAGGTCGCTCGCGAGGCTCGACCGGCGGGCCCGCAACGCGGCGCCGAGCGCCCCGGGCGCGCTGACGGTCACCCGGATCCGGTCGAGGTAGCGGAGGCCGAGCTCCTTGCGGGCCTGCTGGAGCCGTCGAGCGACCTCGCGCGCCAGCCCCTCCTCGAGCAGCTCCGGCGACGGGGTCCGCGAGATCGCCGCGATCGGCCGCCCGCCCTCCTCCCGTACCGCCCACGCGGCCTCGGGGTAGTTCGCCCGCGCGGCCGCGGGGACGCGGATGACGCGCTTGACGTGCAGCTCGTCACCGAGGAGCTCGAGGCCCTCCGCGCCGAGGCCCTCGAGCTCGGCGGAGGCCTCGCCGAAGAGCACGAGCTCCGCGAGCGGGATCCGCGAGCGCACCCCCGCGCGCTGGCGCAGCTCGCGCCCGACCTCCACGAGCGCGCGGAGCTCGGCCATCCCGGCCTCGAGCGTCCGGTCGCGCTCGGCCCCGCGCGCCGGCCATCCGGCGAGGTGGACGGACGCCTCCGCGTCCTCGAACCGCGTCCCCCGCACCTCCTGGAAGACCCACTCCGCCGTGAACGGGGCGAGCGGAGCGAACAGGCGCGCGACCTCGGCGAGCGTGTAGGACAGCGTCGCGTGCGCGGCCCGGCGGTCGGGCCGGTCGGCCGGGGCCCAGAACCGGGGCCGCGACCGGCGCACGTACCACGTCGAGAGGTCGTCGACGAGCTCCCGCAGCGCGGTCGCGGCGGGGCGCGGGTCGTACGCCTCGAGCGCCGCGGTCACGTCCTCCCGCGTCGCCTCGAGGCGCGAGAGGAGCCAGCGGTCGAGCCGCGCGTCGGGCGCGGGGGCGGACCCGGCCGGGGGGAGCCGGTCGGCCGCCGCGTTCTCGAGGTGGAACGCGACGACGTTGCGCAGGGTGCCGAGCGTCCGGTGGCCCGCCTTCTCGAGGGTCGTCGGCCCGACGCGGATCGGTGCCGTGAAGTCCTGCGAGAGGAACAGCCACCGGATCGCGTCCCCGCCGAACCGGTCGAGCAGCGCGAGCGGCTCGAGGACCTGGCCCTTCGACTTCGACATCTTCCGGCCGGTCTCCTCGAGCAGGAACTCGTGGGTGAGGCTCACGCGGAACGCCGGCCGGTCGAAGATCGCGGTCGCGATCACGAGCAGCGTGTAGAACCAGCCCCGCGTCTGGTCGATCGCCTCGGAGACGTAGTCGAGGGGGGCCGCGGGGTCGAACGGCCCGGGCTCGAACGGGTAGTGGTACTGCGCGAACGGCGCGGACCCGCTATCGAACCAGACGTCGATCGTGTACGGTTCGCGGCGGCTCGGCGCGCCGCACGTCGCACAGGGTAGGACGATCCGGTCGACCGTCACCCGGTGCGGGTCGAACCCCGGGGGCAGCGGCGCGCCGCTCCGCTCCGCGAGCTCGGCGAAGCTGCCGACGCAGGTCGGGTGGCCCTCGGCGCAGACCCAGACCGGCAGGGGCGTCCCCCAGTAGCGGCTGCGGGAGAGCGCCCAGTCCTTCGCCTCGGTGAGGAAGTTCCCGAACCGCCCGTCCCTCAGGTACGGCGGGATCCACCGGGTCGCCCGGTTGTGCCGGACGAGCGCGTCGGTGATCCGCGACGTGCGGACGAACCACGAGTCGATCGCCCGGTAGAGCAGCGCGTGGTCGCACCGCCAGCAGAACGGGTAGGTGTGCCGGAGCGTCTCGGAGCGGACCACGAGGCCCCGCGCCGCGAGGTCGTGGAGGAGGATCGGGTCGGCAGCCTTGAACGACCGGCCCCGGACGATCCCGACCGCCTCGCCGAAGACCCCGCGGCTGTCGAGTGGGTCGAAGACCCCGACCTTCTCCCGCGCCCCGATCCGGTAGTCGTCCGGCCCGAAGCTCGGGGCGCAGTGCACGAGGCCGGTCCCCTCGGTCGCGCTCACGAACCCGTCGAGCACGACGCGGTAGCGCCCGGGTCCCGGGCCGGCGGCGGAGAACGGTGGCCGGTAGGCGGCCCCGGCGAGCTCCCGGCCGGTCAGCCGCGCGACGACCTCCGCGCCCTCGGGGAAGTAGCGGGGCAGCGCGTCGGACGCGAGCACGACGTCCCGTCCCTCGGGACGCCGCACGACCGCGTACTCCCGGTCCGGGTGCGCGACCACGAGGAGGTTCGCGGGCAGGGTCCACGGGGTCGTCGTCCACACGAGCAGGTCCCGCGGGGCGTCCTCGAGCGGGAAGCGCACGGTCACGGACGGGTCGCTCGCCTCGCGGTAGCCCTGCGCGACCTCGTGGGAGGAGAGCGTCGTCTCGCACCGCGGGCAGTACGGCAGGACGTAGTGCCCCTTCTCGAGGAGACCGCGGTCGAAGAGCGTCTTGAGCGCCCACCAGACGCTCTCGATGTACGGCGCGTCCATCGTGCGGTAGGGGCGGTCGTAGTCGAGCCAGTAGCCCTGGCGCCGGGCCATCTCGCGCCAGACGGTCGCGTAGTCGAGCGCGGTCGCGCGGCACTCCTCGCAGAACGCCTCGACGCCGAACGCCTCGATCTCCCGCTTCGACTTGAGGCCGTGCTTCTTCTCGATCGCGATCTCGACCGGGAGCCCGTGGCAGTCCCAGCCGGCCTTCGCGCTCACGATGCGGTCGCCCCGCATCCGCCGGTACCGGAGCTGGACGTCCTTCAGGGTCCCGGGCTCGGTGTGCCCGAGATGCGGGGGGCCGTTGACCCCGGGCGGACCGTCGGTGAACCGGAAGATCGGTCCGTCCGGCCGGCCGCCGTACGCGCGGGCCGGCACCCCGGTCGCCTCCCAGTACCGGAGCACCCGCTCCTGCACCTCGGTCGGCGAGGGGGCGCCGGGCCCCTCCTCGTCGTCCGCCATCGGGGGCGCGACGGAGACCGGGGAGATAAGAGTCCGGGGCGTTCGCGCGCTACCGGCGGAGCCCGGGGGGCGGCGGGCTCCGCGACTCCGGCCCGATCCGGCTCGTAGCGGACCGCCGCACGACGGCCCCTTCGACGGCCGTGACGTGCGCGCCGGGGCCGAGCACGATCTCCCGGGCGTGCACGAATCCGACGTCCACCGCGCTCAGCTCGACGGAGTCGGCCTCGATCCGGTCGACGTGGATGCTCGCCGATCCCCCGAACACCGTGCGCCAGAGCGTCGGGATCAGGCTCGTCGGGGGGCCGTGGAGCTCGGTCCGGGGCGCCCGCACGGTCCCGAGGTGCGAGTCCCCGCGGAACTGCGCCCGCACGACGGCCGCCGCCGCGAGCTCCCCCGGGATCTCGGCGCTCCCCACGAGGTCGAGCACGCCGACGCGGACGGACGGCGCTTCGAGCGTCCCGCGCGCGAAGACCGTGCGGTCGACGACCACCGGGGCGGCGGCGCGCACGGTGCCCCGCGCCGTCAGGCGCCCGGCGCGGAGCCCGCCCGCGAGGCGGAACGTGCCGTCGAGCGCGAGGTCGTCCCGCACCTCGACCGCGCCGACGACCTCGAGCGTTCCCCGGGCGCGCAGCGAGGTGGCGGTCAGCCGGCCCCCGACCGACACGAGCCCGTCCACGGTGCCCGAGCCCACGTCGACGTCGCCCTCGACCTTCACGACCCCGGTCGCGGTCCAGGTCGTCGCGAGCACCGCGTCGCGGCGCACGGTGCCGGAATCGCGGATCGCGCTCCCGCGGACGGCCGCCGCCCGGTCGGGAGCGGTCGGTGCGGTCGGGGGCGGCGGGGACGCGATCGACACGCGGGCTCCCTAGGCGGCCGGTCCGACCGCGGGCAGTCCCAGCCGGCGGTGCTCGGTCATCAGGCAGAGATCCTCGAACGCCATGCCGCCGGCGCCGCGCACGTACGCCGCCGCCTCGGAGTTCTCGATCCCGAGCTGCATCCAGAGGACCTTCACCCCGCGGCGGACCGATTCCCGGGCGATCGGGGGCACCTGGTCGCTCCGGCGGAAGACGTCGACGAGGTCGACGCGGATCTCCGGGGGGATCGCGGCGACGGAGGGGTACGACGGCTCCCCGAGCACCGCGGAGACCGCGGGGTTCACCGGGATCACGCGGTACCCCTGGGACCGGAGGTAGCGGGCGACCTCGTGGGAGTCGCGCTCCGGACGGTCGGAGAGCCCGACGATCGCGACCGTGCGGGCTCCGACGAGGGCCGCGCGGATCTCCGCATCGCTCGGCAGCATCGGGCGAGCGAGCGGGGTCGGTTACAAGACGGTTCCGGGGCGCGCGTCCGAAGGGCTATCTCCCGAGTTCCCCTGGGCCCCGCGTGTATCTCGACTACGCGGGGATCCGCGTCACGAATCTCGCCCGGGCCGCTCGGTTCGTCACGAGGGGGCTCGGGCTCGAGGAGGTCCGCCGGGGTCGGATGGCCGACGGCGGCGTGTGGGTGCTGTTCCGGGATCCGACCTCGCACCAGCAGCTCGAGCTGAACTGGTACCCCCGCGGCCACCGGTTCGCGACGCCGTTCTCGGCGGGCGAAGGGCTCGACCACCTCGGCTTCCGCGTGCAGGACGTCGCCGCGGCCGGCCGTCGGGTCGCGGCCGCGGGAGCCCGACGCGTCCACGCTCAGCGACGGAACGGAAAGGTCGTGCTGGCGTTCTACGAGGGACCGGACGGGATCTGGGTCGAGCTGTTCGAGGCGCCCGGCGTCTGAGCGCCCCCGATCGCGCCGGCCGGCGGTCGGGAGAGCGGTGGACCGGACCGGGAATAGTGGACGAGCGCGAGCAGCCCGCCGATCAGGATCGGCACGTACCGCGCCAGGAGCCCGCCCGTCGGGTTGAGGAGGCTGTAGAACGCCGCGGCGTCGTACGCGCCGTGGAGGATCGCGACGACGACGAGGTTGCCGCCGGTCGTGTGGTAGGTGGCGGCGAACGCGAACCCGAGCAGGAACAGCGAGGGGAAGATCAGCGGCGCCGCGACGCCGTAGGTCGTCCCGTAGTAGAGGTGCAGGCCCGCGAAGATCGCGCTCGACCCGAGGGCCGGCCCGACCCACCCCGCGCCCCGACCTTCCCAGAACCCGTAGATCCAGCCGCGGAAGATCGTCTCCTCGAACGCGCCGATCACGAACGAGAACCCGACCCAGAACCACGGGTTCCCGGCCGCCTGGGTCAGCGCGGGGTTCGGGCGGCTGAGCAGCTGGAGCGCCGCGGGGTCGAGGACCTCGTAGACCACGGTCAGCACGAGCGTGATCGCGAGCCCGAGGAGCGCGAGCCCGCCGTACCAGCGCAGGCCCTCGATCGCCGCCGGGCCGAGCTGCCGGGCCCACCCGCGGAGCGGCCCGACCCCGATCAGGATCACGAACGCGAGGATCGGGATCCCGTAGACGACGAAGAGGTCGCCCGCGAGCGAGCCGTAGAGCCCCGCGGCGGCCGGCCAGCGCTCCGGCACGAAGTACTGGCTGAGGATCGCGAACGCGGTGATCCCGACCCCGAGCCCGTACCGGGCGACCGAGGGGCCGGGCGCGGGCGCGCGAAAGGACGACGCGCCCGCGCCCACGGGCGCCGGACCGCGCGGCCGTACTTATCCGTCCGCGTCGGCTGCCCGCGGGCGGTCGGGCGATGGACTTCGCGGTGCTCGTGAAGGTCGTGCCGGACCTCGACGCGCTGCGGTTCGACCCGGTCCGGCGCACGGTCGTGCGCGCGGGCGCCGAGTTGTTCCTGAACCCGTTCGACCAGCGGGCGCTTACGGTCGCGTTGCGGCTCCGCCGACCGGGCGAGCGGGTCGCCGTCGTCTCGATGGGGCCCCCCAACGCGGCGACGCCGCTCCGCGACGCGCTCGCGCTCGGGGCGGACCGGGCGGTCCTGATCTCCGATCCCGGGCTCGCCGGGTCCGACACGCTCGCGACCGCGCGAACGCTGGCCGCCGCGGTCGGCCGCGTCGGCGCCGACGTGGTGCTCGGCGGCGCGTGGACGACCGACAGCGAGACCGGCCAGGTCGCGCCGGAGCTGGCGGCGCTCCTCGGCCGACCGGTCCTCTCGGGCGCCCGCGCGATCGCCCGCGCCGCCGACGGCACCGCGCTCGACGTGACGGTCGACACCGCGGACGGGTGGGCGAGCTACCGGACCTCGCCGCCGATCGTGCTCACCGTGGGCGAGAAGATCCTGAAGCCGGGCCGGGTCACCGACGAGGACCGCGGGCGGGTCCCGGCGTCCGCGATCGAGCGCTGGACGCTCGCCGACCTCGGCGTGGCGCCCGGGTCGGTCGGCCGTTCGGGGTCGCCGACGGTCGTGCGGTCGGTCGTCGAGGACGCGCCGCGCCGGGACCCGGTGCGCGTCGACCGGGGGACCGCCGCCGAGCGCGTCGCCCGGGCGGTCGCGCTCCTCGCGTCCCGGCTCGCCCGTCCGGTCCCCGACCCGCCCGGCCCCGGGCCGATCCGGGGCGCCCTCGACCCCCGCGCCGAGGTCCTCGTGCTCGTGACGGACGCGTGGGGCCGGT
>JASHQY010000129.1 GCA_030038885.1 Thermoplasmata archaeon | reverse complement strand
CTGCCGGCCCCCCACCCGGCCGCCCCGCTCGCGCCGCTCATCGACCTCCCCGCGCTGCCGGCGCGAACGACCTCGCTCCCCGAGCTGACCCGCCGGGTCGAGGAGTACCTCGAGGTCGGCCGACGGCTCGACCTCGACTTCACGGACTTCCGCGCCCGGGCGAGCGCCGCCCGGGTCAGCGCGGATGCCGAATCGCTCGAGGTGCTCGGCCGGGAGATGTTCGTCCACCTGTCGAGCGCGGTCGTCGAGGAGTACGAATCGCTCCTCGCCCGACGGAACGATCTCTCCCAATCGGTCGCGACCCCGAGCGCGGACGCCGAGCTGACCGCGGCGCGGCACGCGATCGGGGTCGGCGACCTCGCGGGGGCCGTCCGGCGGCTCCGACTCGTGCGCGACGGCCTCGCGCAGTTCGAACAGCAGTGGGAGGTCGGTCGCATCCTCGCGACCGAGGGGGAACTGATGGCGGCGACGATCCGGGACCTGGGCGGCGATCCCGCGCCGGCCGCCGGTCCACTGGACGAGGGCCGTCGGCAGTTCGCCGAGGGGCATCGGGCCGAGTCCGAGCGCCTCCTGGCCCGGGCGGCGGTCGCGCTCTGGACGCTCCTCCAGCCGCTCCTGCTCGCGGACCTCCACCGCCGGCGCGACCGGATGCTCGAGGCGCGGAGCGCGGGCCTCGACATCGCGCCCGGCATCGCGGAGTTGCGGGCGGTCGCGCTCGAGCTGCGCCGGCGGAACTTCGTCGGCACGATCGTCGCGTACCGGCGCCTCCGGGCGTTCGTCGACCGGATCGCGCCGCCCGCGGGCGCTCCCGGGGCACCCGAGCCGGCGGCCGGCGAGCTCCGGTCCGCTCCGCCAGCCTAAAATAAGCCGGCACGCGCTCGCCCGGCCATGCCGGCCGCCGCGCTGCGAGGCTTCCGCGACTACCTGCCCCCCGACGCGGGCGCCCGCTCGGAGCTGCGGCGGCGGATGCGGGCCGCCGCGCGCCGCGCCGGCTACTCCGAGCTCGAGACGCCGAGCGTCGAGAGCTTCGAGCTCTACCAGACGAAGAGCGGGGAGGGGATCGCGGCCCAGACGTGGCTCTTCCACGACAAGGGGGACCGCCCCGTCGCCCTGGTGCCCGAGACGACCCCGTCGCTCGCGCGCGTGTTCGTCGAGCGGGCGAAGGCGGAGCCGCTGCCGGTGAAGTGGTTCACGGTCTCGAAGATCTGGCGCTACGAGGAGCCGCAGTCCGGGCGGCTCCGCGAGTTCCTGCAGTTCAACCTCGACCTGCTCGGCGTCGCCGGGATCGAGGCCGAGGCCGACCTGCTCGCGACCGCCGCGCTCCTGCTCGACGAGGTCGGCGCCGACGGCCTCTACGCGTTCCGGATCAACGATCGCGCGATCGCCGAGGGGATCGGCCGGATGTTCGGCGCGACCGAGTCGCCGCGGTTCTTCCGCGCGGTCGACCGCTACCGCGACCTCCCGCCGGCGGAGTTCGAGGGCGAGCTCGCGGCGGTCGGGGTCGCGCCGGAGGCGGCGCGGGAGCTGAAGGAGCTGTTCGCGTCGATCGGGGCGGGCGTGCCGCCGGCGGGGCTCGACGCCGTGTTCGAGCGCCTGGTCGCGCGCGGGCTCGACGCGGCGGGCCAGGCCGGCGTCGCGCGGCTACGCGCGCTCCTCGCGCTGCTCGACCGCGCCGGCCTCGGGGACCGCGCGGTCTTCGACCCGACGGTCGTCCGCGGGCTCGCCTACTACACGTCGACCGTCTTCGAGGCGTACGCGAAGGTCGACCCCGGCCGCGCGATCTTCGGCGGGGGGCGCTACGACCACCTGATCGAGCTGTTCGAGGGGCCGCCGACGCCGGCGTCCGGGCTCGCGATCGGGGAGGAGCGGCTCGAGATCCTTTTGCGGGGCGCGGGCCGCTGGCCCGACGGGGAGCCGCCGCTCGACACGTACGTCGTGGTCGTCACGCCGGCGCTGACCCCGGACGCGATCGCGCTCGTCCAGGAGCTCCGCCGCACGGGGCTCAGCGCGGACTGCGACCTGCTCGCGCGCTCGATGTCCCGCCAGCTCAAGGAGGCGGCCCGCCGGCGGGCGCGACGGGCGCTGATCCTCGGTCTGAAGGAGGCGGGGCCGGGCTCGGTCGTCGAGCGGGATCTCGGGAGCGGGGCGCAGCGGGAGATCCCTCGGAGCGAGGCGGCACGATCGGCGTGATCCCCTCGAACGTCGCGCCGTCCCAGAGCAGGATCCCGTCGGGGGAGGTCGCCCCGTCGACGTAGCCGTACCAGTAGACGACCGCGCCCTCGCCGAAGAGCTGGGTGTACGGGCCGAGCTGGCGTTTGAGGTTCTTCCGCAGCTCGACGTCGTCGCCGAAGTTCGCCTTCGACTCGATCCACGTGATCTTCTGGCCGTAGAAGATGATCGGCGCGTCGAGGAGCGCGTCCGGGGTCTTCGCGTACTTGCCGCGCAGGTCCTTCTCCGTGCGGTAGCCGATCCCGTGCTTCTCGAGCCAGCGCTGCATCCGCTCCTCGCCCTTGCGGCCGCGCTCCCGCTGGAGCTCCATCCCGCGCGGCGAGTAGATCATGTCCGCGGCGAGCAGCTGCTCGACCTCCCGCCGGAGCCGGGCGTCCGGCGCGGTCTCCGGGTGGAGGAACGTGCCCCAGACCTTCTTCCGCGGGATCCCGAGCTGGCCGAGCATCTGCTGGCCGAGCAGGACCGGCGGGAACTTCCATTCGCGGGCGATGTCGAGCATCGTCCGCCCGCGCTTCCACTGGCCGGCGAGGTGCGGCATCTGCCGCTGGACGACGTAGAAGCGGCGGGTCGCGTCGCGCGTGACCCGGTGCGTGTGGATCACGAACAGGAGCTCCTCGTCGAGGTGCTCGGCGTGCGCGATCCGGTGGACGTCCTCGTACGAGACGAGCGCCTCGAAGAGGCGCTGGTAGGTCGCTCGATCCATGGGTGACGTTCGCGGGACGGAGGCGAGCGAGCGTTCCCCGCGTAAAAGGTTGCGGACGGTCCGCGCGCGCGCTCACTCGCGCCAGTCGAGGCCGACCGTGCGGAGGCCGACCTTCGCGACCGGCGGGCCGCGCCGCTTGTGGCGGCTCCGCGCGACCCGCTCAGCGACCTCGTGGACCCGCGCCGGCGGGATCCCGGTGCCCTCGGCGATCTCGTCCTCGGTGCGGAGCCGCTCGAGTCCGTAGAGGATCTGGTCGAGCTCGGCGTACGGCAGGCCGAGCTCGGCCTCGTCGGTCTGCCCCTCCCACAGGCCGGCGGACGGCGCCCGCTCGCGCACGGCCGTCGGCAAACCGAGCGTCGCGGCGAGCTCGTAGACCTCGGTCTTGTACAGGTCGCCGATTGGCAGGAGGTCGACGCCGCCGTCGCCGTACTTCGTGAAGTACCCGAGCAGGAGCTCGGACTTGTTGCCGGTGCCGGCGACCCGGCGCGCGCGCTCGCGCGCGAGCGAGTAGTCGACCGTCATCCGGA
>JASHQY010000128.1 GCA_030038885.1 Thermoplasmata archaeon | reverse complement strand
AACGGCACCGGAGCCCGGACATCGTAGGCTCGGAACCCCCGATCGCGCCAGCCTCCCGAGGCGATCAGCCCGGGCGTGACCGGGCCGAGCAGCTCCTCGCCTTCAGGCGCCACCGCGAGGCGCTGGCCCTCCTCCGAGGGGGCCCAGCGCTTGATCGAGCGACGGTCGGTGCGCACCAGGCCGCGACGCTCCAGCGCGCCGAAGATCGCCACGTCGACGTCCTCTTCGTCGTTCGCGACCTGCTTGAGCACGATCTCTTCCGGGAGGAGCGTCGGCATCGCTCCCGAAGGGGCCCGAAGGCGGAACGGGACGCCTTCCTCGAGCAGGCCGCGTCGCCGAAGGATCCCGATCGCGGCCGATCGCTCCTCCGGGTCGAGCCCCTCGGTGGCCGCGTCCTCGGGCGTCAGCGAACCTCCGCGGCGCGCGAGCGCGTCCAGGAGGCGCCGTTCGGGGAGGCCCTGGCTCCGCGCGCGCTCCCCCCGGGAGGTGAGCTGTCGGATCTCCTCGTGCTCCTCGGCGAGGACGACCAGGTGCTTCGCCCTCAGCCGCTGCAGGCTCCCGCGCACCTGGTCGAGCGCGATCCCGGTGCGGGCCGCGAGCGCGTCCTCCTCGATCGGCAGATCCTCGGTCGCCCGCAAGGCGACCAGCACCGAACGCTCGGGCCCGGAGAGCGAGACCGGGGCCGCCCCGTCCGGTGCACCCTCCGATGCACCGGGCACGAGCCCAACGAAGGAGGGGCGGGATTAAGGGTTTCGGCGAGGGAGGGTCACGCGGTCCCGTCCGGGGGCGCCGCCGGGGAGGATCCGCCGGTGGACGGAGGGCTCTCCGCCGCGGGGCCCCCGACGGGGGCCGACCCGGAGGGTCCGGGCGGGCCGGGTACGGAGGCCGCGGGCGCGACCGCCCCGGTCGCCGCCGGGACCACCGACGGCCGCACCGGTGGAGGGCGCGAACGACGGCCGAGCACCCCACCCACGGCGATCGCGACGGTCATCAGCACGAGGTAGAACACGACGTTGTTCGGGTACTGGGCGAGCGACCGAAGGGACGGCGAGAGCCCGAGCAGGTTGACGCTCACGGCCGCGGCGACGCTCCCGTAGTACCCCCCGCCGGTCACGGTCGCGGTCGCGACCGCGCTCGCGCCGAGGTAGCAGAGCGGCAGCGCGATCGAGGCGACGACCTCGCCGTCCTCGTTCGACACCGGGACCGAGCGCCCGAACGTCCCCGAGCAGGGACCCGCGATCCCCGCGGAGGAGAGCGAGACCACGACCCCGACGTCGCCGATCGGCGCGCCGCTCGTGTAGTTCGTGAGCCGGGCCGTGATCGTGACGGTCCCGCCCGGGACGACCGGCGACGGCAGCGCCGACACCGTCAGGTTCACGAAGCTCGCGACGAGGTGCTCGTAGAGGTTCACCCCGTCGGGCGATCCCCAGCCGGTCGCCGTGTCCCAGCCCGGGCCGGCCGGGCCGAGACAGTTCCCGCCCGACGTGATGTCATGGAACGGGGACCCCACCGACGAAGCGTTCGCCGCGATCGCGTAGATCTGCGGCGTCAGAAAGCCGAGATCGCTCCCGTGGAGCGCGTCCATTTCGGTGACCATCCCCGCCCAGATCGGGGTCGCGAAGCTGGTCCCGCCGCCGGCGCCGTCCTGGCCGTCGAAGTAGAGGAAGTTGTAGCCGGCGGTCGCGGCGACGTCGGGAGTGCCGCGGTGCCCGTTGGCGGAGATCGGGGCCGCGGCGCTCCCGACCTCCTGCCATGAGGGCGCGGCGAACTGCGCGGAGAAGCCTCCCCCGCTCTGATCCCACGCGGATTCGCTGAATCCGTCGATCGCGCCGAGCACGCTCCGGTCGAGCGCGACCGAGGTGCCGCCGACCGCGACGACCTGGGGCGAGCTCGCGGGATACTCGGGCTCGGTGCCCCCGGTGCAGCCGCTCTGCGCGTCCCCTCCCAGGTCGCCGGTCGCGGCGAACATCGTGATCTGCTCCTTGGCGGCGACCGCGAAGTCCGTCTCGAAGCCGTGCGTCAGGGTCGAGTCCTGACCGTCCGCCGAGCCGAACGACATCGAGATCGCGGCGACGTTCGAGAGGCTCGACTGGTCGACCGCGAGGTTCAGCGCGTCGATCATCGACGCATCGGTCGGCGAGTAATCGTCCGCGGCCGGTCCGTCCGGCGCGTAGACCGCATCCAGCGTGGCCCCGGGGGCCATGGAGCCCGACCACTCGATGTCGAGCGTGAGCTCGCGCGACGCGTTGCTCGGGTCGTTCACGGCGTTCGCCGACGGCGCGGGGGCCCCGTCGACCGGGTATGGCGTCACCGTCGGGGCCGGGAATCCCGACGGATAGTCCTGAGCGAAGAACGTCTGGATGTCGCTCGGGGAGTAGCCCTCCCCCCAGAGCAGCAGCACGATCGCCTTGTCCTGGGCGTAGGTCGGGGACTGGGTGAGGTTGTAGAGCCCCGAGATCGAGTAGATCTCCCGGGCGATGGCAGGGGTGATCAGTTGGGTCGGGCCCTGCGCCGGGACCCCGCTCGCGTTCGTCGCGGCCGGCAGGAGGGGGAGCGAGAACGAGTCGAATCCGTCGGCGAGCCCGGCGACCGACTCGATCTCGGCCTCGAGCTCGGTGGGGAGCGACGGAGCGCTCGCGGGGAACGTCACGGAGCGACCCCCGTACGTCCCCGACAGGAGGTCGGTCGCGAACGCGCGGTCGACGGCGGAGGAGGGCCCCGAGAGGCTCAGCGAGAGGCGGTCCGGCCACGCGTGCGCGATCGTCAGCCCCTCCGCCTCGAAGTACTCTTCGGCCGCCGTGTACGCCGGGAGGCTCAGCCCGTAGTCGTTCGCGATCTCGGAGGTCGTCATCGGGGCCGCGCCGGCGGCGGGGACGTCGTAGAGCGTCAGGTTCGTTGGCGCGAACGTGATCTCGACCTCCTGATTTCCCGCGGCGGGGACCGGATCCGTCACCGCGCTGGCCGGGACGGCGGGGTACCCGGCCCGCCCGGCGAACCCGGAGGGAGCGAGGGTGCCGGCGGTCGACCCGGCAGCGACAGCGGCGCCGCCCGAGGCCGCGGGCAGCGCCCCGGCCCCTCCGGGCAACGCGAGGACGAGCGCGGCGAGCAGCACGATCCCGCAGAGCGGGATCGTCGCGAATCGGCCCCGCGGCCCCCTTCGGTGCGGCCGCATGCCTAACGTAGGGTCGCCCACCGCGGAAATACCCTCCCGTGGCGGGAGGGGTCAGCTCCGGATCGGCGCGGTATAGCCCGCCGGGAGGTGGAACGTCCCCTCTCCGCCGAACGGGTCCGGCCGCGGGGAGGGGGGCTCTCCGCGCCGGGCCGAAAGGTAGGCGTCGATCGCCTCGGCCGCTTCGGTCGCGGACCCCATCGCGTAGACGACCGAGCGACCGCCCGCGGAGAAGACGCCCGGCACCCCGGTCTCGAAGCCCTTGCGCCGGCCCTGGGGCCAGCCCTGAGGGGTGATCTCGAGGTCGAGCTCGGGTCCGAATCCGTCCAGGTCGGCCCGCTGGCCGACCGCGACGATCACCGTGTCGCACGGGATCGTTTCCTCGCTGCCGGACACGGGCACCGGACTGCGTCGTCCCCCGGCGTCCGGGGGGCCGAGCTCGACGGACTGCACGACCAGTCCCTCGACGTGGCCGGAGCCGACGATCCTCACCGGTGCCTTCTGGAACACGAACCGGATCCCCTCGCGCTCCGCCCCGTGCACCTCCTCAGGGTCGGCGGGCATCTCCTCGCGTCCCCGCCGGTAGACCAGCGTCACCCGTCCACCGCCCGAGAGGCGCAGGGCGCTTCGGACCGAGTCCATCGCGACGTCCCCGCCTCCCACGACCACGATCTCCCGGCCCACGGCCATCGGACGGCCGCGGTTGGTCTCCGTCAGGAACTCGAGCGCGGGGATCACGCCGGCGAGGTCCTCGCCCGGCACGCGAAGCGCGCGGTGGGCGGAGGTTCCGATCGAAAGGAAGACCGCCGGGTAGCCCTCCTCGAGCAACCGGGCGAGCGGGAAGTCCCGACCGACCTTCGTGCCGGTGACGAACGTCACGTCGAGGTCCTTGAACCGGGCCCGGTCGACCTCGACGTCCGCGTCGGTCATCCGGTACGCGGGGATCGTCTGCATGAGGCCGCCCAGGCGCTCCTCCTGCTCGTAGACCGTGACCGAGTAGCCGCGCACGCCGAGCTCCCACGCCGCCATGAGCCCCGCCGGGCCGGCGCCGACGACCGCGACCCGCTGGCCCTTCGGCTTCGAGGGCACGTAGACGAGGTCGCTCTTCCCGTAGTCGAGCGCGACCCGCTTCAGGTGCCGGATCGCGATCGGGACGCCCTTCTTCTTGACGACGCACGCGTCCTCGCAGTAGTGGTAGCAGACCTTGCAGAGGCAGGTCGAGAGCGGGTCCTCGCGGAGCGTCACCTTCGCGGCCCCGTCGAAGTCCTCGGCGGCGATCAGTCGGATGTACTCGCGGGCGTCCTGCGAGATCGGGCACGCCTCGACGCACCAGGGTCGACGGCACTGGATGCACCGCTTCGCCTCGAGGACGGCGTCCTCCTTCGAGTAGGCGTGCAGCACCTCGCGGAAATCGCCGGTCCGTTCGGGGAGCGGCTCTTCGGCGATCGGGACCCGCACCGGATTGAGCTTCGGAGGGACCTTCGGTGGGGCGGCAGCCTCCGGCGACATGATGCGGGGAGAGAAAGCCCGCGCGGCGGTATTGAGTCTTCGCTGCGGGCGACCGGGCGGCCCGCGGTCCCCGATGCAAAGGGGGACACCCAGAACCAAGGTTAAAGGGGGCGCCCGGGTCCTTCCCTAGACCCGACGGGGGGAGGGGCGATGGTGCTGGATTCGCTGGGAAAATCGCTTCGGGGGGTCCTCCAGAAGATCGCCCGGGGCTCGACGGTCGACGCGGCGCTGCTCGCCGAGGTCGTCCGCGACATCCAGCGCGCGCTGCTCCAGGCCGACGTCAACGTCCAGCTGGCCCTCGACCTCACCCAGCGGGTCCGACGCCGCGCGACCGAGGAGAAGCCTCCGGCGGGAGCGAGCCTT
>JASHQY010000127.1 GCA_030038885.1 Thermoplasmata archaeon | reverse complement strand
GGCGGGAGCGGCCTCGGCGGAGAGCGGTGCGGCTACAGGGACGCCGGCACGTTCGACGCGGTCTCGACCAGCTCCTTCGCCGCCCGCGTGAAGCGCATCAGCTTCGCGAGATTGCCCCGGACCTTGAACGTCCCGTCGAGGATCGCCTTCACCGGATCGAGCTCGTGGCGCAGGAGTCGCTGCCAGTTCTCCGGCGTCCCCTCGTACACGAACTCGGAGGCGACGGCCCGGGCGTCCGGATAAAAGGTCGCGGCGCGGCAGCCTCCGTCCGCGAGGTCGAGGTGGACGCCGGGCGCCGGCGCGTCGGCGCCGGGGGACCGCACGAGCAGGAGGATGTCCCCGACCCACGCCTTCGCCGCCGTCCGGTACGCGGGGTTGTCGTTCAGCGCCTGCCGGTACGCGGCGGCCCACTCGGCCGAAGGGAACGGCACGGCCGGGGCGTAGCCCCGCCCCCCTTAAGCAGCGCGGCGCCCGGCCGCCGGCCGAGCCTACGCTCCCGGATACTCGTAGAACCCCTGGCCGGTCTTGCGGCCCAGGTGGCCGGAGTCGACCAGCCGTCGCAGGAGGAACGGAGGGCGGTACTTCGGATCGCCGAACTCGCGGAACAGCGTTTCGGCGACCTCGAGCGAGACGTCGAGGCCGACCAGGTCGGCCAGCTCGAACGGTCCCATCGGCATGCCGGCGCCGGCCTTCATCGCGGCGTCGATGTCGCGCGAGGACGCGAGGCCGGAGTCGAGCGCGGCGCACGCTTCGCTCAGCACCGGCGCGAGCAGCCGGTTCACGACGAACGCGGGCGATTCCTTGACCCGGATCGGGACCAGCGGATAGCGGTGGTTCTTGAGGCCCCCGAGGAAGTCGATCGTGTCGGAGATCACGTCCTCCCGGGTGTCGACGCCGCCCGCGACCTCGACGAGCGGGAGCGTGTACGGGGGATTGAAGAAGTGCACGACGAGGGTCTCGCGGACGTGCCGCAGCCCGCGCGCGAGGCGGGAGATCGAGAGCGACGAGGTGTTCGACGCGAGGACCGCGTAGTCGGGCAGCACGCCGTCGAGCGCCTCGAGGACGCCCCGCTTCACGTCGATCCGCTCGAAGACCGCCTCGACCACGAGGTCGACCTCGCGGAACGCGGCGTAGTCGGTCGTCCCGTGCACGCGCGCGACGACCTCGTCCGCCCGGGCGCGCGAGAACTTCGGCGCGAGCTTCTGGGCGATTCGCGCGCGCTGTGCGTCCGAGAGCTCGCCGGTCAGCTCGAGGATCCGCTCGGTCTCCTTTGGGGCCCGGCCCTCCTGGAACCGGACGAGGTCGTCGACGACCGACCGGACGCGCGCGAGACCCTTCTCGACCGTCGGCCCGTCGACGTCCTTCAGCACGACGTCGATCCCGTTGAACGCCAGGAGCTCCGCGATCGCGGCGCCCATCGTCCCGGCACCCACCACTCCGGCCTTCGCGACCCGCACGATCCCGCCCCGCAGGGGACCGGGCGGGGCGTACTTAAGCGGGGGGCGGCGACGCGCCCGAGAGCGGTCCACCGGGCCCGCGGCCCCGGCGCTCGAGGTCCGTCATGATCTGGTCGAACTGCTCGCGCGTGATCTCGCCGCGCGCGTAGCGCTCCCGGACGACGCGAACCGCCGGGTCGCCGTAGTACCCGGGCCCCCGGCCGAACCGATGCCCATAGTACCCGAGCCGGCCGCCCCAGAACGCGAGGCGGACCGCGACGAGCGCGATCAGGAACAGGAGGAACAGGAGGAAGAATCCGCCGACGAAGCCGAAGAAGGGTCGCAGCACCCCACCGTGCCGGAGGAAGGCGCCGAGAAGGACCAATCCGAGCACGGTCCCCGCGATCACGAGCGCGGCCACCCCCGCTCCGAGAAGCGCCCAGCGCACGCGCGTGCGGCCGGAGGGACCCTCTTCCCACTCGTGGAACGCGACCACCGCTACCTCCGACTCCCGATCCGGGCGGGAATTATCTGAAGCTTGCTCTCGGCCGGTGAGTATCCCCGGTGGCCGGCCGCCCGCCCGCTCCCGGCGGTCGTTTCGGAGCGAAGACTTAAGGAGCCGACCGGGCTCGACCGGCTTGCGCGGGGATAGCCCAGCCCGGTAAGGCGCAGGATTGCTAATCCTGTGGTGATTTCACCTCGGGGGTTCAAAAGGGCGTCGGACCGGACCGGCGCCCGGAACGTCCCCCTCCCCGCGTTCGACCGGTGCGCGACACACCGTGCCGGATCCTGAGACCGCCGCGAGGGGGACTCGGTGGATCCGGGGATGGCTCAAAGTGGGGGGCGCGTTAGGGCCGGCATGTTCGGCCCAGGGCCAACGTCCGCCGTGATCCCGAGCGCGCCACCGAGCGACCCGAACGAGTTGTTGCGCCACATCGACCAGCAGACGACGCTGATCTACCACTGGGTGCGGGCCGGAGTGATCGTGATCATCCTGCTGCTGGTCCTCCTCGTCATCCTCTGAACGCTCGGCCTCGTCGGCGCGCGCTCGCCTTCCCGGATCCGCCACCGGAACTCCCGGCGCGGGGGTCGCCACCCTTGGAGGACACGTACCGTCCGGACCCCGGCGGGAGCGCCGCCGGCCGGTGCGTCCTCGCGCGGGTGACGCGAGGGGGCGGAGACCGCTCCTCCGGACCGGACGTCGGACGAGGAGCCAGTGGACGCTCCGGGCCGACGCAAGGGTGCGAGACTCTACCGGGCAGGTTCGGAGCGGGCGCGGAAGACGGCCCCGTCGCGACGCACTGCGACGATCGAGCCGCGGGCCGGGAGGGCCCCGTCGAGGATCGCGATCAGCCGCACGGCTTCGGGCAGCTCGACGAGCGCGAGCCGGTGGGGCGCGTGCCAGCCCTCGGGGGGCGACGTGATCTCGGTCGCGGCGAGCACGGTGCCGAGCGCCGGGGAAGGGTAGGGCTGGATCCGGGTGGAGCCGCACCGGGGGCACGCGCCGTCGGTCGGCAGGAACCGCGCCCCGCACTCCTCGCAGTGGCTCAGCTCGAGGACCTCCCCGTCGTCGCTCACGGCCCCTCCCGCCGTCCGAGGATCGTGACGAAGTTGTGCGCGGCGATCCCGCTCATCGCGTGCGCGAGGCCGACCTTGGGGGGCCGGGAGATCGCGTGCGCGCCGGCTTCGCCGCGAAGCTGGAGCGCGACCTCGGCGATCTCCGCGAGCCCCGACGCGGCGACCGGGTGGCCGCGGCCGATCACTCCGCCGCTCGGGTTGACCGGGATCCGGCCGTCGGGGCGGATCTCGCCCCGCTCGAGGAGGTCCGGGCCCTTGCCGACGTTGCAGAGCCCCAGGTCCTCCATGTGGATGTAGAGGAACGGAGAGAACGCGTCGTGGACCTCCGCGACGTCGATCGCGCTCGGCGTGACCCGCGCGTCCTCGTACGCCCGCTTCGCCGCGACCCGCGAGCTGGCGAACGTCGTGAGGTCGTCCCGGTCGACGACGCGGATCGATTCGAACCCCTGGCCGAGGCCGAGCACGGTCGCGGGCCCGGTCCCCCGCTCGAGGACCAACGCGGTCGCGCCGTCGGAGATCGCGGAGCAGTGCAGGAGCCGAAGGGGGTTCGCGACCAGCCGGCTCCGCGCGACCTCCTCGGGCGACACGGCCTTCTGGAAGTGCGCGAACGGGTTGTGGACCGCCATCGCACGCGCGTGCACGGTCGCCGCGTCGCAGATCGCGGCGCTGCGCCGGAACCGCTCGAGGTAGCGCTGGGTCACGATCGCGGCGAGTCCCGGCATCGTCGCGCCGGCCGCGACCTCGGAAGGGTGGAGCGACGCGGCGAGGTCCCGCGTGTTGGCCGCGGTCGTCCGGTCGGTCATCTTCTCGGTCGCGACCACGAGCGCGCGCTCGAACCGGCCGGACTCGAGCGCGGCCACCGCGGCGTGGAATGTCATCCCGCCGGTGCCGCTCGCTGAGTCCAGCCGGAAGCCGGACCCGGCCTCGAGCCCGAGCCGCGCCGCGAGCCGCGGGAGGAGCGCCTCGGGACCGTGCTCTCCGTGGGCGAGCATCGAGCCGGCGACCAGGAGGTCCACCGGACGACGGCCGATCCCCTCGAGCGCGGCGCCGGCGGCTTCCGCCGCGAGGTCGATGAGCCCCTCGGGACGCTTGCCGTAGCGGCCCATCCCGACCGACGCGACGTGGACGCTCATGCCGGCACCGCCGGGGGCCGCTCGGTCAGGAACCGGACCTGGTCGAGGAAGCGGGACAGCGGGAGGCCCTCCTCCCACCGAAGGATGCCGTGCCCCTCGCGGGTCGTGCTCACGGGAGGGAGGCGACGGCAGAGGACCCGGAGGACACCCCCCTCGGGCAGAGGGCTCGCGAGGAACATCCGCCAGGCCTCCTCGCTCCGGCGCCCGAGCCGACGGTACGCGTACAGGACGGTGAGGCCGACCCGGCCGACCGCCGCGCGGTGCGCGGCGAGCTGGGCGTCGGCCCGGCCGCTCGCGTCCGTGAACCGGATCACCGGTTCCGACGAGGCCTTGACCTCGAGCGGGAACGCGAACTCCCGTCGCAGCGCGACCAGGTCGAACCCGAGCGAACCCGCGCCGCGGATCACGAGGAACGGCTCCTCGCGGAGCCGCTCGAACGCCGCGCGCAGCTCGGGCGGCAGGGCGCGGGCGTACGAGCGCACCGCCGACGGGTCGCCTTCCAGCAGCGTGCGCAGCTCCCGCTCGTACGCCGTCGACCCCCGAACGACCACGGCCGGCGACTCCTCGGGGGATTCTTAAGAGAACGCTCCGAACGGAACGTGGGGGCGTCGATTCGTCACGCGCCGAAGTCGGGACCTATCGGAGCCCGGAGAGGCAGCGCGGGTCCCGCCGGGGTCGCGCGGCCGTCGCGGGAGGGGACGCCGTCGCGTCGCGCTTCCCGCGAAGACCTTAGTAGCCTCTCCCGCGCTAGCGGCGCCGTGGCCTCTGCGGCGCCCCTCGAGATCGTCCTCTCGGACCTCTCGGTCGCGCGCGTCCTCGCGGGCCTCGTCGCGGACTCCGACCGCCGGCGGACCGTGCGGGGGGTCGCGTCGCAGCCCGCGCGGTTCCGCGCGTCCGAGCTGCGGGCCCGGCTCCTGCACGAGCGCGTGTTCGAGGACGCGACGCGCCTGCTCACCCGCCTGAAGCGCCGCGGGTTCGTGCTCGAGACCCCCGAGGGCCGCGGCGACAAGATCTACCAGGTGCCGTACCCGGACGAGCTGCGCCGGCTCCTGCTCGACGAGGTCGGCCGGTCCGAGTCGTCCGAGTCGGGCGCGCTCTCGGCGGTCCCGGACGAGCCCGCGGAGATCCGCGCGATGGATTCGGACTTCCTCGACCACCTCAAGGACGTGCTGCGCAACCGACTCGACGAGACCGTCGAGTTCGGCCGGACGTTCGACGTCGACGCGCTCTCGCGCTACCTGCGCGGACTGTTCGGGGAGGCGCTCTACTTCGACTCGCTAATCTCGCTCCTGCAGCAGTACGCGCTCGCGGACACGCCGCTGATCGCGCCGACCGGCCGCGTGACGGGCGCGACCGGCTTCCACCTCGCGCTGTTCGGCCCCCCGGGGACCGGCAAGACGTTCTCGATCGACGACCTCGTGCGCGGCAACCCCCGGACCGGCGTCCCGCCCCAC
Organism: Thermoplasmata archaeon; assembly: GCA_030038885.1. Taxonomy (GTDB): domain Archaea; phylum Thermoplasmatota; class Thermoplasmata; order Lutacidiplasmatales; family UBA184; genus Lutacidiplasma. The sequence continues at coordinate 5,297 of JASHQY010000127.1, read as the reverse complement.
GGGCTCGCCGGGCGCAACCGCTACTGCGGCGGGATCACCCCGGTGCAGTTCCTGCGGGTCGGCGCGTCGTACACGGGCCGCACGTTCAACTTCATCGTGCCCGAGTTCAATGACTGGTTCAAGTACCGCGGGATGGTCGAGCCGCTGAAGCTCGTGATGGAGCAGCGCGAGGTGAAGTGGGAGACGACGTTCGGCACGGTCGGCCCGTACACCTTCCGCTCGTTCTTCTCGGTCAACTACAACGTGCGGTCCGCCGGGGCGCAGGACTACTGGACGACGATCGGCGACCCGAACTTCGCGGCGCTCGAGGACCGCATGCTGCTGCGCTTCCACCCGATGACCCGCGAGCGCTTCCGCGCGGTCGAGGCGAGCGCCGAGCGGCTCGAGCTCGGCGAGCTCGACTTCGCGCTCGCCGGGAAGATCCGGGACCACCTCACGCTCGTGCACGCGATCGAGACCGGGCACCCGCTCGTCACCGGGAAGTTCCGCGCGCGCCCGGTCCGCCTCGAGCGGACGCTCTACGACACGCTGCGCGGCGTCTCGGAGAAGGCGCTGAAGACGACCTCGTTCCCGAAGTTCTCGCCGCGCCTGAAGACCCGCGCGGTCCGGCTCGCGGCCGCGGCCTCGTTGCTCACGTACTTCGCGACGTCCGCGCCGGGGCCGATCGCGATCGGCCCGAAGGAGGTCGACTTCGCGCGGCGGTTCTACGAGGAGGAGATCCGTGCCCGGGAAGGGCGCCACGGACCCGCGGCCGGCTGAGCCGGCCCGCGGACCGAAGTTCCGCCGGCCGCCCGACGACGAGGTCCGTCGCGCGGCCCGGCGCCTCGTGCGGGGGAGCAAGGCGGCGTTCGGTTCCCAGGTCGCGTTCCGCGCCGCGCTCCTCGCGTCGCTGCGGCGCGACGAGCCGCTCGCGACGGTCGGCGGTCCCCGCCTGCGCCGGCTCCTGGTCGGGCTGCCCGGCGTGCGCCTGAGCGTGCACTACCGCGAGCGCGGACCCGCGCCCCCGCTCGCGGCGTGCCCGGTGTGCGGCGCCCCGCTGAAGCCGATCCGCAACCAGACGCTCGCCGGCGAGTCGGTCGTCCTCGGCCAGCGGTGCACGGTCTGCGACTACTGGACGCACCGGCCCCGCCGCGTTCCAGTGCGCTACCTGATCTCGAGCGCGGGGCTCGACGGGCGCCCGCTCCGCTGACGCCCTACGATTCCTTCCAGTCCGGGGCGGCTCCGGCGGGCGCGGCCGTCGCGGCGGGCGGTGCCGGTGGGACGTACGCGGTCGGCGGGGCCGACGGCGGCCGCTTCCTCGGCCGGGCGATCGCGAACAGCACGATCGCGGCGGCCGTGGCCCCCACGAGGAGGCCAAGCACGAGGCCGGAATCGAACGGCGTCGACGACGGCGGCGCCGAGGCCGCGACCACGACGACGAGCGAGAGGTTCCGCTCGGCGCCGACCGCGTCCTCGACGAACAGCGTGACGTGGTACGTCCCCGCCGCCGCGTACGTGTGCTGCGCCGCGATGCCGTAGCCGTACGAGCCGTCGTCGAACGCCCAGACCTCCGTGTACGGAGGGGTCCCGGCGGCGACCGTCGCGTTGAAGTCGAGCGGCGCGCCGGCCGTCGGGGCGGACCCGGCGGGGACGGTCGTGACGACCGGGGTGGCCGAGAGCGGCGGGTTCACGACCACGCTCACGTACTGCGTGAGGTAGACCCCGTTCGCGTCCTCGTAGGTGTACGCGGCGAAGTAGACGCCCGCGATCGCGTAGGCGTGCGTCACGGTCGCGCCGGAGCCGGACTCGCCGTCCCCGAACGACCAGACCCCGCTGCCGGGCGTGGACCCGCCCGTGACGTTGGCCGAGAGCTCGATCGGCACCCCGACGTCCGTCTCGTTGATCGGAGCGGCGGTGATCGTCATGGCGAGCGGCGGGTCGACGGTCACGACCGTGAGGTTGCTCGCGCTGCCTCCGCCCGCGTCGGTCACCGTGACGGTCACGAGGTACACCCCCGCCGCCGAGTACGTGTGCGTGACCTGGGTGCCGGTCGCGGTCGACGCATCGCCGAAGTTCCAGAGGTACTCGTACGGCGGGGTCCCGCCGGACGCCGCCGCCGACGCGTTCAAGGGCCACGAGAAGTCGAGCTGGTCGTCCACGCCCGAGCTCACGTGCGCGCCTACCGTCAGCGCGGGCGACACGTTGAGCACGAGCGCCGCCACAACCGAGAAGCCCAGCGAGTCGGAGACGTTGGCCGTCACCGGATAGGTCCCCGCGATCGCCGGCGCGCACGCGAAGGTCGTCGCGTCCGAGCTCACGCACCCGTAGGGAAGGCCGACGTACGAGACCGTCGACGCTCCCGCCCCTCCGGTGAGGTCGAGCGAGACGTTGGTCGGGCTCCCCGCGTCGACGGGATCCGGCGTCGCGGAGAACGACGTGACCTCGGGCGGGCTCGCGATCACGCTGACGGTCCCCGAGAGGAAATTCGCGGCCCAGATCTCCGAGGAGCCGGGGGCGGTCGCGCCGGGCAGCGCCACGGCGGCGAGCGCGAGCGGAAGCTGGCCGACCGGGATCGTCGCGTACGATCCCTCGCTCGCGGCGACCGACGATCCGTCGATCACCGTGAGGTTGCCCGCCCAGTCCGCGGAGAGCGAGCCGTTCGAGCTCACGTAGAGGAACTCCCGGGAGGGCTCGTAGACGATCGACCAGGCGACCGTGTGCGGCGCGATCGGGATCGGACCGGCCTCGACCGAGAGACCGACCGGATCCACCGCCCAGACCGACGCTCCGGCCGCGTACACCGATCCGTCCGCGGGGTCGTAGGCGACCGAGAGAAGGCCCGGGATCGTCGGGCTAGGCGCGCCGACGACCGCGCCGGTCGTCCCGTCGATCGCGACCAGGGCCGAGGTCGCCCGATCGACGACGAACAGTTCGTTCGTCGCGGGGTCGAGCGTGACCCCGTTCAGGTTCGGCCGGCCAGCGTCGAGCCCGACGACCGGCCCGGCCACGAGGGTCGACGGGTTCAGGGCCTGGAGGCCGGAGTCATTGTTGATCTCCCAGAGGAGGTCGCTCGCATTGTCGAACACCAGCTGGGTGTTGTTGCTCGGGAGCGCGTCGTTGATCGCCTCGATCGCACCGGTCTGGGCATCGATCGCGGCGACCCCTCCCGTGAAGCCCGCGTACACGATCCCGCTCCCGGGGTCGTCTGCAAGGGAGTTCGGAGCTCCGGGCAGCAGGACCGGGGTCCGGACCGTCAGAAAGCTCGACGCGTTGAGGATCTCGACCGAGTCGGTCTGGGTGTCGGCGACGAGCACGTGGTCCGACGCCGGGTCGTAGGCGAGGGCGGCCGCCCTCGCGCCGAGATCGGGGGACGCCTGCACGACCTCACCGGTCGCGGGATCGAGGGAGGTGACGATGCGGGTGGCGCGGCTCCACGCGTAGACGACGCCCGACGTCGGATCGAGCGTGAGGAGCGACGGGTCCCGGCCGGCGAGCGGATGGTCCGCGGCGATGGTGCCCGTCGACGCGCCCACCTCCGCAACCGAGTCGCCGGTCCCGTTCGCGACCAGGAAGTCCGTCCCGCTCGGGTTCGTGGCGATGGAGGAGACCCCGGAGCCGACCGACGCCAAGGCCGTCACAGCGCCGTCGGAGCCATCGAACAAATCCATGTGGGTCGCCGCCGGCATGCCGACCGCGAGGATGTCCTGCGAGGCGGAGAATGCGATCGCCCCCGGCTCGTCGATGAGCGGGATCGTCGGTTCCGTGGCGTAGGTCGTCGTGTTCAGAACCCAGATCGTGAAGCTGCCGGAGTCCGCGACGAAGAGCTTGCCCGCGGCCACGTCGTCGGCGAGCGCGATCGGTGCGATGCCCGTGCTGACCCCGGCCTCGAGAACCTGCCCCGTCGTCCCACTGAGGACGGTCACGTTGTCCGAGCCCTCGTTCGCCACGAAGAGGTGCTGCGAGATCGGATCGTAGAGTATCGCGGATGGGTCGGTGCCGACAGGGATCGGCGCGTGGACCATCTGATGGGTCGTCGGGTCGATCACGAGGACCGTGTTGTTGATCGGGTCGGTCGCGTAGAGATCGCCGTCGAGCGGGTCGAACGCGATCGCCGAGGTGTTCGCGAGCCCCGGCAGTACCTCCGTCGAGTTGCTCGAGGCGGTGTAGATCAAGGCCGGCGCCGACGCGGGCGCCGCGATCCCGTCCACCGCGGTCGGCACCTCGGGGATCCACAGCTGATCGTTCGTCGGATCCACGGCGGCCGCGCCGGCCGCCCACCCGACGACCGAGCCCGGAAAGTTGCCGGGGGCGCTCGCGTTGTAGTTGACGAACGCGGTCGCCACGACCGAACCCGCCGACGCTGGCGAGAGTGGAAGAGCGTCCGCCGGCCCGGAGACCCGGACGGTCGCGGGCGCGACCGCGCCGGACGCGAGGGTCGCGGGCGTCGACGCCGCGCGCGCGGACGTCGGTAGGCCGGGCCCGAGGATCGCGGAGCCGCCGGCGAGGAGGAGGACGGCTACCACGGCGATCGCGAGCAGGACGCGCCGTCGCGGGGCCCCCCGGGGGCGGTCGGGAGGGTTCGACACCGCAGGTACGAGGCCGCCCGCTCCACTTAAGGCCGGTCGTCGAGCGGGGGCGACCCGTCAGGCGACCGTGCGGATGACCCGGCCCGCGTTCCCGTCGATCAGGACGGTCGTCTTCGCGCCCTTGCGGTCGAGCTCGAAGTACCAGATCGGCACGTGCAGCAGCTCGCCGTCCGAGATCTGGACCTGCGTCTTGAGCTGCGAGACCATGCTGTGCTTCTTGTGGACCGCCTCGGACTGCAGCTGCTGGACGTACGACTCGGCCGCGTGGTGGGCCGCGTCCTCCCCGAGGTCGCCGTTCAGGATCGGCGTGCCCTGCGGGATGTTCTTCTTGTCGAACAGCGTCCGGTCCGCGAGGCCGAACTGGTAGTCCTTCGGCTGGTAGGCGGTCATCGCCTTGACCGCGACGACCGGGTATTCGTACTGCCCCGAGATCGTCTCCGAGCGGTTCGGGTTCACGACCGGGCCGGCCATGATCGGCATCACCATGAACCCGCCGCGGCGGCCGCCGCCGAGCGCCTCGCCGAGCAGCGCGCCCGCGGCCATCGTGCCGACGGTCGACCCGATCGTCGTCGCGGCGGCCTGGTACTGGTAGGTCGTGGTCGCGGACGCCGGCATCACCCAGAACGGCACGTAGCTCAGCCGCTCCTGGCCGATCTTCGACTCCGTGAAGTCGTTCCGGTGGAAGAACCCCTGGTCGACGTAGTCCCGGACCGCCTTCAGCGCCCCGTCCCG
>JASHQY010000126.1 GCA_030038885.1 Thermoplasmata archaeon | reverse complement strand
GAGGACCGGCCGAGGGCGGCGCAGTACTCGGGGAAGACCTTCGACGAGGCGACCCAGTACAACTCGGGATGGTACGATGTCGGGTGTCAGACCGGTCTCCGCGGTGTCCGAATGGAAGTGGGCAACGCCGGGGAGCCCCAAGCGCGATTCTGGGGAGAGGATGGCCCGCAGTGGAGAGAGAAGCTCATGAGGGGCTGTCTCGCGGATCCCGCGGAGATGGCAAGTGCGGGTGATCGCCTCGCGAAGGCGTTGAGCGGGCCACGGAAGGTCCGGGTGCGTCATGAGAACGGGACGGACGTCGAGTTCCGGCTCAAGGGGACTCCGGCGCGGGTCGACCCCGGCTACCCCCAACCGAGAAACAAGGAGAACCCACTCAACATCCTGAAGTCGATGCCCGCCGGGATCTTCCGCGTCGCGTTGGACGAGACGTATGGCGAGGGAGTCGTCGTGGCCAATCGGAAGAGCTACCCGTCCATGGGTGTCAAACCGCTCGAGAAAGCCCGCTTCAGGTTCCACGAGGGGAAGCTCGTTGAAAAGGCGTTCTCCCAGGGAGCCGAATGGTTCGAGGCGGGAGTAACGAAGGGGGGCCCGGGCGCCGACCAGGTGGGCGCATTGCACATCGGGCTTAACCCGATGCTCGAAGAAGCCGCCAAAGTTGAGGATCAGGAACGGGGAGCCGTGCTCATCGGCGTGGGCGGCAACGAATCGATCGGTGGGTCGAACCCCGGGAAGTTCTTTGGTTTCGCCGTCGTTGGGAAACCCGAGGTCTGGGTGGACGACCGGCTCATCGTTCGGGACGGGAAAATCCTCTAGGACCGGCCTCGTGAGCATTCCGACCAGCGTCCTAGGGGAGCCGGGGCTCCACTAGCGCTTGGCCGATCCCGGGTCGTCGCTCGAGTACAACCAGGGTAGCCCGGCGGGTCGTGATCACACACTCGAACGGGACACGGTTGGATCTCGCGGTCACGGGGCGAGCGCCAGTCGTCCAGGACGGTGAGGTCGACGACGAGGATCTCCAGGCCGGCCGAAACTGGACTGCCGTACCGACGGGCTGGGTCGTCACGCCTCTCAACGAGAAGGTCGCAGAGGGTCGCTTTATCGCAAATCGATCTGCGCGGCACCGTCGAAGAGTGAACCCTGGGGTTCACTGGACCTTCCACGGTGGCCGCCTCGTCGATCACGAGTCTGAGGACCGTACGGGGATGTTCGCCGATGCGTTCCGTTCAGGGGGCCCAGGCCACGACCGGCCCGCGCTCCTGTCGATTGGGCTCAACCCGCGAATTCACCTTGCGCCGCTACAAGAGGATCAGGGTCGAGGCATTATCTCGCTCTTCCTCGGGGGCAACGATGAGTACGGGGGCCGGAACCGAAATCAGTTCCACGATTGCGCGCTCCTAGGGGGCGCGGACGTCACCGTGGACGGAAGAGCGATCGTGGGCTCGGGGATTCCGATTTAACGGGACAGGGACACAGTGACCCATCCTGAAGGGTTGGTTTTCGCGTCCACGGAATGGTTTGCTGAGGCCAAAAGTTGTGACGGAATCGCCATCGTTTTTGTGCACGCATCGGGGTTTTCGTGCGTGATCGACTTAACGGGCAAAGCCGGTGAGCGGGGAGCGCCGGCGGGAGGCCGGGGTCCCTAGCGGCCGGCGAGCCCCAGCGCCCGGTCGGTGATCCCGATCGACGTGCGCCCGTCCGGGGCGAGATCGAACATCGCGCGGATCGCGTCGATGTTCTCCGGCACGACGATCGACTCCTGGTGGATCGCCTGGAAGAAGTATGCCTCCTTCCCCTCGAGGGTCACGCCCTCCTGCCAGAGGACGTTCTCCATCACGTCGTCGCGCCCGATCCCCCGACCCCGGGCGAACTCCATCACCTGCGGGGTGCCGCCGACCCCCTCCCACGGGGCGAACAGCCGGAAGCGCGGGGTCTCCCGGAACGCCTCGACCAGCGCGGCCGCGTCCGCCGGCGGCGAGCGCAGGCGCACGTGGTTGACGTGCACGTGCATCAGCGTCGTGGGGACGACGACCGCGACGGTCGCGATCGCGAGGTCCGGGAAGATCGTCCGGACGTCCGGCCCGTGGTGTGACGGGATGTGGAGCGACGGGACGATGCCGTTCAGCGGGCCCTTCTTCGACTCCGCCGGATCGGCCGCCCGGCGCACGAGCGTGACGTCCCACCGCTCGACGCCCCACCGGGGGAGCACGACCGCGGCCGCGCGCGCGATCCCGGTCGTGTTGCACGAGACCACCCGGACGCGCCGCTTGCCGCGGGCCGCCGCGTAGTTCGCGAGCGCGTTGAACGAGACCTCGGCGACGTCCGCCGCCTCCCCGCCCTGGAAGATCGCGCGCACGCCCGCCGCGTCGTAGAGCCGGCGGTTCCCGGCGCCGACCTTGTCCGGGGTCGCGTCGACGACCACGTCCGCCCGACCGAGCAGGTCGGGGACCGTGCCGGCCACCGGGAGCCCCACCGCATCGAACCCCGCGGGCGATCCGTCGCCGCCGACGTAGAGCGCGTAGCCCCGCTCGACCGCCCGGCGCGCCTCGAAGTCGGGGTGGGTCTTCGCGACGCCGACGAGCTCGAGGTCCGGCTGCCGCACGACCGCGTCGGCGATCCGCTTCCCGATCGTCCCGTAGCCGTTGACCGCGACCCGGATCCGCACGGAAGGGGAGCTCCCGAGGTGCTGAGCGGGGGCCGGGATAAAGGCGTTCCCGGCGCGCCCGGCGACTAGCCTTTATCCCGGGGCGCGCGTCGCCGCGGCGCCCCGATGGAGTTCCGGCTCAGCGACGAGGAGGAAGCGTTCCAGGGCGCGGTACGGCGCTTCGGCGACCGCGTGCTCCGGACCCACGAGCGCCGGATCGACGCCGAGGGCCGCCTCCCGGACGAGGTGCTCCGGGCGATGGCCGAGCTTGGCCTCCTCGCGATGCCGGTCCCGGCCGAGTACGGGGGAATGGGCGCGTCGGCCGTCCTCACCGAGCTCGCGGCCGAGGAGGTCGGTCGCGGCGACTTCTCGATGGCGACCGCGGTGTTCTTCCTCCTCGAGGCCGGCTGGGGGTACGTGCTCAGCCGACACGGGACCGAGGAGGCCAAGCGCGAGGTTCTCCCGCCGGTGTGCCGGGGCGAGGCGTTCCTCGGGATCGCGACGACCGAGCCCTCGGGCGGGAGCGACCTCGCGAACCTGCGGACCGAATCCCGCCGCGACGGGGATGCGTTCGTGGTCCGGGGGGAAAAGGCGTTCGTTTCGGGCGTCGAGGAGGCGAAGCGCCTCGGCGGCGGGCACCTGACGCTCACGAAGGCCGCGGGCGGGGGCTTCAACTTCCTCTACGTGCCGACGCGCTCCGCCGGCCTCGCGACCCAGCGGTTCGAGAACATGGGCCGGATGGGGATCTCGACCGGGGGGCTGACGTACTCCGACGTGCGGGTCCCTCCGCGCTACCTCGTCGGGACGGAGGGCCACGGATTCGAGCGCGCGATGGAGGGGTTCTCGGTCGCGCGCACGTTCGTCAGTGCGGCGTGCATCGGGGCCGCCGAGCGGGCGCTCGAGACGGGGATGAAGTACCTCCGCGAGCGTCGCGCGTTCGGCCAGGCGCTCGGCAAGTTCGAGGGGATCCAGTTCGAGCTGGTCGACCTCTGGACCCAGGTCGAGGCGGTGAAGTGGCAGTGCCGCCGCGCCGCGTGGCTGCTCGACACGTACACCCTGAAGGGGGACGCTTCGCACCGGTCGGAGGTCGACCGTGCGGTCGCGAGCGTCAAGCTCACCGCGCCCCCGATCGCGTTCGAGTGCGTCAAGCGGGTCATGATGTGGTTCGGTGCGGCC
>JASHQY010000125.1 GCA_030038885.1 Thermoplasmata archaeon | reverse complement strand
AGCCCGAGCGCACGGGCGTTCGGACGGGGGATCCGGAGCGCGGCCGCGAGGAGCGCGATCGCGACCGCGGAGAGCGCGTAGCGCGCGGCGGCGAACGCGATCGGCGTCGCGCCGGCGAGCAGGCCGAACCGGATGACCGGGTACGCGCTGCCCCAGATCAGGCCGACCGTGACGAGCAGGAGCAGGTTGCGCTGCTCTTCGGCCAGCGGCCTCACGGGCCGCTCCCACGAACGGCCGGAGCGCTCGGTCGCCGCCCCCGGCATCGCCCCGCGAGACGGCGCCCGCGTGCCCCGGTCCAAACGCCCCCGAAGCGCGCAACGCAGCGCGGACGCTGGCGAGCCATTTCTGCCGCAAGCAGCGGGGCGGATAGGCGCTTCCTCCACGGCCGACGAGGGTCCGAGTAGGCCCGACAAAACGTCAGACCGGAATCGCCCCTGCGGACCGGACTCCCGCCGCCCGCGAGGGCCCGGCGGAGTCGGCCCCACTCGGCTCCCCCGCCGGGACTCCCGGTCGCGGTTCCGGTACGATCGTCGTCGGGCGTTCGGAAGGACCCTGGGACGTTCCACCGTCCGCTCGTCCTCCCGACGGGCGCTTCCTCTGGTTCGAAAAGAACTAAACCCCCCACCGTGGAGAGTCGAGCGGGGCTCCGCCGCGGAGCTCCAGTGCCCGTAACCGGGAAGACGGGTGGACCGGGTTGACGAAGGACGAGCTGGCGATACTGGACCTCAGCCGGGTCCGTCAGGGCGAATGGACGCCGCCGATCGGTGCGATGGGCGGCCCCCCCGCGCACGAGCTCTACCACGACCTCGTGACGCACGCGGGCCTCAAGCTGTTCCGCGACGAGTCGGGGGATCCCTGGGTCGAGATCCAGGACGGCGAGCGGCGCCGAGGCTTCCTCGTTCCGAGTCCCGATCTGAGAGCGGCGCTCGACCGGTTCCGGATGCGACGGAACCTGCGCCCGGTACCCGCGTCGGACATCGACGAGTTCACCCGCGTGGTCGAGGCCCGGATCTCCGACCCGGACGTGCAGATCCCGTTGGGGGGCCCCACGCTGGCCGGACGGGGAACTCCTCCGCCGGCCGTGCCGAGCACGATCCCCGGGGGGAACCCCGAGACCGAGGGTCGCAGCTGGGCGGTCGATGAGCTGGACCACCTCATGCGCGAGGTCGACGCGATCCAGGGCCGGGTCCCGCTCCCGTCGGAGAACGAGGTCGGTCCGGCGAAGGGTCCGAGCGGGCCCCCGAGCCCGGTGCACCGACGGATCCCGTACCGGTGGCAGACCGGGGTCTCGGGCGCCCGCGGGATCCGCACGACGACCGACCCCCGCCTGCCCCGCTACGTGCGCGTGCTGCGGGAGCTGGTCCAGGACGGCACCTGGATCGGGAGCCTCTCCGAGATCGCCCGGCGGACCGGGGACGACACGAACGAGGTCTTCTCCGCCCTCCTCCAGTTCCACACCGACCTCGTGGGGAACGATCTGGTCGTCGCTCCGGTCGAGGTGGAGGACGGCTGGCGCTGGGTCGTCGTGGACCGGACCCGGCTGCGCCCGTCGGTGGCCGGGGCCCAGGCGACCCCGGTCGCACCTGCGGCGTCGAGCGGTGGTCTTCGCGGCCGTGCGTGAACCCCGGAGGCGCGCCGGGGGCCGCGCGTTCGGGCGGCGCCTGACCCTCGGACGTCGGGGGTCGATGGATCGCCTGGGAGGATGCGCGGCTACGCCGGCGCGGGGACCGGAGTTCCCGATTTCGTAGCCTCCGCCACGCGCCGGCGCACCGCGAGCGCCGTGATCGTCAGCCAGCGGCTCCGCTGGCCGGGCATCTCGAGCCCGAAGGAAAAGAACGGAAGCTCGATCTGGTATCCCTCGAACGGGGGCAGGTCTGGGTGGAGCGGACCCATGCTCCACGTCCCGTCCCCGTTGCGCATCCGCTCGAGCCGGGCGAGCGCCGGGCCGAGGCGCGGATCGCCCGCGTAGCCGAGGCGGGTCAGGACGTCGAGGCCCACCAGGAAGTCGTAGTAGTAGTGGTTCGGGTAGTGGATCCGCAGCCACGGTTCGTACGGTCCTTCCGTCTCGCCGAGCAGCCCCCGCGAGAGGTAGAACTCCGCCCCACGGCGGACCGACGCCACGACCGCGGGCGAGCGTCGCGACGGCGGCAGCGCCGCGAACGCGGCGAGGGCCTCCCAGCAATCGATCGTCCCGGTCTCGGACGGGAAGCAGTGCCACCCTCCGTCCGCCTTCTGCGCGGAGAGCAGCCAGTCGATCGAGGCGGTGAGGCGGGGGTCGTCCGCGTACCCGAAGCTCGCGAACATCCGCACGCAGTTCCCGGTGAAGCAGACCTCGCTGCCCGAGCCGCCGAGGCCCCCCTTCGGTCCGGCTTCCGCGGCGAACATCCGTTCGACCGCCCGATCGATCCCCGGGGTCGCGCGCGAGGCGCCGAGGTCCGCGAGCACGAGGAGTCGCCAGTTCGTCGCGATGTACTTCGGGCGGTACAGCTCCGGGCCGGAGGCGCCCGGCGCGTCCCATTGGCCGGTCGGGAGCTGGGTGGCGAGGATCTCCTTCGCCCATCCCCGGTGGCCGACCTCATCGCGCGCCGTCGTGACGTCCGGGTCGGTCGCCGCCCGGCCGTGGATCTCCTCGAGCACGCGCCAGCGGAGCGACGGATCGTCCGGCTCGAGCAGCCAGCGCTCGAGCTCGGGGGACGGGTCCCCGTTCACGATCGCCGCGGCGGAGTCCCCGAGGGTTTCTGGGCCCGCCGATCCGCCCACTCCTGGTTCCGCCGGGCGAGCCACTCAAAGTTCTCCGCCAACGAGGGGGAGTCGATCGTGAGCCGCTCCCGTTCGATCGTCGGCTTCAGGAAGTTCCAGATCGCCCGGCTCATCCAGCGGTCGTGGACGAGCTCCTCGTTGAGGAGATGGAACTTCACGAGGGTCCCCATCGTTTCGAACAGCTCGATGAACCGATGCACGTAGAGGAACTCGGGGGAGTCCCGGAGGATCGGGTGGACGTTCGGGGCCTCCGCGCCGAGGTGGGTGGTGCGGAACCAGTCGATCGCCTTGCGGGTCTCGTCCTGTGCGGCGAGCGCGTCCAGTCGGAGCAGAAGGTCGGCGTCCTCCCAGGTCGGCGGCTTGGGTGCAGGTTCCTTCGGCATCGTCCTTTCCCGAGCAGTGAGGTACGCAACGAACGGTGGCTCAAGGAGGTTTCTCTCCGCGTCGGGAGGTCGGGACCCTGGCCCCGGCCGCGGGGCCGGCGCGCGAAGGAAGGCGCCGCGGCCCGGGACGGGCCTACGGCTCCCGCATCGGGGCGGCCGCTTCCCCCGAGCGGGTCCGCACCGGGCCGGCGCGGTCCAGGTCAACCGCCTCCCGGATCAGCTCGAGCACCGGGGGCGCGGTCGCCTCTCGGATCGAGCGGAGCGTCACGTGCCGAAGATTCGGTCCCGTCCCCTCGAGCCGGTGGTGGGGGTCCGCCAGGGAGGCCCCGCGCCAGAATTCGACCCCCACGTGGCGCCCGAACTCCCCGAGGCGAAGGACCAGGTCCGTGCCGGCGTACCACGGCCTGCCCCATCTCCGCTCGGTCCGGAGCTCGGGCGCCACCGCCCGAACCAGCTCTCGGACCGATGCCTCGATCCGCTCCGCCGAAGTCTCGACGCGGGGAGCCGGACCGTTCCGGGATCGGGATGGCATGGTGGATCGCCCGAAGAGTCCCGAGCGGTATCTAACACGAGCGCGTCGGCGCCGCTCCGCGCCTAACGGGCGCCGCCCGACGCGATCAGCTCGATCGGATCCCCCGTGCGCACCGACCCCTCCTCGACGACCCGGGCGTACCACCCTCGCCGATCGAGGGTCGTGCGGAGGAACTCGGGACCGCGCTCGGCGCCCACGTACGGCAGGAGGTAGAGGTTGGTGCACGGCGTGCAGGGCTTGCTGATCTCGAGCAGCACGGTGCCGACCCGGAGCCGTCGTCCGGGAGAAAAATCGTCGTACGGAATTCCGCTCGAAGTGATGTTCTCCCCCAGATCGCCGGGCCGAACCGGCCAGCCCTCCCGGCCGAGTTCCTCGATCGTCTCCTTCGGTAGGACGAGCACCGCCATCGATGGGTCGTCGCGCGAGACGTCGTGCCGATAGACGTTGTAGTCGCCCTCGAGACCGGCCGAAGTGATCCGGATCTCGGTCACCGCGCGCTTGGGGAGGCCGCGCTCCCCCGGGACCTGGGATTTGCGGTTCAACTGGTAGACGCGGCCCACTCGCGGCGTACCGGACGGCAGGTTCCCCCTCCTCCGGGCGCGGTCAGCGACCCCCCGGCAAAATAGATTTCCGATGGCCCTGCCGGCTTCGCCGCCGTCGGCCGCCACCCGTTCCGGCGCGGAGAACTCGATGGCCGTCGGGGCCCACGATCTCCGGAGCCCGTCCCGTCCGTTCGATCGGGAGGGGGCCCGGGAGGTCGGAGCTCGCGCCTAGGTCCCGGCGTAGTAGAGGTCGAACTTGCCGCACTGCTGGCAGTAGTAGAGGCTGAACGGCTGCATCGTCTCGGGGCCGGTGGCCCAGCCTCCGGCGGGAGCTCCCGGGCCGGACGGCCAGCTGCCGGCGCGGAACGAGATCGCGCCCATCGGGGACATCTGGGTCTTGCAGTTCACGCAGATCCTCGGTCGCATCGGTGGGGCGATCGGGACGGCCGTCGGCATCGGGGTCGGAGCGGCGACCGCCGCCGTCGTGCCCCCCGGCGCGGCGGCCGACGGGCCCAGCCCTGCGGGCGTCGGAGGCGCGACCCGGGCTCCGCACTGGGTGCAAAACGCGCTCTCGGGGGCGAGGGCCTTGCCGCACTGGGTGCAGGTCGCCGCGGCCATGGTAGATACTGGGGGCTTCCCCCAGTTGAGCCTTTTGGCGGCCGCCCGGCCGGTGGGGAACAATTGTAAGGGAGCATGTCACGCGCCCCTCGGGGTGTCCGTGGAGGCCGCGTTCGCGTTCTTCTTCGGTCTCGCGCTCGGCTTCTCGCTCACGATCCCGCCGGGACCGATGAACGCGCTCATCGCGGCCCAGGCGGTCCACTCGTACCGCACCGGGGTCGTCACGGGGCTGGGGGCGATGAGCGCCGACCTCGTGCTGGCGGTCCTCGTCTACGCGTTCCGGTCCGAGATCGATCTGAATCCGGTGCTCCGATGGGTCTATCTCGTGGGCGCCGTCGTGATGCTCTTCTTCGGGGTCCGGGTGCTCACGCGCCGGGCGGTCCCGGCGTCGAATGCGCCGGCGGGCATTCGCACGTACTCCCAGGGCGTGCTCCTCGGGATCACGAACCCGTTCCAGATCGTCTGGTGGCTGACCGCGGGTCTCGCGTTCGCGTACCTGGGAGGGCTGATCCTGTTCGTCGGCCTCTTCGCCGCGGTCGTCGTGTGGGTCGTGAGCTTCCCGTACGCCCTGCACCTCGGCACCCGCGGCCGCCCCCGGGCCGCACAGGTCGTCGGGTACGTCTCGGCCGCGATCATGTTCGGGTTCGCGGTGTACTTCGCGATCCTCGCGGCGTGATCAGGCCCGCGCGAGCGGCGCGGCCCGGAGCCGGTCCGAGAACTTCGCACGGAACTTGGCGACCTTGGGAGCGACCACGAACTGGCAGTAGCCGCCCGTCGGGTTCCGGCGGAAGTAGTCGTGGTGGTATTCCTCGGCCGGATAGAACACCGCGAACGGCACGAGCTGGGTGACGAAATTCTTCCGCCAGAGCTTCTCGTCCTCGAGCTCGCGGATGACCTCCTCGGCGGTCGCCTTCTGCTGGTCGTCGTGGTAGAGGACCACCGAGCGGTACTGCGTGCCGACGTCGCCGCCCTGGCGGTTCAGGGTCGTCGGGTCGTGCACCGTGAAGAAGATCGTGAGCAGGTCGTGGTACGACAGCACGCTCGGATCGAACGTGACCTGGACGACCTCGGCATGACCGGTCCGCCCCGTGCAGACCTGCTCGTAGGTCGGGTTCACGGCCGTGCCCCCCGAGTACCCCGGCTCGACCCGCTCGACCCCCCGGAGCTCCGAGAAGACGGCCTCCGTGCACCAGAAGCAACCCCCGCCGAGCGTCGCGACCTCTCGGGCCGCCGTCGAATCTGCCCCGTCCATATCCACTCGCCCGTACGTACCTCCGCGGCGGATAAGTCGTCCCTCTCCAGGTCGCGCGGGAGATCGGGCGGGGGGTCCTCCTAAAGAGGGCCCGAGGTTCCCTGCCCTCCGGTGGTCGAAGTGAGCACGTGCCCGGGCTGCGGGGCCGAGGTCCCCTACACGGTGCAGGAGGCGCGCGTGCTGACCGGCACGTGCCCCGAGTGCCACCGCGTCACGACGCTCGTGGAGGGGACGCTTCCGATCGGTACGGCGGCCCCGGGCGCGGGCGACGCGCGGGCGGCCGGTGACACCGCTGCGTCTCCTACCCCGGGCCCCGAATGCGCCGACTGCGGGGGGATCCTGACGGTCACCGCCCGCGACGACGGGAAACTCCAGGTCGCGTGCGCCGAATGCGAGACGACGACGACGTTCATCCCCGAGGGCAGCGAATCTCCGCGCCGTCCTCCCGAGCGCAGCGAGCGGTACGGTCGCCCCGGACGCCGGGAGGAGCCGGAGGGGGGCGCTCCCCGCTCGCGACCCTGCCGCCAGTGCGGCGCTCCCCTCTCGTTCACGACCGACGAGAACGGGAACCTCACCGGCGAGTGCGCCGCGTGCGGCAACCGCTTCACGCTGCCTCCGCGACGCGACGGTCCGTCCAACCGCGACCGCGGCCCCGGGGGGCGGTACCCTTCGCGGGGCCCGCCGCGGTACGGGCGAAGCCCGGGCGGGTGGTCCCGCGGGCCCCCTCGGGGAGGTCGGCCCCGCTACGGTGGCTCGGGCGGCGGATATCGGCGTCGGGATTCCGCCTCCGGTCGCGAGGACGAGGACGACGATCGCCCCCGACGACGGCCCCGTCGCGAGTGAGCGTTCGGGTCCTGCCGCGGCGTTTTGGACGCTCTGCCCGTCCACGGCGCATCCCGACGCACGGTGGGCGGCTCGCCCCACCCGGTGCCGTGCCGGGGCTGGCAGGATGGGCCTCGCAAGGTCAGAAGGTCCGGAACGTGGCCGTGGGTGACGGAGCCCGGCGAGGGCTCGCTCCGCTGGGAAGACCTGCCGCGGAGACCGTCTCCGCGTGAGGCGCCTCTCGGCCGCCGGAGCGCCGCGGACCGCGCCGTCCGGTTACGAGAGGATCGTCGTCGACGCCGCCGCGGCCTTGAACTCGACCTTGCGGTGCGTCCCGTCACAGAACGGCTTCTTCGACGACTGGCCGCAGC
>JASHQY010000124.1 GCA_030038885.1 Thermoplasmata archaeon | reverse complement strand
GGACTTCCTCGGACACCGTGTCGTAGCTAGCCTCTCGACTTATAATCCGTGAGTCCGGACTCCGGGGAGACCCGCCCGCTGCCACACGGGAACCGGCATCGGACCCGCGGACCGGGGCCGAGACGGTAGGTGGTGATATGTTCGTGATGGTCTGCGGGGCGTGGCATGCCACGGAGCGAGCCTACCCGCCAAGCGCGGACCCGTACCCGCCGCAGGGGGGCCGCGCGCTACGTGCTGCGTCCCGTGACGCTCGGCGACATGGCGACGGTCCTGCATCAACGGGTAGCGATGTTCCGCGCGATGGGCGACGTCCCGGACCGCAGGATCGCCCGATACGGTCCGACGTTCGCCCGCTGGTTTGCTCGCGAGCTGCGCGCGGGCCACCTATCGGGAGTGCTGGTCGAGACGCCGGAGGGAGCGGCCGTAGCGGGTGGACTGCTCTGGCTGCAGCCCCGGCCGCCTTCTCCCCGCTTTGCCCAGCAGCGGATTCCGTACGTCCTCTCGATCTACACGGAGCCGGCGCATCGTCGCCGGGGACTCGCGTCCCGCGTCACACGCGCGTTGGTCGCAACCGCCCGGCGCCGGGGTTTCCCCAGGGTCGAGCTCCACGCGACCGAAATCGGTCGTCCACTCTACGAGCGGCTCGGATTCCGCGCGACGAACCAGATGCGGCTCGTCCTTCCGTGACCCTGTCGTAAGGACCGCCCCTCGTTGGACCGATTCGCCCCGCCGAGGTCGACGGCACGCCCCGTCGTGGGCGACTCCTCTCACGGAGCGGACCGCTCCGCGCCGGAGCTCCCATCCCGGGGCTCCGGTCGTACTCGGCCCGGGGCCGATGCAAGGGCGGCGAAGCGAGTCTCCCGAACCGTACGGGCCACGGGGAGTGGGCGTCGTCCCGCGGCGGCGAATCCGTACGGTCACCCGGTCGAGGAGGGCGTGCGCGGCCAAAGGCTCCGGGCCGCGACCAGGTGCATGATCTCGGAGGGACCGTGGGCGATCGCCCCGCTCCGCACGTCGCGCCAGCGCTGCTCGTGGGGCAGGGACTGCGAGTACCCGCGGCCGCCGTGAAACTGGATCGCGTGGTCGATCGCCCGCAGCGCGACGTCGGTGGCCATCCACTTCGCGAGCGCCGCCTCCGCGTCCGCGGGCTCGCCGCGGTCGAGCGCCTCCAGCGTGCGCGCCACATAGAGCCACGCGGCGGTGAGCTCGGCCCCGTCCTCGACCAGCGGGAACGCGACCGCTTCCTGGCGCGAGAGCGGTCCCCCGAACGCGACCCGATCGCCGACGTACTGCACGGTCTCGTCCCAGGATGCCCGCGCAACGCCGAGGTAGATCGCCGCGAGGAGTGCGCGCTCCCGGGTCAGCTCCCCACGCACGTACTCGAAGCCGGCCCCCTCGGCTCCCAAGCGATGACTCTTCGGGACCCGCACGCGAGCGTACTCCACGCTCCCCCGCCGCTGCCACCGTTCCCCGAGGTCGCCGACCCCCGGACGGCGCGAGATCCCCGGAAGGTCCTGGGGCACGAGGAACGCCGTGACGCCCCCACGTCGGTCGCCCGACGGCACCTTCGCGTAGACGATCGCGGCCTCGGCGTCCAGCGCGAAGGCCACTTCGCTCTTCGTTCCCTCGAGGACGTACTCCTCCCCCTCCCGCGAGGCCGTCATCTCGATCCCGAGCGCGTCGGACCCGGCGTTCGGTTCGGTCAGGTGGTTCCCGACGAGCTGCTCGCCCCGCACGAGCGGCCGAAACCATCGGTCGACGAGATCGGGCGAACCCCGCTCGGCGAGCACGGACGAGAACTCGGGCTGCAGCGAGAGCTTCGCGAACGTCGTGCCGCCCCCGTACGCGAGGTGGAACAGCGCGATCCCGACCGTCGGCAGGGGGAGTCCGCGGCCCCCGGTGGCCACCGGCGTGCGGAGCCCGAGGAGTCCGGCCTCGCCGAGCGCTCGGAACTCCGCGCGGGGGAACTCCGGGTGCCGGTCCAGGGCGCGGGAGCGCTCGGCGAGGTCGAGTCGGTCGACCACCGCCCGCACCTCCGGGACGATCGGATCGTCGGGCACCGGCGGGAGACGCGCGGTCAAAGACCCTCCCTTCGGAAGAACGGGGGCCCACGGGCGGGAGGTCCGGCCGGGGGGTGCGCGCCGACGACCCCGGTCGCGACGAGCTGCGCGACCCGCTCGGGGGAGTATCCGAGCAAGCCCTCGAGCACGGCGGAGTTGTCCTCGCCGAGCCACGGCGCTCCCCGCCAGACACCGCCGGGGGTCCCCGAGAACCGGGGAGCGACCCCGGCGCCCTTGACGCGACCCGCGACCGGGTCGTCCCACTCGAGGAACATGTCCCGTGCTCGGTAGTGCGGGTCGCGCGCGATGTCCGCGATGTCGTAGACCCGCGAGATCGCGACGTCGTGCTCCCGACCGATCCGCTCGAGCTCGTCCCGCGAGCGAGTCCGGCAGAACTCGGCGATCGCGTGGTCGACCGGCGCGCGGTGCTCGAGCCGGTAGTCCCGGTCATCGAACGCCGGGTCCGAGAACCCGATCAGGGACCTGAGCGCCGCCCACGAGTCCGGCGTCGGCGCGGCGACCACGACCCAGCCGTCCGCCGCCCGGTGGACGTCGTAGGGGTGGAGCCGCGCGTGCCCCGTGCCGAAGCGGCCGCGCACGACGCCGCGCATGAAGTAGTCGAGCGCGAGGTTCTCGAGCAGGACGAA
>JASHQY010000123.1 GCA_030038885.1 Thermoplasmata archaeon | reverse complement strand
CACTAGCGCCCGGCCGAAACCCAGAAGGCGGTCGACCCCCCTTCTCCCCGCGTGCGGGCCGCGGCGCTCGTTCCGGTCCTGCTGCTCGCCGCGGGCGTCGGGCTCGTGGCGGTCGCGCTCGCCGAGGGCGGGGCGTCGCTCGCCCTCGTGCTGGTCGTGCCGGTGGTGGTCGGCCGGTCGCTCGAGTTCGCGCTCGGCGTGCTGCTCCTGATCGCCGGGCTCCTCACGCTGCCGCTCGCGTTCCCCCCGCCCGCGACGTCCGGCGAGGTGGGGGCGGCCTTCCCTCCCAGCGGGGCGTCGTCGGACGTCGGCGGGCTCGTGCTGATCGGCCCGGTGCCGATCTTCTTCGGCCGCTATCGGTCGCTCCCGACCCGGACGCGGGTGCTCGTCGCGATCCTCGGGGCGCTCGCCCTCGTCGCGGCGGCCGTCGCGCTCGCGCTCGCCGCGGCCTAGGCGCGCGCGACGACCGTCGAAAGGAACTTGCGGTGCACTCGGAGGTCGTTCGCGAGCTCCGGGTGGAACGTGAGGCCCCACAGCGCCCCGGCGCGCACGCCGACGACCTCGTCGCCGCGCCAGGCGATCGGCGCGGCCTGCGGACCGACCCCGAGGATCCGCGGCGAGCGGATGAACACGCCCGGGAACGGTTTCGACCCGATCCCGTCGACGACGACCGGCGCCTCGAAGGATTCCCGCTGGGTCCCGTAATCGTTGCGGCGGACCCGCACGTCGAGCGCCTCGAACGTCGGAGGGTCCTGTCCCGCGGTGCTCGGCGCGACGTCCCGCGCGAGCAGGATCAGGCCGGCGCAGGTCGCGAGGACCGAGAGCCCGTCGTCGATCCGCTGCCGGAGCGGTGCCCAGAGGCCCGCCTCCTCGATCCCGCGGGCGATCGCCGTCGACTCGCCGCCGGGGAGGCACAGCGCGTCCACCGACGCGAGGTCGTCCGGTGTCCGGACCGCGATCGGGTCGCGCACGACGCTCCGGAGGACCGCGAGGTGCTCGGGTACGTCGCCCTGGACGGCGAGGACCCCGACCTTCATCCCCGTCCGCCGCGGCGGAGCTCGTCGAGCACTTCCTTCGCCCGGTCGAACCGGATCTGGTGGTCGCGCACGAGCCGCTCGACCACGCGGTCGACCTCGTCCGGGCGGGCGCCCGCGCTCACCGCGAGGTTGCGCGCGTGCAGCTCCATGTGCCCACGCTGGATCCCCTCGGTCGCGAGCGCCCGCAGCGCGGCGAAGTTCTGGGCGAGCCCGACGACCGCGAGGACCTCCCCGAGCTCCCGCGCGGACGTCACGCCGAGGATCTTCACGTTCGCCTTCGCGGTCGGGTGCACCGCGGTCGCGCCCCCGATCAGCCCGACCGCGGTCGGGATCTCGATCGACCCGACCAGGTCGCCGGCCCGGTTCTTCTCGTAGGTCGTGAGGGGCAGCACCGCCGAGGCCCCGCCCGCCTGGTCGGCCGTCCAGGCCGCGTAGGTGTGCGCGCCGCTCTCGATCGCACGGAAGTCGTTGCCGGTCGCGAGCACGACCGCCGAGACGCCGTTCATGATCCCCTTGTTGTGGGTCGCGCAGCGGAACGGGTCCGCGACCGCGAGCGCGTGGGCGTCGAGGATCGCGTCGACGACCTCGGGCCCGGTCGCGGTGTCGGTCGCGAGGAGCGCGGCGGGGAACGTCGCGTGGGCGCGGGCGAGCCGGTGGATCGCGAGGTTCGAGATGATCCGGAGGACGACCCGCCCCCCCGAGAGCCGCGCGAACTCGGGGGCGAGCGCCTCGCACATCGTGTTCACGGCGTTCATCCCTCCCGCGTCCCGGGCGTCGACCAGCAGGTGGACGACGATCATCGTCCCGCGCGCGGAGGGGACGATGCGGACCTCCAGGTCCCGTGCCCCGCCCCCGAACTTCACGAGGACGGGATCCTTCGCGTTGGCCGCGGCGAGCAGTTCGTCCTGGTGCTCGAGGAGGCGGAGCCGGGCGGCGATGGGGTCCGGCACATCGAGGATCTGCACCTGGCCGATCATCACCGGTGCGGTCGACCGGGCGGAGAACCCGCCGCCCCCGCGGGCGACCTTCGCCGCGTTCGAGGCCGCCGCGACGACGCTGGGTTCCTCGATCGCCATCGGAACGAGGTAGTCCTTCCCGTTGATCCGGAAGTTCGTCGCGATCCCGAGCGGCACCGGCATCACGCCGACGACGTTCTCGATCATCCGGTCGACCGCCGCCGGGTCCAGGCCCGGCGGGAACTCGAAGGCGCCCGCTTCGCCGTCCGTGAGGCCGGCCCACTCCTTCACGAACGCCCGGCGCTCGGCGATGGTGCGGCGGTAGAATCCCGGGATCTCGGACGAACGCTCCATCGTGGTCTTCCCTCCGGCTACTCCTCCGCGACCGCCTCGGTCGGGGGCGTCGCGGGCGGCGTCCGCCGCACGACGATGACCTTGGCCGGGCGCAGCAACCCGCCGAAGAACCGGTACCCCTGCTGGACGACCTCCGCGACGGCCCCGTCCGGTGATTCGCCGGGGCCCCGGGCTTCGCCCACGGCTTCGGCCTCTTCGGGCTGGAACGGCGCCCCGACGCGGGCCACCGGCTCCACGCCCTCGTGGCGGAGGAACGTGGACCACTCCCGCTCGAGCAGTTCGATGCCCCGCCGGACAGGGTCGTCCGTCGGGAGCTTCTCGACCGACTCGCCCGCGGCCCGGAACGCCTCGAGGATCGGGAGGAGCTCCCGCAGCATCGCTCCCCGCGCCTGGCGCGAGATCGCCTCGCGGTCCCGCTCGGCCCGCCGGCGGTAGTTCTCGAAGTCCGCGAGGAGGTACTTGTACCGGGTCGCCCAGTCCTCCGGCGGGGGCGGGGGGACCTCCGGGGCGTCGGTCGGCCCGACCGCCGGGGCGGGGGCATCGGGCTTCGGCTCGTCGCCCATGAGCGGGCGATGCGAGGTAGGTCCGGCTATTAGGGGCTTCTCCGTCCCGGGTCCCCGCGGAATTTGCGGTTCCGTGCGCTCGCTCGGCGCGTCCGGAGGGTCCGTTGCCGAGCCGTTTCGCCTCGGATTTTTCGGCGGTCCGGGCGGTCATTTTTCGTCCGCAACCCAAGCGTTATAACGACCCCCCGGCTCGCTAGAGTACGCCGGTCCCACCGGCGGTAATTCCGATGGCACCGGAGATCCTTTCGACCCC
>JASHQY010000122.1 GCA_030038885.1 Thermoplasmata archaeon | reverse complement strand
ATCCTGCGGAGCAAGGCGTCCCTGCGGATCAGCTTCGCCGGTGGCGGCACCGACGTCTCCCCGTACCCCGAGGAGAAGGGCGGTGCGGTCCTGAACTGCACGATCGACAAGTACGCGTACGTCACCCTCGAGGCGGAGCCCGGACGCACGGGCGGAACGTCCGTGGAATCGCTCGACTTCAACGTGAAGGCGAACTACGAGCGACCGTCGGACCTCCTCTACAACGGCGAGCTCGATCTCGTCAAGGCGGCGCTCAAGGTCCTCCGGCCCCCGGGGACCGACACGCACCCGGACGAGTCGCTGCGGCTGTTCCTTCACTCGGACGCGCCGCCGGGCACGGGTCTCGGGACGTCGTCCGCGATGACGGTCGCGTTGGTCGGCGCCTTCCAGCACTACCTCCGGGAGGCCTGGACCTCCTACGAGATCGCGGAGCTCGCCTACCGGATCGAGCGGACGGAGCTGGGGGTCAAGGGCGGACGGCAGGACCAGTACTCCGCCGCGTTCGGGGGCTTCAACTTCATCGAGTTCAACGGGTCCCGGACGATCGTGAACCCGCTGAAGATCCGGCCCGAGGTCGCGAACGAGCTCGCGTACCGGCTCCTCTTGGTCTACGCGGGGGGCGGGCACTACTCCAACGAGCTGATCGAGAACCAGCAGCGCGGCTACACCGACCGGAACCGGGAATCCGTCGAGGCGCTCGATGCGACCAAGCAGCTCGCGATCGACATGAAGAACGAGCTCCTGCGCGGGAACATCAACGAGATGGGCGAGATCCTCGACGAGGGCTGGCAGCTCAAGAAGCGCTTCACCGCCGGGATCTCGAACCCCCAGGTCGACACGATGTACGCTCGGGCGCGCGAGGCCGGGGCGCTCGGCGGCAAGCTCACCGGCGCGGGGGGCGGGGGTTTCCTCCTCCTCTTCTGCGACTTCGCCCGCCGGGCCGAGGTCGCGCGCGCGGTCCAGACCGCGGGAGGACGCGTGACCGACTTCTCGCTCGAGATGCTGGGGCTCCAGACGTGGGCGGTGCGCGCCGAACGGGACTCCGACCGGCTCCGGGCCGCCCGCGCCTCGCGGGCCGGTCGGGCCTCGTAGGCTCCCGAGGACTCGGCCCGGGGGAGGACGACGGTCGTGGCGCCCTCGAACTCTCCGCTCGGGATCCCGGGAGTGCTCACGCTGGCGGGCGAGGGGACCCGGATGCTCCCATGGTCCCGGGGCCTGCGGAAGGAGTTCCTCCCGCTCTACGACCGGGGGGCGGACGGTGCGCCGGTCCTCAAGCCGATCGCTCACTTCGTGGTCGAGGCGTTCATGGCGGCCGGGGTCTCCGACGCGGTCCTGGTCGTCCAGCCCCGCGACCTCGGGTTCGTCCGGGAGTACTTCACGGTCGACCCGACGTTCCTCGGCCGTCACCGGCGCCACCCCGAGCGGCTCGCCGAGACCCGGGAGTTCTACGCGAAACTCCGGCGGTTCCGCCTCGAGTTCGCGGTCCAGCCCCATCCCGTCGGCCACCCGGGCGGCTTCGGGGACGCGGTGCTCCGGGCCGAGGCGTACGTCCGGTCCCGGCCCTTCCTCCTCCAGGCCAGCGATGGAGTGATCCTCGAGGAGCACCGCGGGAGCGTCCACCGCGCGATGGCCCGGCTGCGGCGCGACGAGGACCTCGACGCCGTGCTCCTCGTTCGTCGCGTCGCGGACCCCCGACGGTACGGGGTGGTAGAGGGCACGCCGGCGGGCAGGTACGAGGGCCGGCGGCGGCTGTCGGTCGAGGGAATGGAGGAGAAGCCCGCCCGGCCGCGCTCGTCCTGGGCCGCGACGGCGCTCTACGCCTTCTCGCCGCGGATCTTCGAGGCGCTGCGGAGGGCGCGCCGTGCGTCCGGCGCCCGCGCCGAACTCGAGCTGACCGCCGGCATCCGCGAACTCCTCCGCGGACGAGGGACGGTCGGCGCCCTGGTCCTCGAGCCCTCGGACCTCTGGCGATCGGTCGGCTCTCCGGAAGGGTACTTCCGGACGCTGCGGGCCAGCCGGTCGCAGGCCCATCGCCATCGTTCGGCCCGTTAGCGGGAGCGACGGCTCGCCTCGCAGGGTTTATGTCGGCCTGTCCGCCTCCTCCGGGGGAACGGTCGGGTCCGTTCTACGCCGCATGGAAGCGCGAGCTCAAGACCGTCGCCGACGCCTCCCGTGGAACGGGATGACCCGCCGGTCCGCGTTCGGCCATCGGCCCTCCGCGCGAGGGCACTGGTGGCTGTGGCCGGTCGCGATCGGCCTCGTCCTCGCGTCGCTGGTCCTCGCGGTACCCGGTCCGGCCGGCACCGGCGGCCCGGTGGCCGGGGCCGGCGGAGCGGCCCATCTCGCTCCCGAGCAGACGGCTGCGCTGACCTTCACTCCGAGCGCCGGCACCGTCGGCAGCACGGTGGAGCTCGATGGAACGGGCTTCACCTCGGGACAGCCGGTGACCCCGCAGTTCGGAGGGACCAACACGACCTGCACGGAGGGAACGGTGGACGTCGGAACGGACGGGACGTTCACCTGCGACCTCGTCGTTCCGGTCACCAGTGCGGGAGCCTACACGATCGGCGCCGGGACCCCAGCCGATGGCACCGTGAACGCGAGCGTGCTGTTCACGGTCGAGCCCGCGCTCTCCCTAGACCCGACGAGCGGCGAGGTCGGCAGCACGACCACCGCTACGGGGACCGGCTTTGCCCCGACGTCCCCGATCACGTTCCAGCTCGAGGGAACCCCCGCGGCGTCGGTCTGCACCACGGACTCCACGGGGAGCTTCTCCTGCGCGGTCACGATCCCCGAGGTCCCGGCGGGAGCCGGGACGATGGTCGCCACGGACGGGAGTTCCGACAGCGCGGACGCGACCTTTACGGTGGGTCCGGGGCTCGCGCTCGCTCCGACCTCGGGGACGGTCGGTAGCCTCGTCACGATCACCGGCAGCGGCTTCGACGCATCGGCCTCGATCACGGTCAGCTGGGACGTGCTGATCACGGTCTGCACTCCGACGACGGGTAGCGACGGTGGGTTCAGCTGCGGCGTGGACGTCCCGGCGTCCACCGCAGGGACGAACCTCGTGACCGCCCGGGAGCAGGGATCGGCGAACACGGCCTCCGCGTCGTTCACGGTCAATACGTCGCTGAACCTGACGGTCGGCGAGGGGATCGCCGGCACCGAGATCGGCCTGGTCGGTTTCGGGTTCGAGGGCTCGACCCTGTACACGTTCTGCCTCCAGTCCACCGAGACCGGCTGCACCTCGGGAACCTCGTTCCTTTCCGATTCCAACGGGACAATCCCCGCCGGCACGACCTACACGGTCCCGACCGGGCTGGCCGCCGGGGCGTACTACCTCGACGTGTCGCAAGGGACCTCGTTCGTGATCGCCGCCCCGTTCGACGTGAATTCGGTCGTCTTCTCGATCGTCCCGGCGTCGGGGTCGGTCGGGACCGAGGTCTCCCTCTCGGGCAGCGAGCTGGTGGCGGAGGACGTCTATTCGTTCTGCTTCCTCGAGTCGATCTCGGCGTGCGGGGTCTCGGCGACCACGTTCACCGCCAACTCGACCGGAGGGATCCCGACCGGCACGGCGCTGATCGTGCCGATGGTACCGACGCTGACGTCCGGATCGTACGAGATCGTCGTCTCCCAGGACAGCACGGTCGTCGCCGGCGCGCCGTTCGCCCTCCAAGCCGCAATCGTGCCGTCCCCGGCCGCCGGACCCGTCGGCACGCTGGTGACCGTCAATGCGACCGGCCTCAACGCGAACGCGACCTACGAGCTGACCTGGAATGGGCAGGTGCAGGAGTGCCTCAACGTCACCGGAGCCGAGGGGGGGGCATCGTGCGCGTTCGTCGTGGCGAGCACCCCGGCGGGCGCCACCCCGATCGTCCTCATCGAGGGCAGCCTCTCGCCCTCCGCCGAGTTCACGGTGACCCCGGACCTCGAGGCCGTTCCCGGGAACGGCCCGGTCGCGACCCCCGTCTCCTGGACCGGTGCCGGTTTCGCCGCGAGCGCGGCGTACTCGGTGAGCTGGAACGGGACCGAGGTCCTGTGCGCGGCCACGACGGACGACGTGGGGGCGTTCAACTGCACCGGCGCGATTCCGGCGACCCCTGCGGGCACCTACATGGTCACGGCATCGACCACGGGCGCGTCGGCGAGCAGCGAGTGGACGGTCAACTCCTCGCTCGCGCTCTCGCCGGCGGCGGGCGTCGTGGGGACGAACGTGACCGCGACCGGCGAGGGGTACGGGAGTGGGGGGGCCTACGAGGTCACCTGGGGCGGGACGATCCTCCTGTGCACCGGCACCACCGAGGGCAACGGCTCCTTCGGCTGCGACTTCACGCTCCCGGTGGTCCCGGGCGGAGTGGGGCTCGTCGTGGGCACGCAGGGACCGAACGAGGCCGGCGCGGACTTCCTCGTCACGCCCCAGGAGGGGCTCTCGGCGACGAACGGCACGGTCGGCTCGGTCGTCAACGTCACGGGACAGGGGTTCGAGGCCAGCTCGCCCGTGCAGATCTACTGGAACGGCTCGGTGCTCCAGTGCCTGACGAACAGCACCGACACGGGAACGTTCTCGTGCCCGATGGCGGTGCCGGCCTTCCCGGCCGGGACCTACCCGGTCTACGTCCTCCAGGGCCCGAACCTGGTCAACGCGACGTTCACGGTCGTGCCCCAGTTCCTCGTGACCCCGGCGTCCGCCCTCGCCGGGGCGACCGTGACGGCGTCCGGCACGGGGTTCACGGCGCTCGCGCAGTACGAAGTGTTCTGGAACAGCTCGACGAGCCTGTGCATCGGCACGACCGACGCGATCGGCCAGTTCTCCTGCAGCTTCGTGGTGCCGCCCACCGCGCCCGGCACCGTGACGCTCTTCGTCGCCGAGGGTTCGTTCTCCACGACGTTCACGTTCACGGTCGCGTCGGTGGCCCCGCCTCCCCAGAACGTGACCCACAACCCGTACTTCTGGTGGGCCGTGCTGGCCGTCGCGCTCGTCGCGGCCCTGATCCTCTCGATCGCGCTCCTCCTCGAGGCCCGCAAGCACCGCCGGGCACGCGCGGGCACGCAGACCGGGCTGCAGCCCTGGGGCGAGGGCCCAACGGGGATGCCTCCTCCCGGCGCGGCGGGAAAGGTGCCGCCCGCACCGGCCCCGGCGAACGCGCCGCCGGCCGTGCAAGCACCGGCCTCGGGCGGTGAGCCGGACGACATCGACGACCTGATGAGCCGCCTCGAGCGCGTCAGCCAGCTGCGCTACAAGAAATCCCCGAAGGAGCTTTCGCCCGACGAGTCCCCGCCGAACCCTCCGTCGGGAGGATGAACCCGCTCCGGCGGCGGTGGCCCGGCGGCGCGTTCTGCGCAGCTCGCGGTCCTAGGCGGGCACCGGGAGCACGGCGTGGGGTCCCAGGGTCGGGAAGAGCGCGCGCCGTTCGAGTTCCTTGCGCGGCTGGAACCCGATCCCTCGCGTCACGAACGCCGCCCGGACCGTTCGGGCCAGGTGCGGTACCGTGGGATAGTCGTTCAGCTCGGAGGCCCGGACCCATGCGAACTCCGTATGGGTCTTCGGATCGAGTCGCGGCGGCTTGTGACCCGGACTCTGGCAGAGGAAGTAGACCCCGATCGTCGGGCGGATCTTTCCCTTCTTCGAGAAGCTTCCGAAGACCTCGGCATGGAACATCGGACCCGCGCGCACCACGAACCCGGTCTCGTCCCGGACCTCCCGTCGGAGTGCCCGGGGGAGCGTCTCGCGGGGGGCCACCGGGCCGCCCGGCAGGTCCCACGCTCCGGGGTTCGCCGCGAGCGGCGACCGGTGAAGCAGCAGGATCTGGTCGTCGCGGAAGATGGCCGCGCCCGCCGCGACGCGCGCCTTCAGGCCTGCTCGCAACCAATCCACCTACCTCGGCAAGGGGATGAGGGCTTGTGAGCCTTGCGATGGGCGTTGGATTGCTCCTCAGCAGGCGTTCCTGCTCGGACCGATTACCGGCAGTTCCAAATGCCGGGCTACTTCTCGCTCGGAGAGACTCGGGGAATGACCTTGCTGCCCCCGCTGAGCGAGACCCTCCGAATTGAAACTAGTCTTTATGGGAAGCGCGGGAGTTTGCACCAATCGCCCGTGAGTCCTCAATCTCACCGAACGAAGGACGGGCCGATGAACCGATCGCTCGGCAAGACCGTGCGGCGGGGGGACGGGAGTGCCCTGGGAGGTACGCCGAGATGAGCTACCGTGTGTCGGCCGTTCTAAACTCCTACCGCCATCCCATCTATCTTTGGGACGCACTCGCCTCCGCCCTGACGCAGGATAGCCGCGAGCGATTCGAGATACTCTTGCTCACCCCGTTTCCCGATCTTGAATTCCCGTTGTCGATCACACATCTCGCAGGTAAATGCGACCGGGAGGTCGTGAAAATCACGATCCCCGATCGACCGATAGGGCATGCGTGGTCCATCGCGGCCGCGGCTGCCACGGGACAGTTCCTCGCATTTCTTGACGATGACGACCTGTGGGAGCCCGGGAAGATCCGATCGGTGCAGGACGCGTTGGATCAGGATCCGAATCTCGGGTTCTTCCATAACAGCCAGACGCTCGTGGACTCCCGAAATCATCCTCTCCACTCGTGGGGACCCCATCGAATGATCCGACAGCCCTCCTCCCTCACGCCGGCAGGCCGCTCCGTCATGGTGAACCCGGGTGATCCGGACTCGTTCAAGGTAGGCCGCGGGTACGCGCCCGACGTCAACAACAGTTCAGTCGCGATCAGCGCGTCCATCCTTAGGGGCGTGGGGAACACGCTGAGCGGACTCCACCGGGGCGAGGACACATTCCTGTACTACTGTGCGCTAGCTTCCCGGCAACACTTGTACCTCACTTCGGACCGATTGACACGCTACCGGATCCATCGGAGCAGCAATACGTCGGCACCGCCGGTTCGGGGGGGCGTGGATGACCCTGGGCTGAGGTATCGAGACCTGGTGACGGGTCAGCAACAGTGCCTCCGCATCCTGCGGGAGAGCGTTGCCAAGGATCTTCCGGACAACGTCGAGGAATCGCTTCGAACGGACGAAGCGTTCTGGGACACGCTTGCGGGTTTGGCAGGCATTCGCTCCCCTCGGGCGATCCAGAGAGGAAACATCGCGCAGCTGCTGGGAGGAAAATGGCTACGGCCCCGGGCGCGAGACCTCTATGCTGCGATCTTGGGTGTTGGCGAGTTTCTCGCCCCGGGTCCGGCCGAGATGGCGTTTCGATCCTGGCGGCGGCTGTGGTTCTAGGATGGGGTCGGATCGCTCATGAAGCCGATTTAGGTGTAAGAATAGCGGGAGAGCTCCGATGGAATCTACGTCATCGACCGCATTGCCACTCAGGGCTTCCTTCCTGCGTCGCATCGGCCGGGATCGCTTTCTCGCGCTGACCCTCGTCTGCTGGCTGGTTTACTCGGCGATCTGGTCGTGGCTCTCGCTCCTTCGAGTTTACGCCTTCCGGGCCTCGATCTACGACCTGGGAGTCTTTGCGCAGGAAGGGTGGAGGACGTACGCCGTTCACGCCTCGATTGGAGCGTATGTCCTGGCCTTCTTCAACCAGGGGGGTGGTCTCTATCTGTTTCCTCTGGTCCTCGGCGGCTACCCTCTGATCGTTGGCTTCCAGTCGGTCGCGCTCGGGGCGGGGGCGGTGTTCGCCTACCTGATCTCTCGGAGACTCGCGGTATCTCCCCCCGCTGCATTCGGCCTTGCGGCCTCGTACTTGCTCTACTTCCCCCTCACCGGGGTCAACTGGGTCGACGCTCACTACGAAGCCTTTCTGATCCCGCTATTCCTCGCGGGAATCTGGTTGT
>JASHQY010000121.1 GCA_030038885.1 Thermoplasmata archaeon | reverse complement strand
GTTGAAGCCCCCGAACGCGGCGGAGTACTGGTCCTGCCGTCCGCCCTTGACCCCCAGCTCCGTCCGCTCGATCCGGTAGGCGAGCTCCGCGATCTCGTAGGAGGTCCAGGCCTCCCGGAGGTAGTGCTGGAAGGCGCCGACCAACGCGACCGTCATCGCGGACGACGTCCCGAGACCGGTGCCCGGTGGCGCATCGGAGTGGAGGAACAATCGCAACGACTCGTCCGGGTGCGTGTCGGTCCCCGGGGGCCGGAGGACCTTGAGCGCGGCCTTCACGAGATCGAGCTCGCCGTTGTAGAGAAGGTCCGACGGGCGCTCGTAGTTCGCCCTCACGTTGAAGTCGAGCGATTCCACGGACGTTCCGCCCGTGCGTCCGGGCTCCGCCTCGAGGGTGACGTACGCGTACTTGTCGATCGTGCAGTTCAGGACCGCACCGCCCTTCTCCTCGGGGTACGGGGAGACGTCGGTGCCGCCACCGGCGAAGCTGATCCGCAGGGGCGCCTTGCTCCGCAGGATCTGCATTCCGGCCGGCACGGTCGGGGCGACCGCTTAACTCTTACTTGAAAGCTCGAGAGGCACGGCCCGAACCGGTAGGGAACCAACCGACCGGGCCGGATGCCCCGGACCCCGCCGAGGACTAGCGGGACCGGGACCGCGGCGGCGGCCTGCCACGGAGGACACGCGACCATCGGGTCCGGCTCCACGTCCATGCGGCCCGCACCCTCCGCTGGCCGAGCACGAGCAGCGCGAGGACGAGCCCGCCGACGGCTGCCGGGAGCGCGACCAGGAGGCCCAGCGGAACACCGGCCGACCCCCGAGCGCTGGACGGAGCGAGGGCGGTGAAGTTCGCGAGGATCACGGGAGAGCTGTCGGGGACCGTGAAGGCCCCGGAGGCGGATGCGGACGGCGCGGCGCCCCAGGAACCGAAGGTGTACGAGTACGCGCCCGCGGGCAGCGTGAACGGGATCTCGGCGACCGAGGAAGTGACGTTTTCGGTCACGGGTCCGACCAGCGACACCCACCAGATCGTGCCGGCCGCGAGGTCCTCCGACTCGAAGGTAATCGGATACGACGACCCGGCGGCCGACACCGCTTCCACCGTGACGTTCAGCAGGAGCAGGCGCGGCTGCGGGCTCGCGACCGTGAAGCCGGTCACCTCGAAGCCCGGCTCTCCGATCGAGACGTTCGTGATGCTCGTTCCGGACGGGATGCCGTAGAACGGTGCAGCCCCGGTCGCGTTCGTCGGTCCGACCCAGACCGACGTGAACTGGCCCGATTGGTTCAGCTCGATCAGCGCCTGGAGACCGGGCTCGGCGGTGCCGTTGACCGCCGTGATCGTCGTGTCGAGCGTGACGTTCTCGGCGTGCCAGTTCTCGAGGGCCACCGACACGGACAGCGTGCCGGTCGCGTCCGTGGAGAACGCTGCCGGTCCGTTCGAGGAGCTCACCGCGAACGTCGTGCGGTCCGCGGAGCCGACTCCCTCCCCGACCGAGTAGTTGGCGAAGTACAGCTCGGCCGGCACGTCGACCGAGACCTCGTGCTCGAGGACGCCGACCGACGCAACCGAATACGTGACCTCGGTCGCGTTGACGGCGGAGATCGTCGGGCTGATCTTCCCCGCACCGAGATCTCCGGCGACGTGGACGGAGAAGCTGGGCACGCTCCAGGGGATCGAGCTCGTGAAGTTCCCGATCGTTCCGGTCACCGGGTTCTGGGTCTCGAGGGTCGCCGAGAAGCTGCCGCCCGCTTCCGCGAGCGTCAGCCCGTCGGTCTCCTGAATCGACTCGAGGCTCAGGGTCGGGAGGGTCCCCGAAGTGCTCGAGCCACCGAGCTGGTCGAGGACCTCGACCAGGGGGCCCGGAGAGTCGGTCGTGACGTAGACGATCGGGGATCCGGTGGTGTCGATCGTGTTGTCGTAGACGAGGTTGTAGCTGCCGTTCGAGACCCCGTTCCCGTAGAAGTATCCGAAGACGATCCCGACCCGGGCGCTCGCGATGACGTTCCCGTCGATCGTGCCGTAGAGATCGGCCTGGTGGATCGCCTCGCCTTCGTCGCCCCCGACGCCGCTCGGCACGTTGTTCCATCCCGAGATGTAGTTGTCCGAGATCGTCGTGTAGTTCGCCCAGTCGTAGTTCTGGATCGCGCTCGCGAGGAGCGGGGTCTCCACGATCGGCAGCGTGTTCTCGATCGTGTTACCGGTGACCGTGTTGTGCAGCGACGGTCCGATGTTGTCCGTTCCGTCGTTCCAGTCTCCCTGCACCCAGATGCCGAGATCGGTGTTCAGGACGGTGTTGTCCGACACCGTCGTGTCGTCGACCTCGGACTCGAGCCCGATGCCGGCCGTACCGATCGTCGTGCGTTCCTGGTCGGCCCCGTCGTTCACGCGGTTATCGTAGACGAGGGCGTTCGAGACCCCGCGTATGAGGTAGATGCCGATGTAGGTCTGCAGCCCATTGTAGACGCCGGCCTGAGGGTCGGTACTGATGTTCGTGATGTTGTTGTGGGCGATCACGACGTTCGTGATGTTCTGCTCGACCCGGATCCCGAAGCTCGTGGAGTTCGAGATGAAGTTGTTCTCGATCGTCAGGCCGTTGACCCAGATCCCGCGACCGGACGGATTGAAGGTCTCCGCGCGGATCCCGTAATCGTGGACGTACTCGGCGCCGCCGGTATTCGAGATCTTGTTGTGGAGGATCGTCACGTCCGAGCTGTCGAAATCGACCACGTCGCTGCCGCTCACGACGTTGTACGCGAACCTACTGCCCGACGCGTTCACGAAACCGTCCGACCCTGAGTATCCCATGAGGATCGGCGTCGGGTTGGTGCCCCTGGGGTCCAGGGTGAAGGTGTTGTTCTCGATGTCGGACGACGAGTCGACGGAGAGAGCGCCTCCCACCATCGAGGGGTCAATGATCTTCGAATCGGTCAAGCTGAAGCCCGCGCTCGAGCCCGAGGTAGAGATCACGTAGGTCGATTCGCTGGTGGAGGTCGTGTTCCCGAAGTAGCAGTTCGCGACGGTCACGTCGTCTGCGGAGACGATCAAGCCCTCGTAGTAGGAGGTGAAGGTCACGCCGTTGAGGGACGCTCCTGCGGCGTCGAGGGTGAGCCCGGGGTCTCCCCCGGGGCCACCGAGGTCCGACACGGTGTCGTCGGCCATCGCGAGGTGGGCACCGGAGTCCACCTGCATCCAAAACGGGTCTGACGCGCTCGTGCTCTCGAACGTAGTGCCATTCGCAAGGAGCGAGCCCCCGCTCTCGATGACGAACCCCCGGGCGAGGGCGCTGGGTTCAGTGATCTGGACGGTGTCCCCCGTGAGCGAGAGGGTCCCGCCCGACTCGACCGTGATGCTCCCCGCAACGAGGATCGTCGTGTCGGTGTAGCTCACGAGGTTCGAAATGACCCAGTCCGTGTCAATCGAGAGGGCCGAGGCCGGAAGGGCAGCGGACGAGGCCGAGATCGCTGTCGCTGGCGAAGCCGAGAGGCCGGGGACGGGCGCGCTCGGTGTCGCGGCGCTCATCCCCGTGCTTCCGACGACGAGCAGGGCAAGGAACGCGAGCGAGATGAGAAGCAGCGGTCGTCCGTGGCTCCTTCCGTACGTGAAGTTCATCACCAAGTGTCCCCGTAGTTCGAACGACGACCCACGGTGGGCGAACTCGCGGTGGGCCCGGCGCTCTAACGGCTCGGGCTGTTATCGAGGATGCGGATATATATGCATTAGCGCCGATTTCCAGGGACCGGTCGAGCCGGACCCACCCGCCCGCGCTGGAGATCGCATCGACCATCAGCGATGCCGCGGGAGGCGGACGGTCGATGATGGGCGGTGCCCCACGGGGCCGCTGGGCCGATTCTGCCGACCGATCTCGGCGTGCCCGAGGGTGCGTACGACCGTCCACGCTCCGGTCCCGGAGCGCTCGTTCCGGAATCGCGGCGCCCGACCCTTCGCCCGGGGTTCCGGACGCGTGGGGATTGCTGTCGAGAAGGCCGGGTCGACACAGGCCTTAAATTCCTGCTCCTCCGAACCGGTGCGAGGAGTTCGCTCTTGGTGCGCGAGCCAACGGAATGCTGCGTCAGCGCACACCCTCCCTCGGAACTCGATCGGACCGAATGGGAGGACCTGGTCGATCGCACCGTGCTCCCCCCGGGGCTCGAGCAACGATTCGACTGCGCGGCCGTAGATCGGAGTGAGGGGCGGCAGTCCTCGTTCCTCACGGTTCGGAACGCGAACCGGCAGCTGGTCGGCGGCGTGCGCATCACGATCGAGCGGCGTCTCCCCTCGCGTCACCTCGAGATGCTCGACGGGCCGCTGTTCCTCCCGGGGTACGAGGACCAAGTGAGGGCGCTGGTCTCGCGGGCCTTTCAGGACGCGGTCCACGTGGTGGACAGCGGCTTTGCCCGGCCGATCGCCGGCCATCCGTGGAACCTGACCGCCTTCGGGATGCACCGTGCCGCCGTGCCCGTGGAGACCATCTTCATCGACCTCGTGCGGACCGAAGAGGCCCAGCTCCGGAGTGCGGAGCACTCGGTGCGACAAGGCATCCGGAAGGCCCAGGACCATGGTCTGAAGCCCCGGGAAGTTACGTCGGGATCGGACCTCGATCGCGCGTACCAGCTGATCGATCAGTTCGGAA
Organism: Thermoplasmata archaeon; assembly: GCA_030038885.1. Lineage (GTDB taxonomy): Archaea > Thermoplasmatota > Thermoplasmata > Lutacidiplasmatales > UBA184 > Lutacidiplasma. The sequence goes on along the minus strand of JASHQY010000121.1, from coordinate 13,028 downwards.
GGGACCGGGACTTCGCACCCATCAGCCATACCCGGCTCGTACGGATGCACGAGATCTTCCATCCGGTCGGCAAGTTCCATGTTCTCGTGCTTGAAGCCGGAACGGAGCTGGCCGCCGTCGCCGTGATCGAGATCAACAACCGCAAGGCCGGGCTGATCGTGGCGGCCAACTCGCCCGCGTACGCCAAGGTCCAGTGCACGAGCCTTCTCTATTGGGAGACGATGAAATTCTGCAGGGCCCGGGGAGCAACCGTCCTCGACCTGCTCGGGCTCCCACCCTCCGGTTCCGGCCTCGACGGAATCCGTCGCTTCAAGCTCAAGTGGGGAGGAACGGTGGTCGGGGGCGAAGAGTATCTCGAGGGCGTGCTGTTCCGGCAACTGACGGAACTGGTCCGACGCCGACCGGATCTGTTTCGCTCGGTCCTTTTGCAGCGGGGACCCTTCCGGGGAGGAGTTCGGGCCCCCCCGACCCAGGTGATTCGCCCTTCGTCCTGACGTACGCCCCAGCGGACGGTGGCGGGACCCTCCCCGCACTTGGGTCAGAATCCTAGGCACCGACCGTGCGGAGGCGCTGCGAGATGGGACACGGAGAATCTGCGATGCCCCGGGCGCGCCGCGCGGGCCAACGTTCTTCGCCGATGAGCCATCTGCGCAGACGGCGCGTCACCGGCGTAAAGCCCTCGAACGGGTAGGAGCGAATCCCGTGCTCGCGGCAGTACGCCAATAACCGCCCCCGCGCGAAGACGAGGTCCGCGACCTCTGCGGCGAATCGGTCGGTGCTCCCGTCGCCGATGAAGACGGTCCTCGGGTCGGCGACCTCCGGGGGATGGACCAGCTGGGCCTTGCAAATGCCGCACCGGCGGCACTCGGCGTGCCCGTAGGGGTGCGTCACGCGGATCCGTCCGTCCTCGCCCCGATGGGCGGTGTCGGACCGGAACTCGAGGTCGATCCCCTCCCTCTCCAAGATCGGTCGGATGTAGAAGTCGAGACCTCCCGAGACGATCATCGTGGGCACCCGGTGCTCCCGCAGCAGATCGACGAACGGGTGCGCTCCCCCGCGCAGACGCACGTGCCGGACCACGTACTCGGTCATCGCCGGGATCTGGTCCCAAGGCAGGAGGGCCGCTTGCCGGTCCCACGCCTGGCGCAGCGTGATCCGACCCTGGTGCAGCTGCTCGTCGACCTCGCGCGCGACCCTTCTGCCATTCGGCGCAAATCGTTCGACGAGCAGAATCGCGACGTTCGGTTGGACCAAGGTTCCATCGAAGTCGACGAACACCCGAAGCGGGGTCCGGCGCGGGTCCCGTCGATCCGCGCGGGACTCGACCGTAGCTCGTGACACCGCCCACCTCCTCCGACCCAGGGCCTGGGGTGGATGGAGTTCCCTAAAACGTGCCGCCCTCCCCGTCCTCCCAGACCTGCCGCATCTCGGGCCCTGGGCTGAGAATTCGCGTACCGGGAGTCGAGTCGCCAATAGGGATAAATACGTATGACTGCGCACTATACATCGTGGCTCGAATCCGGTCGAGAGTTGAGACTTGTCCCGCGAAGGCTCGCTCGCCGGGCTTCGGTCCGGGGTGATACCGTTGCGGGGGACCGGACGTGTGGAGGACCCCGGGCTCAGCGCGCCCCGGGAGCTGGATCCGCGTCGGCGACGGCTCGGCGGGCTCTCCCCCCCCGTGACGGACCCCCGGGCGGATCGCGCGCCGGAGTCCTTGCCAACGGTCGACCCGGTCGGTCCCCGCGCGCTCCGGGGCTTCGGACTGTCGTCCCGGGAGGCGAAACTCTACCTCACCTTGATCGTGCAAGGTCCCCAGGACGCGCGACGCGTCACCGAAGGATCCGGCCTGCATCGGGCGACGGGGTACCGGATTCTCGCTCGGCTCCTCGCTCGGGGCCTCGCGCGGTCGGACCGGCGGTGGCCGCGAGAGTACTCGGCGGTGCCGTTGCGCGTGCTGGTCGAACGGAACGTGATGTTCCTGCGGGATGAGATCGAGCTGCGGCACTGGCTCGTGCAGACGTTCCCCGGCGGTCACGACCTGCCGTCCGGTGGCCTCCCGGCCGCTGGAGCGGACGATGGTCGGCGCGGACCTCCCGACCCGGCCAACGCCGCAAGAGCCTCCGCGACCCGCCTCACCGCGATGGGGACGCCGTCCGATTCGATTCTCCTGACCGAGCTCGAGGGCGCGCGCAACGAGGTGGTGGCGCTGGTGCGTCCCCGGATGATCTCTCCCGATCTCCGGGGGCGCGTCGCTGCCTCCCTCGTCCGGATCGCGACCGAGGGGCATCACGTTCGGTTGGTGCTCGATTACCTCACCGCGGACCGTCGGTTCGCGTCGCAGCTCCGGCGCGAGGCCTCGCTGCGGGGCCCCTCGTTCGAGCTCCGCCACTTCACTCCGCTCGGAGCCCACCTGTACGTGATCGATGGCCGGGTCGCGGTGCGGTTCCCGGCCCTGGCCGGGGGATCACGGGAGGCCGGCTTCGGTTTTGTCACGCGAGACCCGTACTTCGTCCGAGCCCAGATCGCGCGATTCGAGGCCGTGTGGGTCGACGCGGTGGCCCGTCGAGCCGCCCCAGCGGGATCCCCGGCCCCGTCGGCCGAAGGATTCTCCCACGCGAACCGGTTCTCACCGCCCCCGGACGCGGCCCCTCGATGGTCCGGAGCTGGTCCGCGGTCGGCCGTGCGATAGTCCGGCGGTTGCGCGACTCGGGCACCCTGCGCCCCGGCCACCGCCCTTCGCTGGCTCGCGGGGGCCGTCGAAGATTCGGAGGGTTCGGTCCGGCCGTGCGATCACCCGTCCGGGGCGACGTCCGGGTCGATTACGCCACGTATCACGGGACGGCGATGACCTGGTAGATCGTGTACGTCGAGTCCTGGTACACGCGGTCGAAATAGGTCGGGTTGTCGAACTTGGCGAGTTGTCCCGGGGTCAGGGGCGCCGTCGGCTGATCGTTCGACGGACCGGGGAACTGCGGGATCGAGTCGGTCATGTACTTGTCCAGGACGACGTAGGACCCCACGGTCACCTGGGCCCACACCACGAGCGGGATCGTCGTGCCGTTGAACAGCTGGTACTGGTCGAACTGCATATTGAACCGCCCGAACCCGGAGAACACACACAAGGTCAGGAAATCGCCCCAGACGTAGCTCGACGAGGTGAGATGCGACTCGGCCCAGAGCGCGAGATCGTAACTGTTCAGATCGATATGGAGCGGGGACTCTGTCGAGATCGCGTCGGGCGGAGCGAATTGGTCTCGCGTGCTGTAGGGAACGAGGCTGCCTCCCGTGAAGATGATCACGACGAGTCCGAGGACGAGGGCCGCCGCCAGGGCTCCGCGCGCCCGTGAGAGGGCCCGCGGGCGGCCGTGCCCGGGGGCCGGACTTGCGGCCCGGCCCCGCACCGCCGGCATCAACCGATGGAGCAGCCACCACGCGACCCCCGGCGCGATGAACACTTCGCTGTATTCCATCACCCGCTCCGAGACGAAATTGAACGCCGTCGCGAGGAACGGCAGCGCGAGCACGGCTGCGAGGATCGCAATGATCAGGTTCGGAGTCACGAACCGCCGGGGTTCCGTTCGGAGCAGCTGCCGTGCGGTCAGCACGGCCAGAACGATCAGGCCGAGGTAGGCCACGTATGTCCAGGCCAATTGATACTCGGGGAACGAAGATCCCACCGACGCGGCGGCGCCGACGGACGCGGTCGAGTAGTGGCGGACTTCGTTCGCGACGACGAGGAGCGATTGGTAGTTCGCGGTGAAGTTGGGAAGACTGACCTCGTAGGTGTAGGCGACGAAGAACGCGACGTACCCCCCGATCGCCGCGCCGGCGAGCCATACACGTCGGCTTGCGAAGGACCGAACGGTCCCCCAGAGGAGCAGCAGACCGGCGAGCCACGCCATCAGGATGTACGACGTCAGATGATGGCTCATCACCACGAACGCGGCGAGCACGACCGCGGTGGTGAGGACCGCTCCCTGCTCCCACCGGTACCCGACCACCAGGTAGCCCAGCATCATCAACAGCAGCGCGAAGAACGGGATCGCGAACTCCGACTGCACCGGGTAGTTGAACTCGATCGAGGGGGTCGCCATGAAGATCAGCAGCGCCACGAACGCGACGCGTTGGCCGAAGTATCGATGTCCCACCGCGTAGATGATCGCCGGGAGCATCAGGAGCCGCAGCAACGGCACTCCCCAGAGATACGTTCCGAGCAGGGGGAGTCCGGTGAAGGACGCGAGTTCCGCGTTGAACACCGCGCTGGCCGGGTAGTACGAGTAGGCGACCGCCTGGTACGTGACCCCTAGGGTGGGGGCCCAACGACCCGAAAGCAGGATCGCGTCCGCGAACTGGTAGTTGAAGATCGCATCCTGCCCGCTGGGAATCCCGTACGGCGTGAACAGCGGATACAGGAGAAAGACCAGCGCGACGGCCGGGAGAACGGCCAGAACGGGGGGGCGGCGGAAGATCGCCAGCATCATGGGCGCGGCTGCGAGCGCGAGCGCGAAGACGAAGAGGACCCGGGTCGGGAGACCATGCAGGGTGGGGCCGGTGCCGTAGATTTTGAACGAGTACAGGAGGTACGCGACCGCCAGGAATCCCAGCAAGGAAAGCCCCAACGCGACCAGGGTCAGTTTCGGATCCAAACGGTAGTCGGGATCGAGCACGAGAGAGACCGAATCCTCCGGCGCAGACGGGGCAGGCGGTGGCGTGCCCGGAGCCGTCGAACCGGCGTCCGGCCGTGCCGGGAAGACGGGACCATCGGCAGGTTCTGCGGTCACCACTGGAGGGCCACCCGAACAGAGCGGCGAAGCCGATGGGGGCTAGTTATAACTGCGCGCGCGCGGAGAGGCGTCTTATTTCCCATGACCCGGGGACGGATCGTTCGGCAGGAACGCTCTCTAGGTCGTGCGGCCCGGCCGAAGCGGGAGGTCCGGCGTCGACGAAGTTCGAGATGACGGTTCCTCCCGTCGGGAACCGAGAGCCACCGGCGCGTCGATGCGTCCGCTAAAGGCCCGGATCGCGGAGGACATGCGCGACGGACGAGCCTGAAAATAGTACCACTGCAACCAGCCGCCCAGCGCGTCAAAGACGAACCGCTGCCCCGCCGAGAGGGAGTCCCTCCCCGGGCGAGCCGGCGGCGGCCGAAGCTGTGCCGACGAGAGCTTCGAACGATTGCCGCACAGAATGTGGCCGGGGGTCAGCGTCTGTCCGTCCCGGATTCGCTGACGCACCGGCTCGAGATCGATATCGAGGAACGACTCCAGCGCGGAGAGCGATTCCAGCGGTCGCTGGGCAAAATCCTCGAAATCGACCCGAAGATACCGACGGCGGTGGAGTCGGCCGATCATCGACGCGGCGACGTTCATGTAGAGCCAGTGAAGCGTGGCGGTGGCCACGGCCAGCAGCGGGGGATACGGCGCGGGCCGGCCCTCGACCTCGCTGGGCTCGAAATGGGTCACGGCAGAGGATACGACCGTGGGCCCATCGCGGACGACGTGGAGGAACCGTAGGTCGAAGGACTCCGAAGGCAAACGCGAATACAACCACGCGCGGGAAGGGCATTTACTCGAGTCCACGACCGCGCGAACGTCCGTGATCCGTGCGAGCGAGCGCACGGTGAAGACGAGCGCCTCGAGATGCCGGCGCAGGGCCCCCCGAAGGACCACGGGGGCGAGAACGTCGGTGGGCGCGGACCGCACGATCGTCTCGAAGCGGTCCGTCTGTCGACTCAGCTCTTTCAGATCGTATCTCGTGGCCAGCTCGGCCCACACGGTGGACCATACGGGGCAGTCGGTGACGAGACGGCCGCACGAACACCAGGAAAGGGCGGAGGTCTTACCCGCCCGGGCCGCGTCGAACGCCCAGAATAGGTGGCCGAGCTCACCGGCCGAGAGCGTCCGGTCCGCGTTGCCGATGAGCGTGTCCAGCAACGTCGAACCGGATCGGCTGCTCCCGAGAATGTAGACGACCTTCAGTCGGGGCGCGTCGGCAGCGGGCATGCGCGACTCACCGCCCTCCGGGGAACCGGGGACGGTGGGCGAGGCGAGTGGGCGGTCGTGGTCGGACCGAGCGCGTACGATAGGTCTTTGGGGTCGAGCGAAGTACAGGACCCGCTCTACCGCGCGTCACAGCTAGGCTCCCGAGGGTGGTTCCCCGCCCACGGAGCCACACCGCCCCGCGCTTAAGCTCATCCGGGAACTCGGGTGTCGCCGGCATCCTGCTTCGCCGCTTCGGCGAACGAGCCGGGTTTCCGGCGAACCGGACCGACGCGAGCATTCTTGGCCGCGCCGCCGGGAGGGCCGGTCGGGGGGCCCTCCGGCGGCGTCGCAGGTCCGTCTCGCCGGCGGCCCGGCTCCCGATCCGAGCCACCCGCCTCACGCTCCGAGCCGAGACGGAGCCTCGGTTCCAGCCGGTATCCGAACGTGGGAGACCGACCGCCTTATATCGAGTGGTCAGAATGGTCCGCGTCCCATGGCGGCAGAGGGAGCCGGCTTCTGTTTGTGGCTGACGGGTCTTCCGAGCTCGGGCAAGACGACGATTGCCCGGGAACTGGTCCCTCGCCTCCAGGCTCGGGGGTGGCGCACCGAGCTCTTGGACGGGGACGAGGTGCGGCGGGGGCTCAGCGCGGATCTCGGATTCGACCGCGCCTCGCGCGAAGCCCATGCCCGTCGCGTAGCGTTCGTTGCGAAGCTCCTGGCCCGGGCTGGGGTAGTGCCGATCGTGGCGCTCATCTCGCCGTACCGAAGCTCGCGGGCCCGTGCGCGCGAGGAGATCGGTCGCTTCGTGGAGCTCTACGTCAGCACGCCCTTGGACGTCTGCCGCTCCCGGGACGTCAAGGGCCTGTACCGCCGGGCCTTCGCGGGCGAGATCCGGGAAATGACGGGAGTGGACGATCCGTACGAGGTTCCCGAGCACCCCGAGGTGGTGATCGACACGGTCGCGCTCTCTCCCGGGCAGTCGGCAGATTACGTGATGCGCGAGCTCGAGCGACTGCGGTGGCTCTCGAGGGAGCCTCGAGCCGAACGTCCGAATGCGGTGCCGCCGGGTGGCGTGGAAGCCTCGGTCCCGTAGACCCGACACTCCGGGCGGCTGTCCCGGTCCGCCGCGGGATCTCGGGCGTATCGGTCGGTACTTCGGTCCGGATCGAGCGACCCAGCGTCAGGTCGCGCGTTGCTCGCTGCGGAACGGCAGGTCCGTGAACCCGGTCGGCTCGCTCTCGGGCACTTCGCGGAATCGAATCCCGTTGGCGGTCATCAACTGACGGCGCCGAGCCGCGGGATCCGTGTTGAGCTGTTCGCCCACCGACCGCAGAGGATCGAGGAAGTCGGCCCGATCCTGAGATCGGGACTTCATGAACGCGCCGCTGCGAGACGTCCCACCGAACTTGTCGGCGGCGCCGAGAGGCGGCGGGACCGGAGACGCGTCCGCGAGCTCGACGCAGAGCAGCCCGCCCCGGGGACCGAACCGCATGACCACGCCCGGGGCGGGCGCGGTGCCGGAGGTCGGAGTCCACATGCCGGCCGGGGAATCCTCGACGACGACCTGGGGTTGGAGGCCGGTCCGGCGGAGCCTTCCCGCCACCCGCTGGGCCTCTTCCTGCGTTGCGGGAGAACACCGTACCTCGACGTGCTGGTACCCCTCGATGAACGCGGTCAAGAGGAGCTCCCGGAGCACGCCCGGAGCCTGAGAGATCGGGAGCGACGTGGCCTGAAGGGAGCGGTGGCCGTAGCGGAGGATCGTCAGGAGGATGCGGGCACCATCGGGCACCGCGTGGAGCTTGGCCTCCCCGACCCGCTCCCGGTACTCGATCGGGATCTGAGCAGTGGTCCAGCCATTGGTGTGCGCCTTGAGGAACAGCTCGGCCTCGATGCCGAAGTCGTTGGTCGCGAGCTCCAGCTGCGCGGCCCGTTCGACGTTCACCGCCCAGAACCCGCTCGTCAAGTCGAGGTACCTCGAGCGGCTGTACTGTCCCGCGGCGAAGTTGATCATCACGTTGCCGACCCGGTGGATCAGGTCCCGGACCCCGCCCAGGTGCCCGAGGTTCGATTGCCGCACCCCGACCACCAGGTCGTTGCCCGAGTCCAGCAGTTCGAGCGCGGGCAGGATCGCGGGTCCGGGGTAGGTCGCATCCGCATCGAGCACCACAGCGTAGCGCACGCCGATCCGCCGGAGCAGTTCGAGACCCTCCCGAATGGCGCCTCCCTTGCCGCGGCCCCGCTGGGCCACCACCGGGACGCCCCGGATGGAGGCGATCGCCCGGGTGGCGTCCTTGGAGCCCCCGTCAATCACCAGCGGGAACACCGACCAGCCCCGGGAGCGAACTTCCGGGAGGGGAAGGTCGTCTAGGGTGAGGGGCAGACCCCGCTCCTCGTTCAACGTGGGCAGCAGTATAACCGCGTCCACTCCCGCGACCCGCCTAAGGGTCGATCCACCATCGCTGAGCATACCCGGCGTTTGTGCGCCGCCCCCCGGAGGCGCGAAGCGAGGACCCCCCTACCTGGATTTAAAGGCGTGCTTCCGCTGACCGGACCATCTCCGTTCCGCGCTAGAATTGATACTTGCGTAAAAGAGACTCATATGGGCGCGGTATTTGAGATGGAAATCGCGAAGTCGCGGGACCTGCTCGGTTCCTCCGCTGGCCAGGGGACCTGACGGATCCGCCCATGGGCGGGTTATACGTCTACCCCGCGCGCGCAGGGCGGTCGGAAGGACCCGACTGCGAGGTCGCTGCTCGGGCCAGGGTCGTGGCCAGCTCGAGGTGCTCCGGCGTCCCTACATCGACCCAACCGGACGTCGCCACGACCCATACTTCCCCTCCCTGCCTCGCAAAGGCAGTGACGGCATCGGTGAGTTCGATCTCCCCTCGGGGGGACGGCGGGACCGTCCGAAGCAGCTCGACGACCTGCCGAGGGAGAAGATACGCCCCGGCATTGACCAGGCCGGGAGTGGTCTTCCCATCCTTCTCCCGAATTTCGAGAAGACGGGACTGCGGGCCGTCCACTACCAAGCGGCCGTAGTTCGCGGCGTTGGGGACCTCGGCGCCCACGATCTTCGCGGTTCGGTCCGTCAGCAGGGCCGTCCATACGGCCAAGCTGTGCTGAAAGTAGACGTCACAGTAGCCCACCAGCACAGACGGCGCCTGGAGCCGGGGGGCGGCGGCGAGGAGGGCGTCCCCGCTCCCGCGAAGCTCCGACTGGGAAACGTACTCCACGCGAACTCCGAACCTCGCCCCATCCCCGACGTGGGCACGGAGCTGGTCCTCGCGGTAGCCCGTCACGAGGATCGCGTGGTCCACTCCCACCGCCCGCCACGCCTCGAGATGGTACTCGACGATCGGCCGTCCCGCCACGGGAACGAGCGCCTTCGGGATCGTGTTGGTCAACGGTCGCAGCCGCTGCCCGATGCCGGCACAGAGGAGGACTGCGTCGATATCGCCGGCGGGAGGGTGGCCCCCGGACCGCCCGGTAGCGGAAGGGGGCTCCGCGGTCATGCCGACCCGGACGGCGAGGAGCGCGCAAGAAGGATGAACTCCGTCCCACGGAAGAAATCCGGCAGGCGCGCGGCCACCCTCGTGCCGAGCACCCGGGCGTAGAACCCGACAGCGCCCTGCTCGCTCCCGGTCGTGACCTCGATGATCTTGAGCCGTGCCCCCCGGGCGCGGAGCGCGCGTCGCAGGTCGCGGAGCGAGCCCCGGATCAGCGCCTCCCCGATCCCCTGTCCGCGGACGGCGGAGCGGACCGCGACCTGCTCGAGCTCGAGCACGGCCTCAGCGCGGAATCCCCCCTTCTCCAGCCAGAGGATGTAGCCGACGACCGTCCCGGCGGAGAGGGCGACCCAGTACCGCATTCGGGGCGCCGCCTTCCAGCAGGCGTTCACCCACCGGCGACCCGAGGACCGGGGCCGCAGGCCCGAGAACGCCTCGCTGCCCACCGCGGCGATCCCCCGGAGGTCGCCGACGCGGGCTGGCCGAATCACGACCGTTGGGCGGTGGGCCGGGCCCCGACCGGACGCTCTCCTGGGCGACGGGCTCATGGCACCGTGACCGACTTCGCAAGGTTGCGGGGCCGGTCCGGGTCCATCGACTTCAGCTTCGCGAGCTCGTAGCTGAGGATCTGCATCGGGATCACCTGCACGATCGGGGTCGCGATCCCCGCGTCCTCGACCCGGATGTGCTGGTCGGAGCTCGCGAGCGGCTGGGGACCGACCGAGATGATCCGGGCTCCGCGCGACTTCAGCTCGGCAGCCGCGATCTCGGTCCGGCGGAAGTCCTGCTGGTCGTAGAAGTGGATCGCGGGCGTCCCGTTCTCGACCAGCGCGAGCGTGCCGTGCTTCATCTCACCGCCGTGGAGCGCCTCGGCGCGGAGCCCGGAGACCTCCTTCAGCTTCAGCGCCGCCTCGAGCGCGGTCACGTAGTGGCGGCCGCGACCCGTCAGGAACGCCTGCTGCGCCCCGAGGAGCTCCCGGCCGACCTCCCGCGTGTGCCGCCGCGCCGCCTCGGACGTGAGGTTGAACAGCCGGTCCCGCGCCTCCCACAGCGGCCGCGTGCCGTCGGCCGGCAGATCGGAGGCGAGGCTCTCGCCGAAGAGCGCGAGGATCGCGAGCTGGGCGGTGTACGACTTCGTCGCGGCGACCGCGAGCTCCGGCCCCGAGAACAGTGGGATCACGTGCTGAGAGAGCCGGGCGATCGACGAGAGCTCGACATTCGTCACCGCGATCGTCGGGGCGCCCCGGTCCTGCGCGAGGTGGACGGCCTCCAGCGTGTCGGCCGTCTCCCCGGATTGGGAGAGCGCGACCACGACCGAGTCGGGGCCGAGCAGGTCGACGTGATGCTCGAAGTCGCTCGACACGTAAGCATCGACGTGCCGCCGGGCAACGGCCGCAAACAGGTACTGGCCGAAGAGGGCGGCGTGGTAGCTCGTTCCCGCGCCCACGAATACGATGTCCTTCGAGTTCTTCAGGAGGGGAACGACGTCGTGGATGGCGGCCGGCGCCTCGCGGATCAGGCGCTCGAGCGTCCCCGTCTGCTCGAGGATCTCCTTGATCATGAAGTGCTCGAAGTTACCCTTCGAGATGCTCTCGACCGAGAGGCTGACTGCCTCGGGCGTAGGCACGTCGTGCCGGCGGACCGCGAGGTCGCCCTGGACCGCGAGCCGGTCCATCCCACCCGCACTCAACGAGTAACACTCGTCCTCGCCCAGGTAGACGACCCGCGGAGTGAGCGGAAGGAAGCTCGGAATGTCCGAGGCCGGGAAGTATTCCCCGTTGCCCACGCCGATCACCAGCGGAGAACCCTTTCGGGTCGCCAGAATGCAGTCATGGTCCCGGTGGACCGCGAGGATGGCGTACGTCCCGAGCAGTCGCTCCTGCAGCGCGAGGAACGCCCGATCGAAAGACTGTCCTTGGCGCATGCCTTCTTCGATCAGGTGAGCCACGACTTCGGAGTCCGTGTCGGAAGCGAAGCGGTGGCCTTGGCCCGCGAGTTCCGTCCGGAGCCGGTCCGCGTTCTCGATCACGCCATTGTGGACAATGGCGATCGCTCCATCGCACGAGACGTGAGGGTGGGCGTTCCGCACGTCGACGACGCCGTGCGTGGCCCAACGAGTGTGGCCGATGCCGACCGTTCCCGCGGGAGCCAGACCGAGCACCTGCTCTCGGAAGCCATCGATCGAACCGACCGCCTTACGAAGGAACAGTCCTCCAGACGTTTGTACCGCGAGACCGCACGAGTCGTACCCGCGATACTCCAGTCGCTTCAGGCACTCGAGAATCAGCGGGGCCGCGGGTCGGCCTCCCACGTAGCCTGCAATTCCGCACATCGTGTCGTTGGTGCCTGCGGCGCCACCCCCGGTCCGGATGAGGGATGTCCGCAGATAAGAAGCGCTAGCGTTCGCCGGAGGGCCCATTTCGGTGATCGGTCCTGAAAGCATCGAAGGGCCCCCGCGGGAGCCCGACTCAAGCCGACGAGGTTCGTCGACCGCCGGGCAGGGAAGCGAGGGGGGTCGTCATTGACCGGGTAGTTTACAAGGGGGGACGTCCCAAGCCCCCTCCGAGGGGAGAACGATGCGAGTCTGCTTTCTCGCCCCCGAGCTCCTCCCGAACCACGGGGGGGTCGGGACCTACTCGGTCGAAGTCCTTCGTCAGTTGGCCGGGCGCGTCGATCTGACGGTCCTCACCCCGCTGCGCCGGGAGGGTACTGAGGTGTACGATCGCGCGCGGCTCGAGGAGTACTTCGGGCATCGCTTCGAAGTGCTCCCGATCTCTCCAGCGCGGGACACCTTCGTCTACAATCTCGCGTTCCAGCGGGCGGTCCGCCGCTTCCTGGGTCGACGGGCGGCCCACGGCCAGTTCGATCTGATTCACTCCCAGCACGCCCACATGCCGGATCTCCTGACCCGCCGCCGGGGGAGACCACCGGCGACGGTGCGGACCATGCACACGACGATCCTCGGGCAACGCCACGGAATTCGCGTCGCCCAAAGACTCGGGGGCCACCTCGAAGCGTCGGAGCGCTGGCAACTCCTGCTCGCTCCGATCCTGGATGTCGCCGAGTGGTCGGTGCTCGAACGATCGCGCGACACCTACATCGCGGTCTCCCGCTGGATGGAAGGCGAGCTCCGCACGCGAGGGATCGCGGCGAATCGGGTTCGGGTGATTCACTGCGGAGGAGATCCGGAACGGTTCCGCCCCGAGCTGCGCCAGGACGACCTCCTTCGCTCGTCACCGGAACGCCGGGTCGTGCTGTTTCCGGGTCGAACCACGCTCGTGAAGGGGGCGGGCGTACTGGCCCAGGCGATACCCCGGGTGCTCCGGCAGTTCCCGGACGCTGAGTTCGTCTTCACTGGGGGCAGCGCGGCCGATTTTCTGCGACTGGCCACCCTGTCCCCGGAAGCCGCCGCGCGAGTCCGATTCCTCGGCTATCTCCCGTACGACGCACTGCCCAAAGTGTTCGCCTCCGCGGATCTCGTGGTCGCCCCCACGTACTACGAGGACTTCCCCATCCGAATCCTCGAAAGCCTGGCCGCCGG
>JASHQY010000120.1 GCA_030038885.1 Thermoplasmata archaeon | reverse complement strand
TTGAACGGGTCGACGACCACGGGGAGCGGCTCGTAGTCGACCTCGACCGCCGCGACGCCGTCCGCGGCCGCGTAGCGGTCGACCCCGACGACGCCGGCGACCTCCTGCCCCTGGAACATCACGGTGTCGGTCGGCAGGACCATCTGCGTGTCCGACATCAGGGTCGGCATCCACGCGAGCTTGGCCGCCGCGAGGTCCGCGCCGGTGATCACCGCGAGGACGCCCGGCACGTGGAGCGCCTTCTCCTTGCGGATCGCCGTGATCTTCGCGTGCGCGTACGGGCTCCGCACGAGGTCGAGGAACAGCATGTCGGGGAGGTTGACGTCGTCGACGTAGTTGCCCTTCCCGCGGATGAACCGGGCGTCCTCCTTGCGGGGGATCGACTGGCCGATCCCGCCGGCGATCGCTTCCGCCATCGCTACGCGCCTCCCTTCGCCGGGGCTTCGCGCATCTTGCGGCTCGCGTACTGGACCGCCTTCACGATGTTGACGTAGCCGGTGCAGCGGCACAGGTTGCCCGAGATCCCGCGCCGGATCTCCTCCTCCGTGGGGTTCGGGTTGCTCGCGAGCAGCGCGACCGTCGCCATCATCATGCCCGGCGTGCAGTACCCGCACTGGAGCCCGTGCTCCAGGTGGAAGCCCTCCTGGACCGGATGCAGCTTGCCGCCGGTCTCGAGCCCCTCGACGGTCTCGACCTTGCGCCCGTCGACCTGGACCGCGAAAAGGTTGCACGACTTCACCGGGATCCCGTCGACGAGGACCGTGCACGCACCGCAGTGCGCCGTGTCGCAGCCAATGTGGGTGCCGGTGAGGCGGAGCCGCTCCCGCAGGTAGTGCACGAGCAGCGTGCGGTTCTGGACGGTCGAGCGGTGCGCGACCCCGTTGACCGTCACGTGGATCACGCGCGTCGTGTTCGCCGGGACCGAACCCGCCACCTCTTCGACGTCGATCGCCATGCTACTTCCCTCCCTTGGCGCGCGCGAGCGCGTGCGTCACGGTCCGCCGGGTCCACACCCGCACCATGTCCTTCTTGAACTCCACCGGCCCGCGGTTGTCGGCGATCGGCTGCGCCGCCTCGGCGGCGAGGTCCCCGACCTTCGCGAGGTCGGCGGCGGTGCCGGTCTTCCCGGCGAGGAAGTCGGACGCCGCGGCCGCATAGATCGCGGTCGGGCCGACGTTCGTGAGGCCGATGCCGGCGCGATCGATCGCCCCGGCCTGGCCCACGACGAGGTGAACCCCGACCGCGGCGGTCGCGAAGTCGCCGACCTTGCGCTCCATCTTCGAGTAGGCGCTCCCGGTGCCCGCTCCGGGGCGGGCGATCCGGATCTCGGTCAGGACCTCGTTCGGCTTCAGCGCGGTGACGAACGAATCCGGGTAGAACTTGCGCGCGGGGATGACCCGGCTGCCCTTCGGGCCCTGGACCGTGTAGTCCGCGTTCAGCGCGAGCATGCACGCCGGCAGGTCGTTGCCGGGGTCTCCGTGCGAGACGTTGCCGCCGACCGTGCCCCAGTTCCGGACGGTCGGGTCGGCGATCTCGAGCCCGGCGTCCGAGAGGATCGGGTACCGGGACCTGAGGACCTCCGAGCGTCCGAGCTCGGCGGTCCGCGTGAGCGCGCCAATCGCGAGTCCCTTCGCGTCCTCGCGGATGTACGCGAGGTTCGGGATCCGATTGATGTCGACCAGGGCGCCCGGCTGGGCGAGCCGCAGCTTCATCATCCCGATCAGGCTCTGGCCGCCGGCGAGCACCTTCGCCTCGCCCTGATGCTGGTCGAGGAGTCCGATGGCCTCCGCAAGCGTGCTCGGCGCGTAGTACTCAAAGTTCGGTGGATACATCGTTCGACCCCCGGGACGCGGGCATGCGGGGGAAGGGATGGGCCGATATCAAGGTTCGTAAAATCGAGGGTCGGGGCGGCCGCGGGCACGCGCGCCGGCTTCCCCCGCAACGGTTCGCTCCCGGAACGGACGGCTCGCGGTCCGGCGACCCCGCGACGTGGCGTCGGGCGGCCGCCCGGGCGTGGCACCGGTCCGGCCCGCCCGAAAGCGTAGATACCTCGCGCCGGTTCGTTCCCCCGATGCAGGCCGCGCACTACGCGAAGCACCTCGCCGGGTTGGCCGCGCGCCGCGAGCCGTTCGCGGTGGCGACCGTCACGCGCACCGAAGGGTCGACGCTCGCGAAGCCCGGATTCAAGATCCTGATCTCCGGCCAAGGGGAGATCGTCGCCGGGACCCTGGGCGGCGGGTGCCCCGAGGGTCCGATCGTCGAGTCCGCGCTCGAGGCGATCCGAAGGGACGAGCCCCGCGTGCTGCGGATCCACCTCGTCGACACCGAGGCGTCGGTCGCCGGGACCGTCCGCGCGACCGACCCGAACGAGATCTGGGTGCAGACGAACTGCGGGGGCACCCTCGAGGTCTATGTCGAGCCGATGCTGCCCACGCACCGGCTGATCATCGTCGGCCAGGGCGGCCGGGACGACGTCGAGGCCGCGCTGGTCCGGCTCGCGAAGATGCTCGGGTTCGAGACGGTCGTCATCGACCCCAACGCGACGCTGCCCGAACCGCCCCACGAGCTGATCGCCGACACGGTCGTCGATGGGGCGCGGCTCGCGCTCTCGCCGCACGACTACGTGGTCGTGCTCACGAAGGGGGAGCGGGACGTCGCCGTGCTCGAGGCGGTCGCGCGCGCCCCGGTGAAGTTCGTCGGGCTGCTCGCGAGCCGCCATCGGCTCAAGCAGGACTCGGACGAGCTCCTCCGTCGGGGGGTCGCGCCGGAGTTCCTGCGTTCCCTGCACGCGCCGATCGGGCTCGACATCGGGGCCAAGACCCCGGAGGAGCTCGCGGTCGCGATCTGCGCCGACCTGATCGCGACGAAGTACGGCCGGCCGGAGCCCCCGCCGCCGGGCGGGTAGCCACCCCGGGCGTTCCGCGGGCTCAGCGCTCCATCGGGTCGAGCCGGATGAGGGGCGCGGACGCGAAGTTCCGCGACGGGTAGTCGCGGACGTACCCTCCGTAGTACGGGACCCGCTGCGCGACGACCTGGCGGAACGCGTCGCGCAGCGCGCGGTCGTCGAGCCCGCGCGTCGGGACGAGGTCGTCGTTGCGATTGAGGCAGCCCTTGAGCTCGCCCTGGTGCGTGACGCGGAGGCGGTGGCAGTTCATGCAGAACTCGTGGTTGTAGACCGGATCGACCAATTCGACCTCCGCGCCCCCGAACTGGTAGATCCGCCGGTGGTGCATCTCCCGCACGAGCACGCGGTCCGCGCGGCTCTCGAGCCAGCGCTTGACCCCGTCGATGTCGACCGACCAGTCCTTCGTGCCGACGAGCTCGGGCATGAACTGGATCAGCTGGAGGCGGAGGCCCTCGGTTCGGCTCACGAAGCGGATCATCTCGGGGATGTGGGGCAGCGTCGGGCGGAACACGACCATGTTGAGCTTGACCGGCGTCAGTCCGACCCGCAGGGCCGCCTCGATCCCCCGGAGCACCGGGGGGAGCGCTCCGTGCCGGATCGCCTGGAACGCGGTCGGGTCGAGCGCGTCGATCGAGACGTTGACCCGCTTGAGGCCCGCGTTGCGCAGGCCCTCGGCCCGCGCGGCGAGCATCGAGCCGTTGGTCGTCAGCGACACGTCCGTGATGTGGCGGACCGTCCGCTCGACGATCTCCTCGAGGTCCGGCCGCACGAGCGGCTCGCCGCCGGTGAACTTCACGGACCGGAGGTCGAACTCGCGGGCCACTCGCACGAGGCGCTCGACCTCGGTCGGCGACATCTCCTCGGGGTGCGGCGCCCGCGGCCGCGCGACCGGACCGAGCCCCTCGTCGTGGCAGTACACGCAGCCGAAATTGCAGCGCTTCGTCACGCTGATCCGGATGTCCGTGACCCCCCGACCGACCGAATCGACGAGCATCGCCCTTCCGGAGTCCGGCGGGGTAGTTGAGGGTTCTCGTGCGCGCCGACGGGCCGTCCGCGTCGGGAGGGAAACGCTCTTGGACCGCCCCGAGCTAGGTCGAGGGGCCCGGTGCACCGGGTCGGGGGGAGCGGTGGTCGGAGACGGTTCCTGGGAGTCGGCGCGGGAGGTCGAGGAGCTGCTCCGGGGCCAGGACTACCTCGCGGATCCGCCGCTCGCGATGGCGGTCTACCTCGCGGGGAGGCTCGGAAAGCCCCTGCTCATCGAGGGGGAACCGGGGTGCGGGAAGACCGAGATCGCGAAGGCGCTCGCGACCGCCACCGGCGGCGAGCTGATCCGGCTCCAATGCTTCGAGGGACTCGACGCCCGGTCCGCGCTCTACGACTGGGACTATCCGCGCCAGCTGCTCGCGATCCGGATGCACGAGCGCACCGAATCGCCCGAGCAGCTCGAGCAGGAGGTCTTCAGCGAGCGGTTCCTCTTGCGGCGGCCGCTCCTGCGCGCGCTCGACGGGGACGCGGCCCACCGGCCGGTCCTCCTGATCGACGAGATCGACCGCGCGGACGAGGAGTTCGAGGGGTTCCTGCTCGAGGTCCTCTCGGACTTCCAGGTCACGATCCCCGAGCTCGGCACGATCCGCGCGCGGCGCGTCCCGCTCGTGATCATCACGTCGAACCGGACCCGCGACCTGAGCGATGCGCTCAAGCGTCGCTGCCTCTACGCCTACGTCGAGTACCCCGACCCCGCGAAGGAGGAGGCGATCCTCGCGCGCCGCGTCCCGGACCTGGGGGCGGCCTTCGCCCGGGAGATCGCCGCCTACGTGCAGCGGGTGCGCGAGGCGCCGGACCTCGCGAAGCGCCCCGGGGTCGCGGAGACGCTCGACTGGGCGGCCGCGCTGGTCGCCCTCCACCGCACCGGCCTCGATGCCGAGACGGTCGCCGCGACCCTCGGCTTCCTCATCAAGGACGCCCAGGACCTCAAGTTCCTGCGCGAGAAGCCGCTCGCGATCTCCTCCGAGTGAGCCGCATGGCGGATCCGAGCGACGGGCCGCGCGAGCGGCTGCGCCGCCGACTCACGGGGTTCGTCGACCTCGTGCGCTCGCACGGCGTCCCCGTCGGCGTCGGCGCCGAGGTCGACTGGGCACGCGCGACCAGTGCGATCGACCTGCTCGACCGCGACGGGTTCCGGGCTGCGAGCGTCGCGACGCTCGCGAAGTCCCCCGACGACGCGCGCGCGGTCCTCGCCGCCTTCGACCGGTACTGGTCGCTGCCCGACGCCGCGGTCGAGCTGCCGTGGGCCGAGCCCGAAACGACCCCGCTCGCTCCGCGGCGGCGCGCGCCGACCCGTCCGCGCCCCGGTCCCGACGTGGGGAAGGGCGATCCGTCGCCGCCGGTCGCGATCCCGCTCGGGACCTACAGCGCCTCGGCGCCGAGCGCCGCGCACCCCCTCGTCCCGCTGACCGAGCGCGAGGTCCGCGCGCTGCGCCGCGGGGCGCGGCGGTTCCGCCGGGAGATGGCGACCTACCCCGGGCGCCGCCGGGCCGGGTCCCCTCGCGGCGGCGTCGACCTCCGGGACACCGTCCGCGAGAGCGTGCGCCACGGCGGCGAATGGATCGACCTGCGGCACCGGGCCCCGCGCCCGAGCCGCGCGGAGCTCGTCGTCCTGTGGGACGTCAGCGGCTCGATGCGGGAGCACGAGAGCCGGCTCTTCGGGCTCGTGCACGCGCTCGAGTCGAGCTCCCGGCGGAGCCGGGTCTTCGCGTTCAGCACCCGGGTCGAGGAGATCACGGCGGAGGTCCGCCGCTTCGGGTACCGCCGCGCCGCGGAGGCCGTCGCGCGGCGGATCGACCGGACGGACGGGGGCACCCGGATCGGCCGCTCCCTCCACGAGTTCTCGGAGCGCTACGGGCGGTCCCTCGGACGCGGCACGACGCTCGTGGTCCTGAGCGATGGGTGGGACCTCGGAGAGGCCGATCTCGTCGGCGACGAGCTCGCCCGGATCGCGCGGCGCGTCCACCGGATCGTCTGGGTCACCCCATACACCCGACGGCCCGGGTTCCAAGCCCGAGTCGGGGCCCTCCGATCCTCACTCGACCAGATCGACCGGCTGCTCGGCCCCGAGGACTTCGAGTCCCCGTGGCCGCTGCGACCGTTCCGCCCGTAGGACGGGCGGCCCGCGCCCCGTCACTTTCCTGGCCGCCGGCTCCGCCGCGCGGGGACGACCAGGACCGGGCACGGCGCCCCTCCGGCCAGGCCGGCGGAGATGCTGCCGGAGAGGAGGCGGGCGCCGCGCGAGAGGCGCCGCGAGCCCGTGACCGCGAGGTCGTGCGGGTGGCTCCCGAGGTACTCGAGCAGGGCCGGGACGACCTCCCCGAAGAGGACCACCGATTCCATCGACCGGGCGCCGGCGGCCAGCGCCGCCGCGCGGAGTTCCTCGAGCAGCCCGTCGAGGGTCTTCCCCTCCTCGCCCAGCGGCACGAGGTTCCCGAGCCGTCCGTCGGTCGCCGACTCCGCGTCCGGGTGCACGGTTCCGACCGTGAGGCTCGACCGGAACGTTCCGGCGATGCCGATCGCGACCTGGCACGCGCCGCGCGATTCGGGGGAACCGTCGAACGCGACGAACACCCGCTCGAACATCGCGCGCCGGGGGAATCGGGGGAAGGTGATAAGCCGCGCCGACGGGCGGGCGTGAGGTCGGCGTCCGCCGGCGCGGGAACCTCGTTCACTCCGGGCGGCGCCGCGCGGCCCCGGAGCCTCCCGGGGCCGTCCACCCGCGCAGCAGGGCGGCGGCGACCGCCTCGAGGCGTTCGCGCTGCCGGTGGAAGTGCGGGTGCCAGCTCCGCTCGGTCAGGACGTCGCTGATGACGAAGACCGACGCGGCCCGCACCCGGCGGGAGCGGGCGAACACGAACAGGGCGGACGCCTCCATGTCGACCGTGCGGACCCCGAGCGAGCGATAGTGTCGGAGCTCGGCCCGGGTCTCGCGGTACGGCGCGTCGGTCGTCCAGCTCGCCCCGACCGCGAACGGGAGGTCGGCGGCGCGGAGCGCGCCGCCCAGCCAGCGGCGGAGCGGGCGCGACGGGACCGCGGCGACGTGCGCGGGAGCGTAGTGCGGGGACGTTCCCTCGTCGCGCACCGCCCGGTCGCAGACCACGATGTCGCCGGGCGCGAGGTCGGCCGAGAGCGCTCCCGCGTACCCGACGCTGACGAACTCCTCGGTGCCGACCGCCGCGAGCTCTTCGCAGCGGCTGATCGTGGTCGGCGCGCCGATCCCTCCCGGAATCGCGAACCCGGCCGATCGGGCGCGGGGACCCGCCGCGTACGCGTTCGCGAGGTCGGGGAGCGGCCGCGCGCCGAAGCGGCCGACGAGGCGGCGGACCACCGACCGGTTCCAGAGCACGAGGCAATGCCGGGGCCCGACCGCGCGCGGAGCGTAGAGCTCCATGAGCCGCCGAGGCTCCACGATCGAGGGCCGGTGCCACGACGGCGGCGGCCGGGGAAAGCGTCCATTGGCCGCCATGGAGACGATCGGGAGCTCCGCACCGCTGTCAAGCTTTCGTCGGCCGCTCGGCGCGGCGAGCGCCGAGCCCCGTCCGCGGCCCGCTCACCAGCGACGCTGGGCGGGCCGCCGGGGC
>JASHQY010000119.1 GCA_030038885.1 Thermoplasmata archaeon | reverse complement strand
GTCGATCGTGAGCGTGCCCTCCTCGAGGAGCTGGCGCCCGTTCGATCCCTCGACCTGGTAGCCGGTCAGGAAGATCGAGCTGTTGGCGTCACGGTACAGTTCTCCCACATAGAAGAGCACCGGTCCACCGTCGAGCATGCCGCCCGTCGTCACGATGACGTCCGCCTCGCGGAGCGCCTTCCGTCGGTCGCCCGGGTGCTCGACGACGGTGACCCCTTCGAGCGAGCGGCGGAACCGCCGGGAGTCCGCGAGGTAGTCGGGGTCGCTCAGGTAGATCTCGTTGACCTTGCGCGCCATCCCGTCGAGGTACGTCTCGAACCCCGAGGCCGCGAGCGCCATCAGCACCTCCTGCGCGCGGCCGACGGCGAAGGCGGGCACGATCACCTTGCCGCCCCGCTCGACGGTCTCCGCGACCTTGTCGCGGAACCGGCGCTCGGTCTCGCGCCGGTCCGGGTGCTCCTTGCCGGCGTAGGTCGACTCGATCACGAGGATGTCGCACTCGAGCGGCTCGGCCCCGCCAACCAGGTGCGTCGGCATCGTCTGCAGATCGCCGGTGAACAGGACGTCCTTCGCGCCCCGGTAGAGCATCATCGAGGCGCCCGGGATGTGGCCGGCGGACGCCATCTGGACCTCGATCCCCTTGTGCCGGAACGTCGCGTGCCGGTCGATCGCGGTGAAGCGCGCGCCGACCGAGTGGATGTCCTGGGTGGTGTAGGCCGGCAGATAGCCCTCGAGCCGCGCGATCTTGAGCGCGTCCTTCGTGAGCAGGTCCGCGACCGCGATCGTGACCGGTGTCGCGACCAGCCGGGCCTTCGGGAGCCGGCTGAGCACGGGGGTCATCCCCGAGTGGTCGAGGTGCGCGTGCGACAGGAACGCGACGTCGATGTTCACGGGCGCCGGGCGAGGGTACGTCGGCGGGTCGGTCGGGGTCATCCCGTAGTCGAAGAGGAGGGTCCGCCCCTGGTCGCGCACGACCAGCCCGAGCGACCCGATCTCCGACGCGCCGCCGAGGAACCGGAAGTCCATCGTCGGGCCGAGCGGCGTTCCCAGATAACGTCATGCCGGCGCGGGGTCCGGGACCCCCGCGAACAAGCCTCTTTAGCGCGACGACCGTCCCGCGGTCGTGGCCGCCGACGCCCGCCTCGATCTCGAGGTGCTCTACCGGGTCAGCGTCGCCGTGCACCGCGTCGTGCGGGACGCCCGGAGCTCCCCCCACCGCGGGGACGTCGTCGCGATGGGGGCGTTCGGCGCCCCGACCGAGGAGCTCGACCGGCTCGCGGAGGGGGAGATCCTGCGCGCGCTCGACGCGGAGGGAGTCGACTGGGACCTCCTCTCCGAGGAGATCGGCCACGTCGTCCGCGGGGGCGACCGCACGCTCGTGGTCGACCCGATCGACGGGAGCTACAACGCGTTGCGCAACCTCCCGTACTTCACGGTCTCGCTCGCGCTCGGTCGTCGGGACCTCGCGGGCATCGAGATCGGGCTCGTCCGCGACCTCCAGCACGGCACGACGTGGTGGGCGACCCGCGGCGGCGGGGCGTTCCGCGACGGCCGCCCGATCCGCACCCGGGCCTGGGACCCGAAGACCGAGACCGTCTTCGTCAGCCTCGGCCGGAACGCTTCGGAGCGGGCGGTGCGCCTCGCCGGCCAGGCGCGGCGCGTCCGCTCGCTCGGCTCCGCGTCCCAGGAGGTCCTGATGGTCGCCCAGGGGAGCGCCGAAGCGTACCTCTTCGACAACAACTCCGAGGCGCGGAACCTTCGGGCGACCGACATCTCCGCCGCCTACCGGATCCTGCTCGAGGCCGGCGGCGGGGTCTCCGACGCCCGCGGGAACGCGCTCGAGACGTTCCCGCTCGGTCTCGAACGACGGACGAGCGTCCTGGCCTGGGGCGACGCGAGCTTCCGCAAGAGCTTGGAGGAGCACCTGTGAGGATCGGCCTCACCGCGCACCCGGACAAGCCGAAGGCGCTCGACCTCGCGTCGGAGCTCGTGCGGATCGTGGGCTCGCGCGGGGAGATCGTGCTGAGCGACGAGGCCGCCCGTGTCGACCCGAGCCGGCCCCACCGGCCGCTCGAGCAGCTCGACTGCGACGTCCTGGTCGCGATCGGCGGCGACGGGACGTTCCTCCAGGCGCTGCGCCGGTCCGACGCCCCGCTGCTCCCGATCAACGCCGGCACGGTCGGGGTGCTCGCCGAGATCGAGACCCGGCGTCCGAAGGAGTTCGAGTGGGCGATCGAGCGCCTGCTGAAGGGGTTCTACTTCCTCGAGGAACGGATGAAGCTCGCCGCCGAGATCGGGCGCCGGCCCCTGCCGGACGCGACCAACGAGTTCGTCATCCATTCGGCCGCGGTCGCGAAGATGGGGCTGTTCGAGGTCGCGTTCGACGGGCAGGTCGCCGGCCGCCTCCGGGCGGACGGACTGATCGTCGCGAGCCCGACCGGATCGACCGCGTACGCGCTCAGCTCGCGCGGCCCGATCGTCGACAGCTCGGTCGACGCGCTCGTGCTGACCGCGATCGCGCCGTTCCGCACCGACCCGCGGGCGCTCGTGCTCGAGCCGATGCGCACGATCCGGCTGCGGCCCGTGGAGCCGAAGCCCGGGGCGGTCGTGGTCGCCGACGGGGAGACGGAGTTCCCGTTCTCGCCGTCCGAGCCGGTCACGATCTACCGCTCCCCGCGACGAGCGGTGCTGCTCCGGTTCGGATCGCGCTTCTTCCAGCGGCTGCGCGGCAAGCGGATCCTGCCGTGGTCCGAGGAGTTCGCCGAGGAGGGACCGTCGATTGCCGATCTTCCGCCCCCAGCGTAGGCGCGCGGAGGGAGGTCCCCGGCTCGGCGACACGCCGACCGCGATCACCCGCCGCGCGCTCGAGAGCGCGCTCGCGAGCGCGCGCTCGGCCTACCCGAACGAGTTCGGCGGCGTGCTCCGCGCCGAACCCCCGGGGGTGATCAGCGAGCTCCTCCTGCTGCCCGGGTCGACCGCCGGGCGTCGGCACGCGAACTTCCAGCTCTGGATGCTCCACGCGGACCTCTCGGTCGCCGGGACCGTCCATTCGCATCCGTCGGGCGCGCTGCACCCCTCCGACGCCGACCTCCGGCTCTTTCGCAGCTGGGGCCGCCGGCACCTGATCCTGGGCGCCCCGTTCGGACCGGGGGCCTGGCGGGCGTACGACGGCAACGGGGAGGAGACCCACCTGCGGGTCCTCGAGACCCCGGGCGAGCTCACCGACCGGACGCCGGACCGCTACCCGGGGCCCCTGAGGTCCACCGGCGCTCGCCCGCGGCGCTCGCCGACCACGGCGTTCCCCGAGGACGAGGCGTAGTCCCTACTCGCGCACGGGGATCGTGGGCACCGGCAGCCGGTCCGGCGTGCGGTTCGGGTCGAAGATCGGGCGCCCGCCGCGGGGCGAGGGGCTGTAGAGGCCGTGCATCTTCGAGATCCCCTCGAGGAACCCGATGAACCCGCGGAACGCCGCCCGGTACAGCTGGGTATGGTTGCCCTCCCAGTCGAAGAAGTCGTTCAGGAGACCCCGCGACTGGCGGATGCCGTGGGTCAGCGCGCGCTTCAGGAGCTCCTCCTGGAGAGGCGAGAGGCGGTCCCGCCGGAACCAGTCCCGCGACTTCAGGTGCCCGAGCGGCACGAAGAACATCGGCACGAGGATCGCCTTGAAGTCCCACAGGTCGTCGATGAGGTCGATCGTCCGCGCGACATCGTCCTCGGTCTCCTGGGGCAGCCCGACGATGAACGTGCACGCCGGGAAGACGTGGTTGTCGTTCATCAGCCCGGCCGCCTGCACGACGAGCTCGGGCCATTGGGACGCCTTGAACGGAGCGACCTTGCCCGGCATCGCGGCGGTGATCATCCGCGGCGAACCGGTCTCGACCCCGACCTCGACCCCCCACCACTTCTGGTGCTCGTCGAGCAGCACCTCGGCGCACTTCGAGAGGAGCTTCGGCTTCGTCATCAGCGACGCGATCGCGACGTGGCTCCAGCCGACCTGCTCGTAGTAGCGCTTCGCGAGCTGGAGGAGCGGGATCAGCTTCTCCTCGTGCGGCATCACGTTCGGGCTGCCGTAGAAGAACACGTCGTCCGAGTGCAGGAGCCCCTTGCGCACCCCGATCTTCGCGTTGACCCGGAGCTCCGACTCGATCTTCTCGAGCGGGTACCACCGGGTGGGGCGGGTCGTGACCGAGCAGAACGAGCAGCCGCGGCAGCAGCCGCGTCCGATCTCGATGAGGCCGTTGACGCTCGGGAAGCGGATCGAGGAGATCTGGTCGACCCGCGGCGCGTCCTTCGGGGTCATCACGACGTGGGGCGGCAGGAACTCGTCGCGCAGCGCCTTCCCGACGATCTCGCGGACGAACAGGTCGCCCTCCCCCTCGACGACCGTGTCGATCCCGCCGATCGAGTCGAGGAACTCCTGGATGAACGGGAGCTTCATCCGGGTCGCGGGCGACAGCTGCCACGCGCACGGTCCGCCCGCGATGATCTTCAGGCCCTGCTTCCGCGCCTCGACGACCGCGGGCTGGCGGAGCATCCGCTTGAAGTTCACCGAGTTGAGCGGCTCCTTCTTCATGACGCCGCCGAACGTCGAGCTCGGGGGGTTGAGACCGAAGTAGTCGTGCCCCGAGATCAGGAGGACCTTCGCTTCCCCGGGCATGTACTTGCCGAGGTGGCTCGGATGGACGATGCGGGCGTCGATCCCGGCGTCCATCAGGGACGCCTCGATCTTCCGCATCCCGTACGGCGCCTGCTGCGGGAAGCCGTTCTCGTCGACCTCCATCGGGGGGTAGAACATCCGGGCGTACACCGCCTCCGGCAGCACGTAGGCCGGCGTCGTCGTTCCGAACCCCAGGAACTCCTTCCCGTGGTGGTTGCTCATCATCGTCCAATCGCACGTGATCACGACTTCCGGCATCGAGTGCTCCTGAACGTTACCCACGAGGGCTGGCGGGAAGCACGAAGCCGGCCTTTTTATGGCTTGCGATTCGCGCGCGGGCCCGAGACGGATGCCGACGCCGTGAGGTCACTCGAACTCGTTCTCGTCGTCGTCGCGCGGGAGCACGCCGTCCAGCGAGTCGCTCAGGTCGTCGTTCGACTCCGAACCCTCGGTCGAGTCCCGGAACGCCGGATCGCGTTGGAGCAGGTGGACCCGAACGCAGTCCCGGTGGGCCGGGCTGCCGTTCCAGGAGCTGGTCTCCTCGGGGTTGCCGAGCGGCTCCTTGCAGAGCGTGCAGATCTCCGGAGGGGGACTGATCCAGGAGATCCGGCGGGCGGGGGCGTCCATGGCGTCCCCGGCCAGGGACGCGTTCTCTCCTTTAGTTTTCGGTGGGCCCCCGGTCGATGGGACGGTCGCCGGAAGCGCCATAACCCAAACCGACCGTCCGGCCCGACCGATGGACACCTTCACCGAGATCCGGAAACGGCGGCTCGCGCTCGGGATCTCGCTGGGAGAGCTCGCCCGCGCCGTCGGACGCAGCGACGCCACGCTCTCCCGGATCGAACGCGGTCGGATCCGGCCGTCCTACGACCTCGTCCAGGAGATCCTGCGCTTTCTCGAGGCCCAGGAAGGGTTCGCGACGCCGCGGCTCACCGTGGGCGACATCATGAGCCGTGCCCTCGTGACGATCGAGTCGTCCGCGACGCTCGCCGTCGCCGCCCAACGCATGGAGGGGGGCGCCTTCTCGCAGCTCCCGGTGGTCGACGCGGGGAAGGCGATCGGGGCGCTCTCCGAGACCGCGCTCCTCCGCGCCCTCGGAGGACCCTCGGCCCGGCGGGCGCGGGTGCGCGACGTGCTCGAGCCCGCCTACCCGATCGTCGACGAGGGGTTCCCGGCCGACCTCCTCCCGAGCCTCCTCGGCCGGTACCCGGCGGTACTGGTCGCGCGGCGCGGCGACCTCCAGGGGATCGTCACGAAGGCCGATCTCATCCGGGGGCTTCGGGGGACGTCCCTACGGCGTCCGGCCCCGGGCGCGTAGGTTCGCGGCGCGGACCGCGCCCAGCGCCGCGTCGATCGCGAGCTCCGCGGCGCGCGACCCCAGTCGGTCGGCGTTCTCGCCCGGCCGCCGCTCGGATCGGAGCGGACGCACGAGCCCGGTGGTCGCCGCGAACAGCACGTCCCCGTCGGTCGAACTGTGGAACGGTCGGATCGCGGCCGAGAGTCCGGCGTGCGCCACCGCCGCGATCCGTGCGAGCGTGGGCCGGTCGACCGCGAGCTCCGTGGCGACCAGCGCGAGCGTCGTGCCGGTGGTCCCCGCGCGCTCGCGGCGCCGGGCTCCCGGCGGGATCACGCGACCGCCGGGCCCTCGCGCGCCGGCGACCCACGCGCCGGTCGCGGGATCTCGTACCGCACCGACCGCGTTGACGACGACCAGCGCGCCCAGCGTACCTGCCCCCGCGATCCGCGCCGATCGGCTCCCGACGCCTCCGTGCATCGCGTGCTCCCGCCCCCGGTACTTTCCGACGGTCGCACCGGCGCCGGCACCGACCGCGCCTTCGGCGACCGGC
Source organism: Thermoplasmata archaeon (assembly GCA_030038885.1). Lineage (GTDB taxonomy): Archaea > Thermoplasmatota > Thermoplasmata > Lutacidiplasmatales > UBA184 > Lutacidiplasma. Next base: position 7,383 of record JASHQY010000119.1, on the reverse strand, counting down.
GCCCGGCTCGCCCGTCGGGCCGCCTCGTAGCCCAGCGGGAGGTAGTCCGGCACCCCACCCCGTCGCATCGGCAGGTCGAACAGCGCGGCGCCGGTGATCGGCACGACACGGTGGGGGTTCCGGAACACGCGATGCCCGCCTCCGCTCTCGAGGATTCGCGTGCGCAGGCCCCGGGCCGCGTCCAGGCCGAACACGCTGCCGCCCGCGAAGAAGACCGCCCACCGCCGCCCGAAGGTGGCGTCGAGCGCGAGGGAGGCGGTGTCGTACGTCGCGGAGGCCCCACCGCGCACGTCGACGGTCATCGGTGCCGGACGATCGAACAGGACGACGGTCACGCCGCTCTGCCGATCGGGGGTCTCCGCGTGTCCGACCCGCAGGCCTCGGACGCGCGTGAGGGTAGGTCGGTCCGTCGCCACGGACGCGGCCAGGCCCCGGGAGGAAATGAGGTGGCCTCCGGTTCCTCCGGTGAACGACCGGCTTTATCTGTCGCGGCCGCTCCGTAGCGATCGATGCCGGCCGCGAAGCGCCCCCGCCGCCCGGAACCCGACGGGCCGCCGGGGTTCCGGGTCGCGCGCGACCTCCTGCCGGGTCGGCACCCGCTGCTCGAAGTGTTCCCCGGCCTCGACTCGCTCCCCCCCGCCCGGCGGCTCGAGCCGGACCCGGAGCGCCGGGCGCGACTGTTCGGCGAGACGTGCGTGGAGGTCGTCGACGCGGACATGTGGATGTACGTCGCCCCCCACGAGATCCCGACGGAGGCCCGGGGCCGCTGGAAGCCGGTCGTGGCCCCCGACCGCGACTGCATCGTGGTCGGCATGGACCACCTGCGGGAGAGCCCCGCGGTGATGCTGTTCATGGACATCTACCACGAGCTCTGCCACGTGCGCCAGCGCCAGGGCGGAGCGAACCTGTGGGAGCCGGGCGTCAGCTACGTCAAGCGGTGGACCGAGGTCGAGGCGTACCGCTTCGTCGTCGAGGAAGCGCGGTCGCTCGGGGTCGCCGACGCGTTCCTGCGCGACTACCTGAAGGTCGAGTGGATCTCCGACGCGGAGCACCGCGAGCTCCTGCACGAGCTGAACGTCCCCGCGAAGTAGCGGTTCGGCCGCCGTCGCGCGCCGCGGGACCGTCGGCGAGCGTCGCGCCCTTCCACAAGAACGCGGCCTTTATCCTCCGACCCCTCGAATCTTCCCGCCACCCCGGGGGGCCGGCCGCTCGCTCATGGACATCAAGGCCCAGACCAAGATCCGGCCGTCCAGCAGCGATCTCTGGTTCCTCGCCTACCTCCCGCTCGCGATCTCCGACGGGATCGCGGCGCCGCTGATCCCGCTCCTCGCGCTGCAGAAGTTCTACGCCTCGCCGTTCGCGGTCACGATCATCATCGCGGCGTCCGCGATGAGCCAGGTGCCGTTCACGATCCTGTGGGGCAACCTCTCGGACCGGGTCGCGCACCGGAAGTACTTCCTGGTCGGTTCGTTCCTCGCGACGGGGCTCGCGATCATCGCGATCGCGCTCGCGCACGACATCCTGACGTACTTCTGGCTGAACATCGTCGAGGGGCTCGCGTCGGCGGCGAGCGCCCCGATCGGGACGATGCTCCTGCTCGAGACGCGCCACAAGCGCTGGTGGCCGCGGGACATCGGCTTCTTCGGGCTGATCTCCGGCCTCGGCACGACGATCGGGCTCGCGCTCGGCTTCGTCTGGCTGTTCGTCCTCGGGGCGAACGAGAACGTCATCCACGGGATGACCGCGCTCCTGATCCTCTCGGGCGGGCTCGCGCTTCTGTCGGCCGGCATCGCGTGGGCGTGGATCGAGGAGCCGAACCGCCGGATCGAGCGCCGCGCGGTCGCCGACCTGCTTCACCTGCACCGCAGCATCAACGAGCGGGTCCGCCAGCTCCGGACCCGGGTCGTCGGCGTGATCGACCTCACGCGCTCGAACGCGGAGCGCCTCCCCGGAAAGGAGCTCCTGTTCCTCGCCGCGCTCGGGGTGATGAGCGTCGGCTTCGACATCTTCTACGGGCCGTTCCCGGTGTTCCTGTGGCAGGACGCCCGGTTCACGGACGCCGGCGTGTTCATCGTCTACCTCGGCGCGGCGGCCGCGTCGACCGCGCTGTTCTTCCACTCGGGCAAGGCCGTCGACAAGCACTCGCCGAAGGGGGTCTTCCTGGAATCGCTCGGCGCCCGGGTCGGCCTGATGCTCCTGTTCCTGTGGGGCCCGCTCTACGTCCTCTTCGGCCTCGGAAGCCCGGCGCTCCTCGGCTGGCTGACGCTGCTCAACGGGCTCCTCGGCGTCAGCTGGGCGTTCATCAGCACCGCGAGTACCCTGTTCCTCGTCCGGCTCGTCGGCCGGTCCGCCCGCGGCCGGGCGCTCGGGCTCTACAGCGCGATCGCGGGGGCGGGAGGGCTCATCGGGACGCTGCTCGGCGGGTGGCTCTACGCGACCTTCGGGGTCGACCTCGCGTACTCGGTCGCGGCGTCCGTGGTCGTGATCGGCGGCCTCCTGCTCGTCCCGATCCCGTACCACATCTTCCAGATGTCCCACGCCGCCGCGCACCGGCATCCGCTCGCCCGCAGCATGCGCGCGACCGTGCCCCGTCCCCCGCGGCAGCCCCCGCCGCGGCCCTGGGGGTAGCGGCCCGCTACGCGAAGATCATCTCCCAGGCGAGCGTGCGGATCACGTAGCCGAGCGCGAGGTTCGCGAGGAACGGCTCGAGCTCGGGGGGGTAGTCCTGGATCGTGCACGACCGGAACCCGAGCTGGCCGACGCCGACCGGGTCGATGCCCCGGAGCACGACGAACCGGCCGGTGAGCCGCTCGTTGATCGTGTAGTGGACCCCGTGGTAGTCGATCGTCATCGGGCCGAACGTCGTCGCGACCGTCCTCCACGTCTGGTCGCCGACGTGGATCCGGAGCTCGTCGTTCTTCCGGTGATACGTCACGGTCGAGTGGACCCGGTCCATCTCCGGCGGGACGTAGGTGTGGTACTCAGTGGAGAAGAGCGCGGCGACCCGGCTCCCGAGACCTTCCTGGGCGGACTGGACCGGGCGACCCTCCCAGAGCAGCTCGCCGACGCGGATCTCGATGACGTTCTTGAGTACACGGGCCGTCGCCTGGATCATCGGCGGGTCGACGACAAGGACGACCCCCTCCCCTAAGCGCCTTTGCCTTGCAGTATAACCTCGGCGGCCGCGCTGCGCGAGCTCCGGTCGGATCGATTCCGTTCGCGGGTCCCGCGCCCGCGGGCCGACGTCCGGCCGGCGCGGCGGGAGGGGGCACCCAACGGTTCAACTCACGGAGGGGCATGGCCGGTCCCGTGGTGGGATCCCTCCCGATAGAACGCTGGCGGCCGCCGCCGGCGGAGCTCGAGCTCGGCCTCGAGTTCTACGCGACCTCGGCGCCGGGGACTCCGGGCCGGCTGAAGACCGCCGCCGAGGACTTCCGCGTCACGGAAGTGTCGAGCTACCCGCTGCCCGACCCGCAGGGCCGCCACGTTGTGCTGCGCATCGAGAGCCGGGACTGGGAGCAGCACGAGCTCGCCGCCGCGATCGCGCGGCGACTCTCGCTCCCGCCGCACTCGGTCCGCTGGGCGGGCACCAAGGACCGCCGCGCGGTCTCCGAGCGCCTGTTCTCGTACCGGGGCACGGAGGTCCCGGTCGACCTCGGGCTGCGGGACGTCACGCTCCGGGAGGCGTACCGGGCGCGCGACGGGCTCGTCCTGGGCCATCATTACGGGAACGTGTTCGACCTCACGGTCGGGGAGCTGGCGTGCGAGCCCGCGCGCGCGAACGAAGCGTTCCGGCGGGTCGCGGACGAGCTGCGCCGCGGGGGCGGGATCCCGAACTTCTTCGGTCCGCAGCGCTTCGGCGAAGTCCGGCCGATCACTCACGAGGTCGGACGATGGGTCGTTCGCGGGGACCTCGCGCGCGCGGTCGACGTGTACCTCTCCGACCGGCCTCCGGGGCACGTCGAGGGCCCGGGGGACGACGCGCGCCGGGCCTACGCGGAGCACCGCGACGCCGCGCGCGCGCTCCGCGAATTTCCACCCGAGTACCGGTTCGAACGCACGCTCCTCGAGCAGCTCGCCCGCGGGAACCCTCCCGAGCGCGCGTTCCGCGCGCTCTCCCGCGATCTCCGCACGCTGTTCGTCCACGCGTTCCAGGCGCTGCTCTTCAACCGGTGGCTGAGCCGCCGCCACGCCGCCGGGATCTCGCTGGCCGAGCCGGTCGAGGGGGATCACGTCGTTCGGCTCGCGCGCGACGGCACCGCCCGAGGACCCGAGGCGGTCCCGGTGGCCGGCGACAACCTCGGGGAGTGCCGCGAGCTGGTCGCCCGCGGACGGGCGCTGACCGCCGGGCCGCTGGTGGGGTTCGAGACCCCGGCGCCGGTCGGCGCGCCGGGCCGTCTTCTCGAGGAGGTGCTGGCCGCCGAAGGGGTCGACCGCGCGATGTTCCGCCTGCCGCGGACGCCCGAGATCGCCAGCCGAGGCGCCTGGCGACCGCTCCTCGTCCCGACCCCGCCGATCTCGACCGAGGCCGACGCCGCGCGGGTGCGGTTCCGGTTCGCGCTGCCGAAGGGAGCCTACGCGACGGTCGTCCTGCGGGAGTTCCTGAAGAACGACGCGAGCGCCGTGCCGGTCCCGGACCGGTCGAGCCGAGCCTTCTAATACCTCTCGACCCGCTCGAACGGCCCGGGGCGGGTCCCTCAATGGCGACGGAGTCACCACGCCCGTTCTACTTTCCCGGTCCGGTCCCGCCCCGGACCCCCCCTCGGGAGGCGGCCGTTTCGGCCGCGCGCGTGCCGACGGGGGTGCCGGACTTCGACTTCCTCACCGGGGGCCTGCCGGCGGGTTCGGTCGTGCTCCTGTTCGGCGCGGCCGGTGCCGGGCACCAGGAGTTCGCGCTCACCTCCGCCGTCCACCTGATGCTCCGCTACGACGACCCCCGACTGCACGAGTTCTACCTCGGGAACGCGAAGGGACCGTTCGTCATTCCCGAGTCGGTCGTCTACGTCAGCACGAGCCGATCGCGCGAGCAGGTGATGGGGGAGCTGCGGGGGGCCTTCGACGGCTCGTATCCGGGCGTGCTCGACCGGCACCTCACGTTCCGCGACGTCTCCTCGTCGTACTTCGCCGATACCCCGGTCCCGACCTCGTGGTCGTCGCTCCCGCGCTCGCTGCTCTCGGGCGCCCCCGCTCAGGCCGCGCCGGACGAGGGTCCCCTGCACGCCCTCGCGAACGCCGTGGAGGAGAGCGGCGAGAACCACCTCGTGATCATCGACTCGCTGACCGATCTGCTGGTCCGCCGGGGGGTGGACGGGGCGGACGTCCTGACGTTCGCGAAGGGCCTGCGCCGCCGCGCGAAGGAGTGGGGCGGACTCGTCTACCTCCTCCTGTCGGAGGGCGTCGCACCGCCCGCGATCGAGCAGGCGGTCATGGATTCGGTCGACGGCGTGCTCCACTTCAGCTGGATGGTGAGCCCGACGCACTCGCACCGCCAGCGCGCGATGCTGATCGAGAAGTTCATGCCGGTCCTCTCCCGCCTTCCGGCGGAGCAGCAGGGGCGGTTCGTCATCCGCGTCAACGCGAAGAACGGGCTGGTGACCACCCAGTATGAGCGCGTCTGAGCGCGCGTCCGCGAAGGTCCCGACGGGGGTCGCGGGGCTCGACGAGATGCTCGGCGGGGGCTTTCCGCACGGCCACGTCGTGCTCGTGACCGGGCTCCCCGGCACCGGGAAGACCTGCCTCGGCCTCCAGTTCCTCCTCGCCGGCGCGGCGGCCGGGGAGAAGGGCGTGTTCCTCTCGCTCGAGGAGGACCTTCCGCAGCTCCTCGACAGCGCGCGCCAGTTCCGCTGGCCGGTCGACGCGGCGGTCGAGCAGGGGACGCTGAAGGTCGTCCGCCTCGACCCGCGCGAGACCCGCCAGAGCCTGCACCGCGTCCAGGGCGAGCTGGGCAAGGAGCTCTCGGGTCTCGGGGCCCAGCGGATCGTGGTCGATTCGGTCTCCCTCCTGAACATGCTGAGCGACGACGAGCCGAGCCGGCGCTCGACCCTCTTCTCGCTCGCCGGCGCGTGCCGGCAGGCCGGCGCGACGACGCTGCTGACCGCCGAGGCGGATCCGCTGCACCCCGAGGTCAGCCGGGACGGGCTCTCCGAGTACGTCTCCGACGGCGTGCTGCTGCTCGGGTACAGCACCGGTCCCGACGGCCACCGCGTCGGCCTCGCCCTGCGGATCCTCAAGATGCGGCGCACCGCCCACGCGCGCACGGTCCAGCCGTACTCGATCGGTCCGACCGGGATCACGGTCGACGCGAAGGCGGTCGATTTCGGCGGCGCCTAGCGGCGGAGGAAACTCCAAGTCGCGGCCGGGCCTCGCGGCCCGGGGCCGGCCGCATGCGGTGGACGATCTACGTCGACCTCGACGCGTACTACGTCGCGTGCGAGCTCCGCGAGCGGCCGGAGCTCGTCGGCCAGCCGGTGATCGTTGGGCCGCCGCCGACCGCCGGCCCGACCCGCGGGGTCGTGCTCTCGGCGAGCTACGAGGCGCGGAAGTTCGGCGTCCACAGCGCCCAGCCGGCCGCCCGGGCGGCCCGGCTCTGCCCGACGGCGATCTGGATCCCCCCGGATCATCCGAAGTACGCCCGGGTCGCCGACGAGATGCGCGCGGTGCTCGCCCGCTTCGCGCCGGACCCGGTGCCGCTCTCGATCGACGAGGCCGCGCTCGCGCTCGACCTCGATTCGCCGGACGCCGCCCGCGCGGTCGCGCAGCGCATCCAGGCCGCGCTCCGCGACGAGCTCCGCCTGCCGGCCTCGGTCGGAGCCGCGACGACCCGCACGGTCGCGAAGATCGCGACCGATCGCGCGAAGCCCGGGGGGATCGTGGTCGTCCCTCCCGGCACGGAGGCCGAGTTCCTCGCGCCGCTGCCGGTCCGCGCGATCCCCGGGGTCGGTCCGAAGACCGAGGCGCTGTTCCGAGCCGCGGGGGTCGCGACGATCGGCGAGCTCGCGGCGCAACGGCCCGCCGACCTCGCCCACCACCTCGGGCCCGGGGCGCGCGCCTGGGTCCAGATCGCGCGCGGTCAGGGGACGGATCCGGTCGACGCGCCGTCCGGGCCGAGGTCGCGGTCGACCGATCGCACGTTCCTCGAGGACGCGGACCGGTGGGAGACCGTCGAGCCCGCGCTGCGCGAGCTCGCGCACGATCTCGCCGAAGGCCTCGCGACCGAGGAGCTCCGCTACGCGACCGTCGGGGTCGCGTACCGATGGGCGGACTTCTCGCGCTCGCAGCGGAGTCGGGCACTCGGGGCGGCCCGCGAGGGGCGCGCTCCGCTCGAGGCGGCCGCGCTGCGGCTGGGCCGCGAGCTCTGGGAGGCGGAACGCGCCGCCCGCGCGC
>JASHQY010000118.1 GCA_030038885.1 Thermoplasmata archaeon | reverse complement strand
ATACTCGCGGACGCCCCCGGCTTCGCTCGACACGCGCGCGACGAGTTCGGCCGGTCCCCGGAGAAACTCGACACTACAGATGAACTCCTCCATCGACGGCCCGGCCCCCACCGCGCCGACGGGCCGAAAAAGTCCTCCTATAAATGGTTTCGCACGCTGCCCGGTCCGTCCGGGCCGAGGGGGAGCGCCGGGCCCGCCGGACCGCCGATCCGGGCCGGGGACCGGGGCCGAGCGATCGGGGCCCCGGGCTCAGCGTTATCTGCCGGCTCCGGTCTCGCGCCGCGAGGCGTTCGGAGGTGGACCTTCCCTCGCGGTCCGTGCGGCTCGAGGTGCGGGTCGAACTGAAGCCGGGGGTGCTCGACGCCGAGGGCGAGAGCGTCGAGAAGTCCCTGGGCCTCCTCGGGATCCGGGGTGTGCGGCGCGTCGCGACGGCCCACGTCTACGACCTCGAGTTCGTCGACGTCACTCCGGCCGAGGCGCACCGCCGCGCCGAAGCGGCGGTCGATCGGCTGCTCGCGAACCCGGTGATCCATCGGGTGACGATCCGGCCCCCGCCGGACTGATGCGATGACGACGTCGTCGCACCCGGCGCCGCCCGCCTGGGCCGAGGGGGTCGCGACCGTCGCGATCCGGGCCCGGTCGCGGGCCGAGCTCGAGCAGCTCTCGCGCGAACGGGGCCTCGGCTTCGACGACCGGGAGCTCGGCCGGCTGCGGACGTACTTCCGCCGGGAACGCCGGGAGCCGACCGACGTCGAGCTGGCCGGCCTCGCCCAGAGCTGGAGCGAGCACTGCAGTTACAAGAGCTCCCGCCCGTTCGTGCGGAAGGCGTTCTCGACCCTGCGCCCGGCGGACCGGGTCCTCGGCACCGGCGACGCCGGCGTCCTGCGATTCGAGGGCGGGTTCGCCTACGCGCTGCGCATCGAATCGCACAACCATCCGTCCGCGGTCGAGCCCTACGGCGGGGCCGCGACGGGGATCGGCGGGATCCTGCGCGACGTGCTCGCGGTCGGCGCGAAGCCGATCGCGCTCACCGACCCGCTCTTCTTCGGCCCGCTCGACCTGCCCGAGGACCGGCTCCCGAGCGGCACGAAGAGCCCCCGCTACCTCGCGTCGGGGATCATCGCCGGGATCCGAGACTACGGGAACCGGGTCGGGGTCCCGACCGTCTCGGGGGGGATCTACTTCGACCCCGCCTACGTCGTGAACCCGCTCGTGAACGTCGGGTGCGTCGGCTTCCTTCCCCGGCGCCGGCTCCGGCCGAACCGGGCCCGGGCCGTCGGGGACCGGCTCCTCCTCGTCGGCGGGCTCACCGGGCGGGACGGGATCGGCGGGGTCGCGTTCGCCTCCCAGGAGCTCACGGACCGCAGCGAGTCGGAGTCGCGCGGCGCGGTGCAGCTCGGCAACCCGATCGTGAAGGAGCCGCTGATCCACGCGTGTCTCGAATCGTTCGACCGGGGGCTCGTGCAGGGTCTGAAGGACTTGGGCGGCGGCGGGATCGCGTCCGCGGCCGGCGAGCTCGTCCACGCCGGCGGGTTCGGATCGAGGATCGACCTCGCGCGCGTCCCGCTGCGGGAGACCGGCCTGCGCCCGTGGGAGGTGTGGGTCTCGGAGTCGCAGGAGCGGATGCTCCTCGACGTGCGGCCCCGGGACGTCGCGGCCGTGCTCGAGATCTTCCGCCGCTTCGACGTGCCCGCCACCGACATCGGCGAGGTGACGGGTCCCCCGTTCGAATCGATCGAGTGGAACGGCGCGCCGGCGGCCCGGCTGCGGGTCGCCTTCCGCGTCGACCCGCCGGTGCGGCACCGGCCGACCCGGACGCGGCACCGGGCCCGTCGACCGGCCCCCGACCTCGGCGCGGAGGAGGTCGGTCGGCTCGTCGAGGACCTGGTCCTCGCGCCCGACTCCGTCTCGCGGGAGCCGGTGATCCGCGTCTACGACCACGAGGTCCAGGGGCGGACGGTCGTCAAGCCGCTCCACGGCCGGGTCGCGTCCCCGTCGCACGGGGACGCCGCGATCGTGCAGCCGCGCGCGGAGAGCCGTCGGGGGCTCGCGATCACGACCGCGACCCAGCCGTGGGCGTGCCGCGAGGACGCCCGTCGCGGGGCGACGTGGGTCGTCGAGGAGGCCGCCCGCAACCTGTACGCGGTCGGCGCGCGCCCCGACGCGTTCACGAACTGCCTCAACTTCGGGAACCCCGAGGACCCGGCGGTCCTGGGGGATCTCGCGGCGGTGACCCAGGGGCTCGCGGACGGGGCCCGGGGGCTCGGCTTCGCGGTGCCGTCGGGCAACGTGAGCCTCTACAACGGGGGCCTCGGCCACGAGATCCCGCCGACGCCGGTGCTGCTCGCGACCGGGATCGTCGAGACCATCGACCACGCGACGACCGCCGATCTCAAGGCGCCGGGGGACGCGCTCTACCTCCTCGGTGCGTCCGATCCGAACCTCGGCGGCTCGCTGTGGGCGCGGCGCCGCTCGACGGAGGGGTTCGCGCTCCCGCCCTGCGATCCCTCCGGCCTCCGCGGGCTCGGCGAAGGACTCCTCCGCGCGCTCGGCTCGAACGCGGTCGTGGCCGCGCACGACGTCTCGGACGGGGGCCTCGCGGTCACGCTCGCCGAGATGGCCTTCGGCGGGAACCTTGGCTTCGAGGTCGATCTCGCGGCCACCGGCCTAACGTCCCCGGGGCTCGCGCTCGCGGCCGAGGGGGCCTCCCGCCTCGTGGTCGAGGTGCCCGAGGACCGCGCCGCGGAGTTCCGACGGGCGATCGGCCGCCGCCCGCTCGCGCGCCTCGGCGCCGTGACCGAGTCCGGGGGCGCGCTCTCGTGGGGCCCCCGGTCGCTCGCGACGCTCGACCTCGACGCGCTCTACGCCCGCTGGCGCACCGGGCTCGGACTCCCGTAGGAGCGAACGTGACCGTCACCGCGCTGGTCTCCGGAGGAAAGGATTCCATCTACTCGGCCTACCTCGCCGACACCCAGGGCCGTTCCGTGGACGAATTGCTCGTGCTCCGACCGCAGGACCCGGAGTCGATGATGTTCCACACGCCGAACCTCGAGCTGGTCGAGCTGCAGGCCCGGGCTTGGGGGAAGGCCTACCGCTCCGCGCCGGTGGACGGCACGGGGGAGGCGGCGGAGCTCGCGGCGCTCGAGCGGGCACTGTCCGGCGCCCACGGCTGGGTCGTCGCGGGCGCGATCCAATCATCGTACCAGTGGGCCCGCCTCCTGAGGATCGCGGACCGGGTGGGCCGGCCGGTCTACACCCCGCTGTGGCGGAAGGACCCCGGGCGGGTCGTCCGCGAGGAGATCGCGGCGGGACTCGACATCCGCCTGGTCCAGCTCGCGGCGGAGCCGTACGACGCCGCTCTCCTCGGCCAGCGCCTCGACCTGCCGCTCCTCGCTGAGCTCGAACGGCGCAGCGCGAGCGTCCGGGCGACGAACGTCGCCGGGGAGGGCGGCGAGTACGAGACCACCGTGGTCGATGCGCCGTTCTTCGCGTCCCGGATCGAGTTCGGGGAGGTCGAGCGGCGCGCGGCGCCCTCGTCGAGCCGGCTGATCGTGCGCTCGGCCCACGCGCGGCCGAAGCCCGGGTCCCCGGGGGTCGGAGCGTGACGAGCGCCCGCACCGCGCGGACCCGGGCGGCCCGGGCCACCGAGCGGGCCCGGCGGGCGCTCGGGGACCGCCGCACGACTCCGGACCCCATGTGGCTCGGCGCGCTCACCGGGGCCCCGCGGTCCGAGGTCGACGAGGTCCTCGCGGAGACCGCGGACCTGGTCCCGATCGAGGAGGAGATCCGCGCGGCCCATCGGGCCGCCGGCCGGCCCCTGTACGCCCAGATCCGCGCCCCGTTCGAACTCTACGCGCTCGTGCGCCTCACGCGCCCGGACCACGTCGTCGAGGCCGGCGTGAGCAGCGGGGTCTCGTCCGCCCACTTCCTCCTCGCGCTCGCCCGCAACCGCCACGGGCGCCTCCACTCGATCGACTGGCCGACGTTCCAGCGGGGTCCGGTCCTCGGGCCGCGCGAATCGACGGTCTCGATCCCTCCCGGCCGGACGAGCGGCTGGGCGATCCCGGAGCGGGTCCGCTCCGGATGGGACCTGCGGATCGGACGGAGCCAGGAGCTGCTGCCCGCGCTCGCGCGCGAGCTCCCGACGATCGGGGTCTTCCTGCACGACGACCGGCACACGCCGGCGCACCTGGCGTTCGAGCTGCGGACGGTCCGGCCCCGACTGCGGCCGGGGTCCGTCGTGCTGGCGGACAACACCGTGTGGACCGGCGCGTCGTTCCCCCGCTTCGCGGCGCAGCTCGGGGTCCCGTGGCACCGGCGGGGGCGCACGGACCTCGTCGGGCTCCGGGTCCCCCCGGCCTCCGCCCCGGCCGGCGCGCGCGCGCGCCGGGGCATGGGGTAGCGCCCCCGGAGTTATCAGCGTCGGCGGCCTTTCGCTCCCGATGTCGGCCGGCCGGACCGCCTCCCCGCCGACCGGCGCCGCCGCCGGTCGCCCCCCGTCCGAGGACCCGGTGCGCGAGCGCCAGCGACGCTGGGAGACCGAGGTCCTCGGACCCGCGCTCGCGAAGGGCCCCGAGCGCAAGGACCGGTTCACGACGCTGGGCGGGATCCCGGTGGACCGGGTCTACACGCCGCGCTCCCGCCGTTCGTCGTTCGACGCGATCGGCTACCCGGGCCAGCCTCCGTTCACGCGGGGGGTCCACCCGACGATGTACCGCGGACGGGTCTGGTCGATGCGCATGTTCTCCGGGTTCGGCGCGCCCGAGGACACGAACCGCCGGTTCCACTACCTCCTGAAGCACGGGGAGTCCGGCCTGTCGATCGCGTTCGACGACCCCACGCTCTACGGGATCGACGCGGACGACCCGGAAGCGCTGGGCGAGGTCGGGAAGTGCGGCGTGAACGTCGGCTCGCTCGCGGACATGCGCCGGCTCCTCCGCGGGATCCCGCTCGCCGACGTGACGACCAGCATGACGATCAACGCCCCCGCGAACATCGTGTGGGGCATGTACCTCCTCGCCGGCGCGGCGATCGGCGTGCCCGCCGCGCGCCTCGGCGGCACGACGCAGAACGACATCCTGAAGGAGTACATCGCCCAGAAGGAGTTCCTCTACCCCCCGCGCCCGGCGCTCCGCCTCGTGACCGACACGATCGAGTACGCGACCCGGCACACGCCGCGCTGGAACCCCGTGTCGATCTCGGGCTACCACATCCGGGAGGCGGGCTCGACCGCGGTCCAGGAGCTCGCGTTCACGCTCGCCGACGGCCGCGCGTACGTCGCGGAAGCGATCGCCCGCGGGCTCGACGTCGACCAGTTCGCGCCGCGCCTCTCGTTCTTCTTCAACGCCCACAACGACTTCTTCGAGGAGATCGCGAAGTTCCGGGCCGCGCGCCGGCTGTGGGCCCGCGTCATGCGGGACGAGTTCCACGCGCGCAAGGAGCGCTCGGGCTGGCTCCGATTCCACACCCAGACCGCGGGCTGCTCGTGCACCGCGCAGCAGCCCGAGCTCAACATCGTCCGCACGACCGTCCAGGCGCTCGCGGGGGTCCTCGGCGGCACCCAGTCGCTCCACACGAACTCGTACGATGAGGCGCTGCAGCTCCCGAGCGAGGACGCCGTCCGCATCGCGCTGCGCACGCAGCAGATCCTCGCGTCCGAGTCCGGGATCACCGAGTCGGTCGACCCGTTCGCGGGCAGCTACTACGTCGAGTGGCTCACCGACACGATGGAAGCGGAGGCGCAGCGCTACTTCGACCAGATCGACGCGCTCGGGGGGGTCGTGCCGGCGATCGAACGGGGGTTCTTCCAGCGCGAGATCCAGGAGGCGTCGTTCCGCTACCAGCGGGCGGTCGAAGCCGGCACCGAGAAGATCGTCGGCGTGAACGCCTACGCGGTCGACGCCCCGATCCGCGTGCCGCGCCTCCGGATCTCGGAGGAGGCCCGGCGGCGCCAGTCGGCCCGGTTGCGCGCGCTGCGCGCGCACCGGAGCCGCCCGCGCTTCGAGGCCGCGCTCGACCGCCTCCGCACGGTCGCCGCGACCGAGGACCAGAACACGATGCCCGCCGTCCTCGACGCGCTGCGCTCGGACGCGACGCTCGGCGAGATCGTCCACGCGTTCCAGGACGTCTACGGGCGGTACCGGGAACGGTCGATGTACTGAGCGGTCGCTCGGGCCGACGGAGCTTATGCCGCGGTCCCCCTCCCGGCCCCGAAGCGCCGTGAGCCGCGAGGAGTACCGGGCGACGCTCGACGCGCTCTACCGGCGCCGCCGGTTCGGGATCCGGCCCGGCCTCGAGGCGATCTCGGCGCTGCTCGAGGCGCTCGGGCACCCCGAGCGCCGCTTCCCCGCGATCCACGTGACCGGCAGCAAGGGGAAGGGCTCGGTCGCCGCGATGGCCCAGGCGATCCTCTCCGCGCACGGCCTGCGGGCCGGCCTCTTCACGTCGCCCCACCTCGAGAGCTACCGGGAGCGGATCCGGGTCGGCGCGACCCTGATCCCGCCGGACGCGGTCGTCGCGGGCGTCGCGCGGGTCGAGGCCGCGGCCCGCGCGGCCGAGGCCTCGGGCGCGCTCGACCGCGCGCCGACGTTCTTCGAGGTCACGACCGCGCTCGCGCTCGACTGGTTCGCGCGGCAGGACGTCGCGGCGGCGGTGGTCGAGGTCGGGATCGGCGGTCGACTCGACGCGACGAACGTGCTCGACGCGAAGGTCGGCGTCGTCACGACGATCGAGCTCGAGCACACCGAGATCCTCGGCGCGACGCTCGGCGCGATCGCGCACGAGAAGTCCGGCATCCTCCATCCGGGGATGACCGGGGTGATCGGCGAGCTGCCGCCCGAGGCGCTCGCGGTCGTCGACGCGGAGGCCCGCCAGCGCGGGGTCCGCCTCTGGCACCTCGGCGGCGATGTCCGCGTCGAGGCGCGCGAACTCTCGGAGGGCGGCCAGCGGTTCGACGTGCGCGTGCCCGGGCGCTCGTTCGCCGGGATCGCGCTCCCGCTCTACGGCCGGTTCCAGCCGGGCAACGCCGCGCTCGCCGTCGCCGCGGTCGTGCGGTTCGCCGAGGCGACCGGGCGGGCGGTCGACGATCGGCGCGTGCGCTCCGGTCTCGCCAAGGTCGTCTGGCCCGCCCGGCTCGAGCGGGTCGGCCGACGCCCGGAGCTGTT
>JASHQY010000117.1 GCA_030038885.1 Thermoplasmata archaeon | reverse complement strand
CGCCGGGGCGGCGGAGGCCGAGGCGAGCTACCTCCGCGCGCTGCGCGACGCCGCGAGCGTTCCGCTCGAGACCGCCCGGCTCTCGGAGGACCTCGCGGTGCGCCTCGAGGGCGTGCGCGGCCGGACCAAGACGGCCCTCGCGAGCGACCTCGTGACCGCGCTCGCGCTGTTCCGGGCCGCGACCGAGGGGGCGCTCGCGAACGTCGCGATCAACCTGGACGATCTGCGGGCGGCGGGCGCCCCGACCGCGGAGGTCGAAGCCGAGCTCCGACGCCTGCGCCCCGAGGGCTGATCGGATGCCGACCAACGCCCGGGCGCGTGCGCCGGTGCGGCCCGAGGTGTGGGTCAACTGCGCGGCGTCCGCCGACGGGCGGATCGCCTACGCCGGGGGCCGCCGGGCGCTCCTCTCGTCGCCGGAGGACCTGCGCCGGGTCCAGGGACTCCGCGCGGAGTCGGACGCGATCCTCGTCGGGGTCGGGACCGTGCTGAAGGACGACCCCTCGCTGCGCGTCCACTGGGACCTGCTCGGCCGGCCGGAGGACGGACCGCGGACCCGGGTCGTGGTCGACTCGACCGGCCGGACCCCGCCCGCGGCGCGCGTGCTGGACGGCTCGGCGCCGACGATCGTCGCGGTGTCCGAGCGCTCGGCCCGCGCGTTCCCGGCGCACGTGCGGACGATCGTCGCCGGCCGCGAGACGGTCGACCTCGCCGCGCTGTTCGTCCGCCTCCGCGGCGAGGGCCTGCGCCGCGTGCTGGTCGAAGGCGGCGCGGAGATCCTCGGGCGCGTGCTGCGCGCCGGGCTGTTCGACCGCTTCACGATCTACTACGCTCCGTCGATCATCGGCGGAGCGACCGCGCCCCCCGTCGCCCGCGGGCCGGACGCTGGACCCCGGGACCGCGGCACGCCGCTGCGCCTCGCGGCGCTCGACCGCCTCGGGGAGGGGTACGTGGCGACGTACCTCCCGTCGGGGCCCGACGCATCCGTTATCCGCGACGGCGATTCCCCGCCGGCGGAGGTCCCCCCGTGAAGCTCGTGCACTTCACCCTCGCCGACCAGTTCCACTTCGGCATGATGACCGACGCGAACGAGTTCATCGACCTCGACACCGCGTGCCGGGACTACTTCGGGGTCAACCCGGTGAAGGGCGCGGACCCGAGCCGCTTCCGCGACATGCAGCAGTTCATCCAGGGCGGGGCCGACTCCGTCCAGATCACGAAGAAGATCCTCGAGTACATCGACCGCCGGCGCAAGATGGGGTGGACCCCGCGGGCGGCGACCGGGGCCCGGTTCCTGTTCAAGGCCGAGGAGGGCATCAAGCTCCTCGCGCCGGTCGTCCGCGGGGCGAAGATCTACTGCCTCGCGTCGAACTCGAAGAGCCACGTCGCCGAGCAGCAGAAGGCGGCGCCGACGCAGCCGTACGTCTTCACCCGGTTCTTCAACAGCCTGGTCGGCCCGAGCGAGTCGCTCGTGCTGAACCCCGCCGGCAGGTTCCCCGACGTCGAGCTCGAGCTCGCGGTCGTCATCGGCCAGCACGGGAAGCACATTCCGGCCGCGAGCGCGATGGAGTTCGTCGCCGGCTACACGGTCGCGTTCGACATGGGGTACCGGGACCTCCAGTACCCCACGACCGGCCCGGTCGACTGGGTGATGGGCAAGGGGTTCGACGCGACGATGGCGGTCGGTCCGTGGGTCGTCCCGAAGGAGGAGGTCGGCGACGTCTACCCGCTGCGGATGGAGCTCAAGGTCAACGGGACGGTCCGGCAGAGCGGCGCGACGACCGACTACATCTTCCGGATCCCCGAGATCCTCGCGCACCTCTCGACCGGGATCACGTTCGAGCCGGGGGACGTGATCTCGCTGGGGAGCCTCGGCGGGGTCCCCGGCTTCGAGTTCGGCAACGAGAGCCGCACGCTGAAGGCGGGCGACTCGATCGAGGGCGCGATCGAGAAGATCGGCCGCCTCGTCATCCCGGTGAAGGCCGAAGCGAAGCCTCTCCCCGTAGTACCAGAAAAAGCGCCACCGGCGTAGGGAGCTCGACGGTCTCCCCCGGCGTCCCGCCGACCGGGCCGTCGGGGAAGGAGTAGCGGACCGCCTCGCGGAGGTCGACCTCGGTGCGCTCGGCGGCGCCGGCCGGGAGCAGCGCGTCCCGGAACGGGTCGAAGTCGTCGAGCGCGTCCCGCGAGAGCGGGACCGCCCGGAACCCGGTCCCCCCGTGGACGGATCCGGGGAGGCGGATCAACCGGTGGAGGTCGGTCGTCACCGGCGCGTCGGTCTCCCCCTGGACCTCGATCGCCGCCCGGGGCACGACCGTCGCGAGGAACTCCGGCGGGACCCCCTTCGGAAAGACCTCGAGCGTGAGGCGCGTCCGAATCCGCTCCGCGCCCTTCTGGTCGACGAGCAGCTTCGCCCACCCGCGCGCCTTGGCCGCGGGGATCCCCAGCGCGACCATCTCGTCCGCGGCCGCGGCCCGGCCCTCCCGCTCCCAGCGCTGCATCAGCTCGAGGACCGCCCGGCTCGTCCGCCCCGTCCATCCCGGGGCGTCCGGCGGGACGAGCGAGCGGGCGGGAGAGCCGCGGTCGCCGCGCCGGGGGCCGCCGCCGTCCTCGTCGTCCGCCGCCTCCGCCGTCGGGCCGGCCGCCTCGCGGCGGGTGACGACCGCCCGCATCGGATCGACCCCGAGGCCGAGGACGTAGTCGACCAGCTCCCGGCGCTCGGGGCTCGACAGCGAGGTGAAGCCATCCGCGCGGACGTGGACGTGGTAGCCGCGGCCCCCCGAGAACACGAGGGCGGTCGACCCGGGGTCGATCCCGAAGTCCCCGAAGAGGAAGTCGTCCACGAGCGCGGTGAACCGCCGCTTGACGAGCCGGAGCTGGTCGGCGTAGCCGAGGGCCTCGGCGCCCCGCAGGTGGTCGGCGTCGAGGTCGAAGATCAGGTCGGCGCCGAGCCATTCCTTCGCGGCCATCGACGGCTCGGCCGGGTGGCGGTAGTAGGCCGACGAGTAGTACACGTGGCGCGGGACCTCGCGGGCGAGGAACTCGCGGAACTCGGCCGGCGAGCGCAGGGTCGCGTGCCGGCGCATGTACGTCTCGGTCGCGAACGGGAACGCGGCGAACTCGCGCCGCGGCAGGCGGTCCGGGGGCTCGACCGTCCGGGCCCGGTAGTACCGGGCGACGACCTCGCGCGCCCACGCGAGCGTGGGCGCGTCGAGCGGGACCGTCTTCGCCACCGGCGCTACTCCCGGCCCGGGTCCGGCACCGGGGCCGGGGACGGGGTCCGCAGCATCTCCGCGACCGCCGCGTTCCGGCGCTCGCGGGCGAGGAAGTGGAAGACCGTCGAATGCTCGCTGCCGGTCACGAGGAGGCCGACCGCCCGCCCCGCGCGCTCGAGCTGCTCCTCGTCCCCGATCAGCGCGACGGTCGACCCGTACACGCTCATCGAGCACCCCGTGAGCTCCTCGATCCGGGAGCGCGCGCGACCTCCCGCGCCGATCGCGCGGGCGCGGATCCGGCGGAGCGCGTCCTTCTCCCGCTTGCCGGTCGCGAACTTGAGGTCGACCACCTCGAGGTACGCGTCGTCCCGGAGCAGCCGGAACGCCCGGTCCGGGGAGAACCCCCGCCCGATCGCGACCACGATGTCCCGCGCCTTGAGCGTCCGGATCGGGTCGGTGTCCGGGCCCTCCACCCGGACCTCGCCGTTCTCCGCGTCGATCTCGATCCGCGTGTCGGTGCGCCGCCCGATCTCGCGCTTGGTCCGGCCGCCGGTGCCGATCAGCACCCCGACCCGGTCCTCGGGGATCCGCGCGTAGAGGACCGGCACGCTCACGCCTCCGCGGGCGCCCCGAGGGT
>JASHQY010000116.1 GCA_030038885.1 Thermoplasmata archaeon | reverse complement strand
TGACGGCCGTGGAGCATCGGTGGGGGAGCCACGTGCGGGCGTCCTCCCACGTCCATCTCGAAGGCGGATCGTGCATGCAGCTGATCGGACTGGTCGGGAAGAGGGACGAGGTGATCCACGCCGCCGAGGACCTGCGAGGGGTGAAGGGTATCGCGTTCGGCCGCTACTCGCTCGGGACTCCGGCCGTCGCCGGAGGGAAGACCGGCCACCGCCACCCGCACTCGGCGGCGAGTGCGCCGCCGGAATAGCTCCGGTTCATAGTCCTCGCCTCGACTCCGGAGGAGTAGAGCTCGCACGTCCTCGAACCGGCCTTCGAACGAAGTGGGACCTGCGGCCGAGCGGCCGATGCGCGGAGGGCCCGTCGGGATGAGTGCCGCTCTCTGGGAGATCCCGGGGCCCGCCGAACGGGCGATCCCGCGCTGCGCTCCGACCGGGCCCTTCTCCGACCGCTTCGGAGAAAGGGCTATCCGGTAGAATACTCTACCCGATGGCATGTCCGCTTCCGTGAAGCTGCGGGAACGGGACAAGCAGCGGCTGGACCGGCTCCAGGGAAAGATCATGGCTCGCGAGAGCCGTCATGTTCCCCAGCAGACGATCCTTTCGTGGCTCTTGGATCTGGGGGAGGCCGAGGAGCGCCACCGGGGCCAGAACGCTGCTCGGCCCCTGAGCCCCCGGGAGATCGCGAGCCTTAAGCGGCTGGCCGTGCGCACGGGAGTCGCCACGCGGGAGGAAGAGATCGATGCCGCCGTGGCCCGGGCGATCCGATGACCGTCCTGCTGGACACGGGCGTTGTCTTCGCATTCCTCCAGGCGGACGATGTACGGCACGACGAAGCGGTGGAGCTCATGGTCCGGATCGCCCGCCGGGAGTTCGGGCAGCCCTTCGTCACGGATCACGTGATCGACGAACTGTTCACCCTGACTCGATCCCGACTGCACTCGACCAAGCTCGAGGGATCGCTGCGGCGGTTCCTGCCGCTTCCGTCCCCGGCCCTGCGAGGGCTCGCCGCGGTTTCCCTGGGGACCGCGGTCTTGGAACTCGCGTGGGAGGTGTTCTGCACGTATCGGGACCAAGGTCTCAGCTTCACCGACGCTAGCCTGATCGCGACGCAGCGTGAGTTGAACATCGATCGGCTGGCGACCTTCGATCGCCGATTGGCCCGACTTGTTCCCTGCGCCGAGTAGGGACTCGCGTCGAAACGATCCTCTCCTCGAGTCAGGCGTTGGATCGGGGTAGATATCCTTCGATGGAGGACACCCTCCGCATCGGCCCCCCATCGGCGCTTCACCGGGTCGGAGCTACGGACACCGCCCGTCGGCCCCGGGCTCGATGGGCACCTCCAGGGATCCACCGCGTCGGGACGTACTCGTGCTTCCACGGGCGGCGAAGCAGCGGATTGCCGGGCGGGGCGTGATCCCCGCAGATCAGGGGGACGGCTTCGTGGTCGGGCCGCTCCGAACGGGCCTTCCCGGCCGGGGAGACACGTTGCCGTTGCTCGACGATCGGCCGATACCTTACCCGCCGGAGCGGTGGTACGAGTCCGCGCCCGTCCGGTGCATCGGGAACGGGCGGGAGTCGAGAGGGGCTCCTGCCCCGGAGGGAGAGGGTGCCCAGCGCTTGCCCACCGGCATGTTCGGAACCGTCCCGGACGGAGGGGATGCCGGCGGCGGACCTCCTGCGGGGCGCGGGGGGCGCTAGCTCGGGGGAGGAACGAATCCGACGTGCGGGGGGCCAGCCGAACGGTCCGGCGTCACCACGTGGCCAGGAAATGCGGGCCGCACTCCGCGAACGATCAGGCCGACGTCGTCGTGGTGGAGCTCGAGCTCGAGGTCGGCCATTTTCTGGGCTCCGACCGCGGTCGCGAGTCCCGGTCCCATGAGGGCGATCAGGAGATTGCCCATCTGGCGGGACCGCTTCGCTCCGTGGAAGAACATTCGCGCCGCCTGCTCCGGCCCCACCAGCGCCTCCATGACGTCCAGGGAGTACAGTTCGAGGAACGGGTGCTTGCGACCGCCGGCCGCCGCCGTCTCCGCTTCGACCAGCTTCCGGATCGCCGCCTTCTTCTCCTTCTCCCCGGGGGGCCGAGCGTCCTCGAGCATGGCCTGGGTGGGGATCGTCACGACGTACGAGTGGCCCTCGTCCTCGCCCGCGTAGTCCACGACCCGAACTCGGCTGTCGAACCGGCGGCGCGTCACGAAGCGAGTGAGTCGCGCCCGGAACTGGTGCGGCGAGTCTCTCGAGGGCAGCACCGCGATCATGCCGCGGGAATGATGGAGCATGTTGAGGATCGTGGGGAAGAGCATGAGGTCGAGGTCCTCCGTCCCGACGGTCGCATCCCAGCCCACGAGCGTCATGCTTCCGCGGGGGAACCCTCCACCGAGCAGTCGGTCGTAGTCGGCGATTCCCGTCGAGTACCGTCCCTCGGGATCAGGCAGGGGCGTCCACGGGGGGTTCCCGCGGGCACTCCGGGAGCGCGCGCGCATGGGAGAAGAATGATTCTTCGGGGTTCATAGAGCCACAGGCTCCCGACTCGGACCGACCTGCCGGTAGCGTGGCCGCATCCGCGCGAACGGGCCGGCCCCGCGCCGGTGCAGCGCCCCCCTCTTTGGGATCGCGATCCCGCGGTTTCGGGAGCACGGTGTCGGTTACGATAGGTAACCGAATCGCTGCCCTCCGAGGGGCGCGTACCCCCGCGGGGCGTGGATTGCCACCCGCCGTCGCGAGATCCACTCGAGCGACGCCTCCCCCCGAGGGTTGGACGGCGGAACTGGCACTCGAGCCGCTCGATCTCCGAGCGAGCGTGCCCCCCTGCCGGTGGGGGCATGCCGTCGGACACGTCGGTCGCAGGCCGCGCACTTCCGCTCCGCGGCTCGGTGCCCCGCCGGCGGCGGTACACGGTGGGGTCGACCGGGCCATCCCCGTCCTCCGGGGACCGCGGGTCGACGACGGCTCCCCTCGGAGGAAACGGAACGTCCGCGCGGCGCACCGTGCGAACCCACGCGCCCTACTCCGCGCGAAGAGCCTCGTTCGAGGGCCCGGCGGGTACGGTACCCCCGGTGTCGGCTTCGTCCAGCGGTTCGGTACGGTCGACCCTCGGGCGGGCCTCCCGGCCGGGAATCTTCGCGCCGATGATCGCGCTCAAGGGCGGTGTTTTGGACCCCATAGTCTATGCTTCATGGAGCATGAAGTTGGTCCAAACGGCGATCGCGGACGAGGAGTATCGGTTGCTCCGCGAACGGGCGAGCAAGGAGGGCAAGAGCATGAAGGAAATTGCTCGGGAGGCACTGCGAGCCCACCTGCTGCCCGATCGCGTGAACCCGGCGGACCCCATCTTCCACGCGTTCCCGCTCATCCACGGACGGGGACGACGCACGACCGGCTCGGTCGACCACGACAAGATCCTCTATTCCCGGCGACGATATTCATCGATACGGGCGCGCGGATTGCGTTGCTCGACCAGCGCGACCAGTTCCATCTACGGGCCCGGGGCTTCCAGCAAGAGCTGAGCCACGGAACGTTCGGCCGAATGATCACCACGGACTACGTTCTCGCGCAGGCGGTGACCTACCTCCGGCTAAAGGCCTCAGAGACGGTTCGAGAGTTCCACCGCATTCTGACGGAGAGCGAGAGCGTCCAAGTGGTGTGGACCGCTCCCGACCGGTTCTGGGACGTCTGGCAGCGCTTGGAAGACCGCGGGGACCAGCGGTGGAGCCTCACCGATTGCCTGAGTTTCGTGACCATGGAGTCCCTGAACATTCGGGCCGCGTTTGGATTCGATTCGGGCTTCGTTCAAGCGGGGTTCGACCTCCATCCGACCTGATCGAACGCGTCACCGGGCCCGGTGGCCCCCGCACGCTCCCGCCGCAGGGCCTCGCAACGGGCTACGAACGGGGCGGCCCGGCGGGGACCCTCGCGCCCCGCGTCCGGGTCCGCTCGGCGAAGGAGTCCCGGGCCGGGGCAGCTTGGACTCGCCGCACGCCTTCCGAGGACCCACCTCCCCCGTTCGGTCGGGGGCCGATCGGACGCTTCGAGTGAGTGCGTCGCACGCGTACACGCGAAGCCTAAAGACCTGCCGTTGGTCACAATAGTCGGAGGCAGGCGCTTCGGGGGGCCAGCAGTCCGATGGATCGCTACGAGAGGGTCCCGATCGAGGAGGAGACCCGCGAAGAGCGGGTCCGCAAGTTCGCGCTCATCGACCAGCCGTACACGCTGGAGGAGGCCGTCCTCGAGGGCCAGCGGTGCCTGCAGTGCGCGATGCCGTACTGCATCCAGGGCTGCCCGATCACGCAGGACGCCCGGGGGTACAACACCCTCATCGCCCAGCGCGACTTCAACGGGGCGGCGCGCCTCACGCTCCGCGAGAACCCGCTCGCGACCGTGCTCTGCAAGACCTGCTACCACTTCTGCGAGGACGACTGCATCATGGCCGGCCGCGGAGTGCCGATCGCGATCCGCCATCTCAAGCGGGCCGCGCTCGAGTTCGGGAAGTCCGACCTGCTCTACGTGCCCTCGAAGCGCAAGGAGGAGCGGATCGCGGTCGTCGGGGCCGGGCCGGCGGGACTCATGGCCGCGTGGGACCTCGCCGTGCGCGGTCACCCGGTCACGGTCTTCGAGACCGAGCCGTTCCTCGGGGGCCAGATCAACACGATCCCGAGGTACCACCTCGACCCGGACGATCTGGACACCGACCTCGCCCGGTGGAAGAACCTCGACATCACGTTCGTGGTCGGAAAGCGGGCGGGGGTCGACTTCACGCCGAAGAGCCTGCTCGCGGAGGGGTACGAGGCGGTGCTGGTCGCGATCGGAGCGTCCAAGCCCCGCGAGCTCGGTGTCCCCGGCGAGGAGCTGCCCGGCGTCTACCACGCGCTGCCGTTCCTGCTCGCGATGAACAAGCGGCCGGAGGGGCTCTTCGGGCGCAAGGGCCGGCACGTCGTCGTCATCGGCGCGGGGGATGTCGCGCTCGACGCGGCCCGGTCCGCCCGGCGACTGTCCGACGGCGCGGACGTCCAGCTCGTCTACCGGCGGGGTCCCGAGGACATGAAGGCGACCGAGGAGGAGAAGTCCGGTGGGGAGATCGAAGGGATCCACTTCGTGTTCTTCCGCGCCCCGAAGGCGATCCTCGGGTCCGAGCACGTCGAGGGACTCGTGGTCGAGCGGACCGAGCACGGCCCGCCGGACGCCAAGGGACGTCGCCCCCTGCAGGCCGTCCCGAACTCCGAGGAGACGATCCCGTGCGACATGATCATCGTCGCGGTCGGCGAGGTCGCCGACACCGCCGGCTTCGATCCGGACTACGGGTTCAAGTTCGCGTCGATGGGCTGGCCGGAGGGCGCGCGCGCCGACTGGATGACCGACGTCGAGGGGGTCTTCGCGACGGGGGGCCGATCGGTCGTCCACGCGATGGCCGCGGGGGAGCGCGCCGCGGCCGCGATCGACGCCTACCTCGCGAAGAAGCACGGCCGGGCTCCCGAGCCCCGCCCCGACCCGTTCGGGGGTGCCGAGCCGCCGGCGCTGCCGTCCGGATACGGCGGCACGACCTGGACTCCCTGACGCAGATCCGTTCTAGCCCCCCCTCGGGCGGGGAATCGGCGCGCACCGGCGCAGGGGGTCCCCCGGATCGGGGTCGTCGCTCAGCGGTCCGAGAGCGCGCTCCGCAGCGCCGCCTCGAATTCCGACGGCCGGGAGAGGTTGACCAGGTGGTCGGCCCCCGCGACCGTCCGGAGGCGGGCCCCGGGAATGCCCCGGGCGATCCGCTTCGCGAAGACGGCCGAGGAGGGGTTATCCCGGTCTCCGACCAGGAGCGTCGTGCGGGCCCGGACCGAGCCTAGGCGGGCCTCCGCGGCGGGAGCCGCAGTGGCCTGAGCCCCGCTGCGGTTCTCGAAGACCTCGGCCGTGTTCTGCTCGACCATCGTGCGGAAGAGTTCCAGGTTCGCTCCTTCCAGGGCCGAGCACCAGAGCCCGCGGAGTCCTTCGAACGCCGCGGACCGGTCGCCGCGGGACCACGCGTCCGCGACCTTCTTCGACTGCTGCTCGTCGTACTCGAGCGCCGCCCGCTCGTCCGGGTCGAACGGAGGCTCGATCCCCCCGGACAGCCCCGGGGCCACGAGGAGGAGGCCCGCGACCCTCTCGGGGTGCTCGAGGGCCAGGTCGATCGCGAAGGCGCCGCCCATGCTCGACCCCACGACGAACGCCGAGCGAACGCCCAGATGATCGAGCACGGCCCGCAGGTCTTGCCCGTAGGAGAACGGCGCCGACGCCGGCGGGGAGGATCCGAAGCCGCGGAGATCGAGTCGGATCGTCCGATGGTGGTCCGCGAACCGCGCCGCTTCCCGGTCCCACATTCGATGGTCGGCGATCGCCGCGTGGACGAAGAGGACCGGAGGACCCTCGCCGGCGGTTTCGTACGCGATCGCCCCTCCATCGACCGGTACGGTTCCTCGTCGGGGGGCGGCGGTTCCACGGGGGCGTGGCGCGGGCATGGTGAAGGACCATGACGGGCTCGCGCGGTTAAGGCGTGTGAGGAGGTCGCGGAACACCCCTCGGCCCGGAGGCCGCGGCGGGCGGTCGTCGGGACGGAGCCGTGGTGGAATCCTGCGGGTGAGGACCGACGATTCGCGTGGGGCCGCCGCCTCCGGGCCGGTCGCCGACCGGGTCCCGGGCGGCGATGACGTTATATCGAATTCGATTCATAACTCAGTATGTCTTCCCCCCGGGGCCTCCCCGGACCCCGTCCCGGTCGGCTCCTCGCGCTGTACGCCCTGTCGGTGATGGAGCGGGACGGGCCGATCTACGGGTATTCCCTCGCGGATCGGATCGCCGAG
>JASHQY010000115.1 GCA_030038885.1 Thermoplasmata archaeon | reverse complement strand
CGCGCTCGCTCCGCCCGCGTCGATCGCCGTGACGGTCGAGGACGTCGTGTCCGAAGGCACCGAGAGAGCGCAGGCGAACGCCCCCGAGGCGGAGGTGCCGAGCGAACCGACCGTGCAGCCCATGATCGGCACCCCGTCGAAGTCGAGCGACGCGAGGGTCGTCAGGACCGAGAACCCGGAGCCCGACACGGTGACCGGAGCGCCGACGGGGCCCGCGCTCTCGCTGAGCGCGATCGCGGGCACCGAGACCGCGAAGGGGGCGGTCACGCTCTGACCGCCCACATCGGTCGCGGTCACTCCCGCCGATGTCGCTCCGGCCGGCACCGAGATCGTGCACGCCCATGTGCCGGTGGCGGACGTCACGAGCGAACCGACCGTGCAGCCCGTGACGCTCTGTCCGCCGAAGGTGAGCGACACGAGCGGAGTCCCTACGGAGAATCCCGCACCGGAGATCGTCACGTTCGCTCCCGCCGGGCCCTGCTCCGGGGCCACGTCGATCGAGAGCGCGGTCACGGTGAACGTCGCGGATTCGGTGACCCCTTCGAGGTCGGTCGCGCTGACGGTCGTGCCGGAGGCCCCGGAGGGCACGGTGAGCGTGCAGCGGAACGACCCCGTCGACGAGGTCGTGAGCGAACCGGCCGTGCAGCTCGTGACCGTCACCCCGCCGAAGACGAGCGACGAGAGGGTCGTCGACGCCGAGAACCCGGTCCCCGAGACCGTGGCCACCGCCCCGACGGGACCCTCGCTCGGATCGACGGAGAGACTTGGCTCCGAGTAGGCGAAGTCGAGCGTCACGGGGCCGTTCGCGACCGTCACCGAGCCGGACGGCGCGTCCGGCGTCAGAACGTATCCGGCCTCGGAAGCGAGCGAGTAGCTGTACGTCCCATCCGTCTCGGTGAAGAACAGGCTGTCGGCCCCCCCATCGGTCGTGAGGGACTGCGCGGTTCCTCCGAGGGTCACCTGCCACGCGAGCCCGGACGCGAGGCCGGTTTCCGTGAACGTCACGATCCCCGATCCCGAGGGAGCGTACGGCACGTCGACCGACACCGGCGGAAGGGTCGAGGTGTTCGGCAGCACGAGGAACGAGGCTTCGGTCGTGCTCGTGAAGCCCGCCGGCAGGTTCGGGGTCCAGTTGAACTCCCCGACCGGCAGGACGAGGTCGAGCGACGTGCGGTTGGTTTCGAAGTCCGCGAAGACCGTCGGCGGAGGATCGGCGCCCGCGCAGCCGGGGGGCCCTCCCCCGCCCGAGTTCTTTTGCGTACCCCCGCCGCCGGAGTTCTTCTGCGTGGCGCCCGGGCAGCAGATCGTGGACGGCGGGCCTCCGCCCCCCGAGTTCTTCTGCGTGCCGCCGCCCCCGGAGTTCTTCTGCGTGCTGCCGACGTTGCACGAGACCAGGACGCCCCAGACGGTCCCGGACGGCACCCCCTGCGGCTCGAACTGCACGGCGGCCCCCGCGGGCGTCAGCGGCGCCGGGTCGCCGACCGGGTAGAGGTAGGACGCACAGTAGTACTCGGCCGGGCACGGGAAGGTCGACGAGCCCGCGATCGGGGTCGGGGCGTCCTCGTCGTACGCGACGCCGAGGGGGTTGTCCGCCCCGTTCGCAAAGTTCGACGTCACGCCGTAGTCCCACCAGGCGTTCCCACCCTGGGTCGTCCCTCCCACGACGCTGCCGGTGAGCGGAAAACCCGGGAACCCCGGGGCGAACGCGACAT
Organism: Thermoplasmata archaeon; assembly: GCA_030038885.1. Lineage (GTDB taxonomy): Archaea > Thermoplasmatota > Thermoplasmata > Lutacidiplasmatales > UBA184 > Lutacidiplasma. The sequence goes on along the minus strand of JASHQY010000115.1, from coordinate 4,050 downwards.
CGGTCGCCGGTTCGGTTCCGATGTTCCACACATCGCCGGTGTAGCTCTCGGGCGTTCCCGTGTAGAGGTCGAGCGGCAGGAGCCAGGCGGTCGTGGGAGTGTCGAAGACGTTGTTGTAGACGAGGTCGCCGCTCTCGCCGAGCTCAAGCCCCAGCCCTCCGTTGTACGGGTACAGCTCAAAGCAGGAGCCCGCGGCGAGGCAGGTGTCGGCGGGGTCGATCTGGAAGAAGCGATTCCCCCAAACGGTGTTCGATCCGCCGGACGTGCCCGGGAGCCCCGAGGAGTACATCAGGAGCGCCGCGCTCTCGGTCGCGAACGTGTCGTTCGCGACGAGGTTGCCCGACGAGTCGTAGAAGATCACGTTGAACGAGTTGTACGTCAACGGGAGCGAGGCCTGGTCGGCGAACCATCCCGAGAGGTTGGTGTCGTTCGTCAGCGCAACGCCGCTCACGTCCCAGAACCAGAGCTGGAGATCGTTGATCGCGGGGAGGGCGTCGTAGGGGGCCGCCGGCTCCGACGTCAGCCCGGCGGCCACGAGCGAGTTGTTCACCTCGAACGACGGCGAGTCGTTCACCTCGACCGAGTCGGTCGTTCCCATCAAGAACACGCCAGGAAAGACCGGGAACGAGTAGTCGTTGTAGCTTCCGAACACGGTGTCGAGGGGGCCCTCGGCCCCATTGACCACCGGCGGGTTGTTGACCAGCACGTACGGGTCCGTGGGAGTGCCCGCGCCGGACTGCGAGATCGCCCCGAGCTGGCTGTTCGAGAACGCCCAGAGGGGCGTGACGATCCCGACGCTGGGGTCGGGACTGAGTCCGGCCGTCACCACCGTGGTCGCGGACGCCGAGACCGTCACCGAAAGGGTCGTGCTCGTCCAATCCGAGAGCAGGACGGAGACCTCGTACGTCCCCGGCATGAGCTCGAACTCGGTCAGCGCCTGGCTCGGGACGAACGAGTCCTGGCCGACGATCGTCTGGTCCCAGGTCGACGTCCCCGAGTACTGGACGAAAACGAAGGCGTTCGAGGGAGTCACGTCGAGCTCGAGCTCGCCCGCACCGGAGGGAGCCCCGGTCCCCCACAGGCCGGACATGACCGACGGGCCCGTGGTCATCGTCGCGTAGTCGGCGAACCCGTCCGGGCTCGACGCCGTCGCGTCCGCCCAGTTGACGTTCGCGTTCAGCGAGGTCTCGCCGGTGTCGCTTCCGTAGTTGTACGCCGAGGGCACGTTCGCGAGGGCCCCGCGCGCCGCGTCCCAGTACTCGAGGGCGAGCGTCGCATCCGCCGACCCGAGATCCACGTTGCTGCCGCCGCCGGGCCCGGTCACCACCAGCTCGAGGTCGTCCAGCAATCCGACGGGGTTGTAGACCGGGTCCACCGTGAACTCGAGCGGGTCGGACGACGGAGCGACGCACGAGCACGGGGCCGCGGGTACGGAGTCGAACGCGACGAAGTCCCAGTCCGGCTCCGCGACCGCCGGGAAGGCGTTCGAGGGGCTCACGACCTCGGTCGAGAACTCCACTTGGTCGTCCTCTCCGTTCGAGTAGGAGCCGACGCTGGCCGCCATCGACAGGGTCAGATCGAAGGGGTAGCCCACCGCGTACGGCACGGTGTACTCGGCGTAGTAGAAGCCCAGCTGGCTGTAGAGGTCGGTCCCGTCCGGGCCGTGATCCTCGAGCGTCGAGCTGTTCACGTACGCGGAGGGCGACGAGAAGTTCCAGAGGTTCGTGATCAGCACCATCGTACCCGTCGTGGGGTAGTAGGTCACGATATCCTGGGCCCAGAACGTGTACGTCGCGCGCCCGAGCACGTCGACGCCCGTGAGGACCGCGTTGAGCTGGATGCTGAAGGCGTCCGGCGTGTTCTGGTAGAGGTCCTGTCCCTCGATCCCGGCGGCGGAGATGTCGACCGTCCCCGAGACGAGCGAGGTCGTGAGGACCGACGGGGTCGGCGCCCCTCCGCCGCTCCCGGGGTCGTAGGCCACGCCCAACGGGTAGCTTCCCACCGCGACGGTTGCCACGACCGTGTCGGTCGCCACGCTGACCGCGCTGACGTCATTGGAAAAGTCGTTCGCCGCATAGACCTCCCCGTTCCCACTGTCGACCGCGATCGCCACCGGCGCGAAGCCCACGCGAACCTGGGCGACCTCGGTGTTCGTCGCGCCGTTGATCACGCCGACCGCGTCCGCTCCCGAGAGCGCGACGAACAGCTCGCCGTTCGCGCTGTCGTAGGCCAGGTCGCCCGGGGAACTGAACGGGCCCAGCGGGATCACCCGGGGGATCGTCGTGCCGGCGATCACGCTCACCGTGGACGTTCCGAGGTCGGTCGCGTACACGTCGCCGTTCCCGCCGTCGTACGCCACGTCGAAGGGCTGGGACCCGAAGCCGACGAAGATCGTGCCTTGCACCGTGTTCCCGGACCCGCGGATCACGCTCACGCTGTTCGAACCGAGATCCGCGACGTAGACGTCCCCGTCGCCGCTGTCGTAGGCCGCCCCCGTCGGGTCGGCGCCGACGGGGATCGTGGCGACCACGCGGTTCGTGAGATCGTTGATGACGCTGACGCTGTTGGAGTGGCTGTTCGCGACGAACACCTCGCCGTTCGCCGAGTCGTAGACCACCGCGAACGGATCGAATCCGACCGGAACGGTCGCGACCACGGCCGTGCCGTTGATCACGGACACTGTATCGGAGTATTCGTTCGCGACGTAGACCTCGCCCGTGCCTCCATCGAACGCCAGGCCGGCGGGCCCCTGGCCGACCGGAATCGTCGCGACGACCTGGTTCGTCGCGTCACTGATCAGACTGACGCTGTTCGAGCCGCTGTTCGCCACGTAGACTTCGGAGTTGATCTGACTGAGCCCGTAGTCCGCGAGCCCCATGGGGGCCGGGTCCGCGGTGTAAAGGGGAGTCGCCGCGCCGGTCTCCGCGGCGAGCGCGATCTGCGCCGGGGACGCGGAGGGGTGAGGCACGTAGACGACGTTGGATTTCAGGCCCGCGGCCTGAGTCGCGGCGATCGCGCGGGCCGCCATCTCCGCGGCTGGATTTTCGGTGCCGCTCGTGGTTCCCGCCGAAGCGCTCTGCGGCGAGGGAACGGTCGGAGCTGGGGTCCCGGCGGCGGAGCCGGCGGGCAGGGGCGAAACGGCGGTCGCCTCGGCCGCCGGAGCCGACGAGGGGGAAGTACCGATCGCCCCGGACGAGGAAAGTCCCATCCATCCCAGGACGGCGAGGATCGTGAGGACCACGACGAGGGCGCCCTTCGTTTGCAACTCGGCTCACGACCCCGGCGAGTTGCGGCCAAGGCGTGGTCGTATATCAGTCACCGGGAGACCGTTCCGCGCCGGACGGAGGGAATCCCTGCCGTGTCCGCTTCGTGGCCTCGGTCGAACGGACGACCCCGAGCCTCCGCCTCTCCTCCCGTGGGAGGGGTTCGGCCTCGAACTGCGGACCGGCGGACCGAACGCGTGAGCACCTTGAGGAGTCGCCGCGATCCCTGCGTCTCGAGACACTCCGGCGACCGGTGGGACCCGGGGGGACCCTCGCGCGCCGAGGCCCAGGACGCACGGTTCCCGAGCCGCCGGTCACCGAGCCCGAGTTCATGGAATCCCCGCGGATCCGAAGCGGAGACGTGCTCCCGCCGCCCTCCGCCGACCGCCCGGGGCGCCCTCTCGGACCCGGGCGGATCACGGGACCGCGATCGGCCCCGTGCCCTGGACCGCGCGTCTCAGATGCCGTCCGAGCTCCTTCTCCGCGGGAATCGAGAGCAAGGGCCAAATGGAGCTCGCTCTCCCCTCCACGGTTTCTAGTGCACCTATGCCGTCGAGCGAACTGGTTCTCGAGACCCGAGACCTGGGGTATGCCTACGCCCCCGAGCGGTTCGCGATCCGCCATCTTTCGGTGAACCTGCACCGCGGTGAAGTGCTGGGCGTGCTGGGTCGGAACGGCGCCGGCAAGACGACGACCGTACGCCTCCTGACGACCCTGCTCCCGCCGACCGAGGGATCGGCCACCGTCCTCGGCTACGATCTCCGCACGGGAGGCCGGGAGCTCCGCT
>JASHQY010000114.1 GCA_030038885.1 Thermoplasmata archaeon | reverse complement strand
GCCGACCCTCGATCGTCAGCGAGCGACCTCCTCCCTCCCCGGTCCTCTGTCCAGGATGTCCGCGGCCCGAGGTCGCCAGAGGTGGGCCACGACCAGCGCGGCCAAGGGGACAGCCACGAGATACAGCCCGAGATCCGTGTAGGTTCCCGAGACGAGGTCTGGGGCCAAGGTACGGGCGGGGTTCAGCGAGCTCCCGGTCCAGGGACCGATCACATAGGTCGAGAGACCGACTGCCCCCGGGGGGAGCGCGAGACGCCAGCGCCGCCTTCCCTCGCCCCAGTCCGCGAGCGCGAAGACGGCGCTCACGAGTAGGGCCGTGAAGCCCGCCTCGGCGGCGAACGCGAGCGCGAACGGAATGCCCATCGGAACGGTCGCGCCGAGGTGCGCGTAGTCTCCGACGCCCGCTAGTACGGCGACGCTGGCCAGCACGGCGCCCAGGCATTGGCCGGCCCAGTACTCGGGGACGCGCTCCCAGGAGAATCGGCCGCTCGCGGCCAACGCGAGCGTGACCGCGGGATTCAAGTGAGCCCCCGAGACTCCGATGAGGGCGATCATCGGCAGTAGGACCGCGGCGAACCACGCGATCGCCATCGCCCACTGCGGAATCCCGCCTCCGCGGGCCGACACCACGATCGTCCCCGTTCCGATCCCGACCAGCAGGGCCGTCCCGATCGCTTCGGCGAGGAAGCGCTGCACCCGGAGACGGATCATCCCCGGGACAGCTCGCGGACCAGGGAGGCCACGCGCTCGCGGATATCGTCCCGGACGCGGCGGAACCCCTCGTCGTCCAGCCGGGCGGGGTCCGGGAGGGCCCAATCCACGACTGGCCGGGCGTGCAGGCGGGCCGGGCAGCTCGCATGGTCGAGGCACCCCATCGTGATTCGGAGCGCGGCCGATTCGATCTCGTCGTTCGTCAGCCGCCGCGGCGGGTGCGTCGGTAGGTCCGCCCCGACCTCCCGCAGCATCGGGGCCGTCCGCGGGTCCGCGGTCCGCGCAGGCTCCGTGCCGGCAGAAGTCGCCCTCCATCCGGCAGGCGCGCACGCGTTGAAGAACGCTTCCGCCATCAGCGAGCGGCCCGCGTTCTCCACGCAGACGAACAATACGGTGCGCTTAGCAGCACCCGTCACAGCACCCCGGCGGACACCCGAAGATCGGGTCGCAGCAGTCGGCGTTCGCGTCGCAGGCAGGTTGGGGGTCGCCGGAGGCGTTCATGGTCCCTCGTCCACTTCAATCGGTGAAGTGCTCATAAGGCGCCGCTACGTACGGACAGAGTGTCGCAGTGCTGCAACGGCGACCTCGTCTGCCCGTGCCCGCCGGTGGGACTCATCGACGTCGTGGGAAAGAAGTGGGCGGTGTGCGTGGTCGCGCTGCTCGGACGGTACGGAACCGTGCGCTTCGGCCCGATCCAGCGGTGTCTTTCCGGAGTGAGCCCCGCGACGCTCACGTCCACCCTCCGCTCGCTGGAGGCCGCGAAGCTGATCTGCCGCTCCCCGACCGACGGTCCGCGCGGCCCGGTCCTCGCCTACGCGTTGACCCCTTCGGGCCGGGTGCTGTACGACCGGCTGCTGCCGTTGGCGGACTGGCTCACGGACCGAACGCCGCGATTCGAGCCGCGCGCCACTAGGTCTCGGATGCCACAGTTGAATCAAGGCTGATACCCGAAGGCCCGTATCTGCAAGGGGAGGGGAACCGAAGAGGCTCAGCGTATGTCCGGGGGACCGATCGATCCAACTCAATCTTCCGACGCCGTTGGGCGCTCGTGCTCGCCATCGTCATTCCGCTGGCGACGGTTGCCTTGCTGGTCCTGTGTTTGTCCAACTTGATTCCTATCACCACCTCAAGCTACTCGACCACCACCGGTAGCGACTGCACACTATGCGCGGGTGCACTTGTCGGCTCAGTGCGTCTGCCCGAGGCACGGAGCGTGGAGTTGAGCTGGACCGATGTCTCAGGAGGCGACGTGAGTGTGCGCCTGCAAGGCCCCGGTAGCAACGGGCCCGTGGTCCCGCAATGCACTCAGACTGGAACCAGCGGTGGTTGCTCCTTCGATTCTGACGAGGGAAACTACTCGCTTTGGGTGTTCGATGCCGCAACGGGTCAGGGGTCCCAACGCGTATCTTTCACCGCGACGTACTACGTCCCCTTGCTCTGAGATGCTTCCCAGCGACCTGTTCGAGCCTCCGTTCTTCGGGCATGACCTCGACGAAATCGGAGGGAGGGCCAAGGGGCTTGTACGGGAGGCCCCGACGGGGTACTCCCTGCAATCGGGCATCGTGACCTGTGGCCGCGTTGTGTCTCTCGATACGGACCCGCGCGTGCTCTGACTGTGTGGGTCGCGAAATGTGATCGAAGCGGCTCGGGATGCTCTTCTCGCGTCTCCTCACTCCGGGGATTCCGTGCCGACGACGGCGCGGAAAGCGCAAGCCCCGAGACAGCGCTGACCCCGAGGTCAGCGCCGGCCGACGGTCCCACGTGAGTGCCCGCGCACTAGCGCCGCGTCCACCGTCTGTTGAACGCCTCGAAGTGGGGACGAGCCGTTCCGTGATCGGCTGCTCGGGTCGGCCCTACGTGCAGGTCCGCCCCGCCCGTCTGCGCGCCCATGCACGTGGGCTCTTCCCATGGATGTCTACGGTCTGCGCCGTGCGTCCAAGGGCGATACCGTCTTCGCGGTGGCCACCGGCGGCCGAGATGACTTCGTCGCCGACGGCGCCCTACTGGATAGCATGGCGCGATAGGGGATTTGATCGTCCGGAGTGCGGAGCCCCGCATACGGCCGGGATCCGCGGCGTAGCAGCCCCACGGGAGACCCTGCGCCGTTCCAGGTTCGAGCGGATCAGGCCGGCGTCGCCGTGAAGATGCACCCGCGGCTCGCGTGCTTCGTCGGGTCGGGCTTCGAGACCTCCCAGCGCTGGCCGAGCCGGGTCTCGAGGACCGTGCGCATCA
>JASHQY010000113.1 GCA_030038885.1 Thermoplasmata archaeon | reverse complement strand
GGTGTGTCGCTGGTCGGCGGGGTCTTCTTCATGGCCCTCGCGTCGACGCTCGCCCTGCTCGCGATCAACCACCTCGGCCTTCGAAGTGCGGACTTCGTCGGCTACGTCCCGCTCGTGCTGTCGTTCGTCCTGGGCAACGCCCAGGTGTACGTCGCGTTCCCCCGATGGTTCGTCTACGGCTCCCCGTTCAACGATCTCACGTCGCTCCTGTACCAAGGGTATTCCGGGAGCACGCCGACCGTGGAGCTCGGCACCGCGGCGGTGCCCCTCGCGTGGGTCCCGCTGCTCCTCGGGATCTTCGTCTGGACGGCGGCCCTCGTCGGATGCACCCTGGTGCTCCTGCGACGGATCCGGGCGCGCCAGCTCGAGGAACGGCGCCAGATCTGAGCCAGAGCCGGCGCGCGGCGATCTGGGACGTGTGGATACCGGCTCGAGCGCGCGCGTCGTCCCTGTCCACCGCGGGACGCACCGGTCGTTCGACCCGGCGGACGACGCGATCCACCAGTTCCGGAGGCGGGCGATCGACCGTGGTTGGGCCGGGGCACTTCCGAAGATCCTGGGTTCGGTCCGATGGTGGCCCCTGTCCTCCGTCCCGCGCGTCGCATCCGTTATCGGCGCGCCGCCCATGGACCACCCGCGGGGAAATGGACCTCAGCCGGCAGCCGGCGAATCTGCTCTTCATGGGACTCGCGTTCGGAGTGATCGCGACCGCCCTACTGATCTTCGACCTCGCAACGTTCCCGAAGCTCCCGGAAGGCTCGTGGCTGGGCGGCATCGCCGCCGTGGCATTCAACGCGGCCCTCGTGATTCTCGGGGTGTATCTCATGACCCACCGATACTCCGCGACCCCCAATCCGTTCCTCGGGATGCGGGGGCTCCCGTGGCAGTTGGAGGATGGGCCCCGGGGGTCCGACGAGTTCGAGCGCGACGCGACCAGGAAGTTACGCCGCGGAGAGATCACCCGCGCCGACTACGACCGGGTCATCGCCTACCGTCAGTTCGTCCACGGGGACCTCACGCGACCGGAGTATCGCGCTCGCATCCTACAGATCGCCGACGAGGAGAAAGCTTCGGCCAAGAATTCCCGCGGAGGTTCGGGTCCAACGCAGGCGCCGCCGAGCCGGCCGTAAGTCCGACCAAGAACGACTCTCCGCAATCCCCCGGTGGGGCCGTAGTTCCCGAGATCGCACGCTGGTTTCCGAGCGTAGCGCCACGATCGAGCGTGCGGTGGACAAGGGCCGGGTCGTGCGGACCTCTTCCGAGCGGTTCCGGGAGGCGTGGCTGCCGCTCGAGGTGCGCGCGGACGATCTCGGGAGTCGCGCCGACGGTCGGAGACTCGGGAACAGCGCGGCGCTCAAGGTCCGGGCGACGTCCGTCTCGACACGGGATCCGTCAAGGCGGGCTCCCCCCTCCTCCCGACCGAGCCGAGGCAGTCGGCGAGGCGACGTCGAATCGGGAATCGGCTCACGGTGTGGATCCCGCGCGGCGAGTGACGCGCCGCCTCGCGCTCTCGGGATACGGGGTCTGGAAGACCGGGCCGCGCTACGAGCAGGGGAGTCCGGATCTGTACGAGCGGAAGCGGAGGCAGCGGGTCCGACCCCACGAAGGAGTGTACGTCGCTCCCGACCGCACCGAGCTCGTCGGCCAGCTCCTCCGACGGGCGGGGTTGCCCGGGAGGCCGGCATGACTTCCGCACCGACCCCCCTCACCGCACGGGGCTCGGCGGCGAACTACCGGAGTAGGATTGCACCCTCGCCGAGGGTTGGCAGGACGGGGTGGCGTCCAAGAGCGTCGTCAACTGGCTTCGTGAGGAGAACCCGTCCTCGATCCGCTACCGTACGCTGACCGAGCTGCTCGGCCGAGACGCGAACGACGCCGAGGTCCGGGAGGCGCGCGCGAGGATCCCCCACGTGGGCTGGGCGGCGGACGTCCTCGCGCCGGAGACTGATCTCGCGGCCAGCTCCTGGAGGCAGTCCAGGCCGTCGGTCGTTCCGGTGGAGAGGAGGAACCAGCCTCCGTGGCCCGGATAGTCCCCGAAGTCGCAGAAGAGAGTCCGAGGGGCCCGGTAGTCCGCATCCGCGGTCGCCCGCTCGCGCGGCTCCCGAAGGGCGAACCACCGCTACGTCGGGTCGAAGGGGACGAGGTCGAGCGCGTGGGCTCCTTCTGGAGTTCGAGAAGGCGCTGGGGCCGAAGGCTCGGCTCCCTCCGCCCCCGCCGTGCTCCGAGCCCGGCGGGAACGGCTCGAGATTTCTCACATCGCCGTGCCGGCCGGCTCGGCCTCGGACCTTCGGCTGCCGCGGAATCCGGCCCGGGGACCGGCACGCGTCTCGGAGGGATCCGCGGTCGGGCGCCGACCCCCGAAGCCGGGCCGGAACGTGGGATACGGACCCGCGGCGGGCCTACCGGTCGACCGTGGCGAGGAAATCCCGAACGGTCGCGAGGTAGCGGTCCTGCTCCTTGTAGACGCAATCGTGGCCGCTCGCGGAAAAGACCACCAGCCTCGATCCACGGATCCGGCGGTGGAGGGTCCTCGCGCACCCCGGCGGCACCGAGTCGCGCCGTCCGACGGTGATGAGCGTCGGGACCCGGAGGCGTTCGAGCTGGACGCGAACATCCCAGTCGGCCATGGTCCCCCCGGCGCTTCCGGTGAGGCGGTCGGGTCCGCAGAGCGCCGTCGCGACCTTGGGGTTGAAGTGCTGCCCGGCGAGCAGGAGATCGATGGGCGTGACCTCGAGATCCGAGAGGTGCCGACGGTTGAATTCGGCAACGGCCCGGAGGTAGCGAGGCTCGTTCAGCTCGCCGCGCCGCTCGCACCGACGGAGAGCGTCCCGGCCCCGCTTCGGTAGCCGCCCCACGAGGCGGCGCACCCTGTCCTCGAGCTCCGCCCGGCTGGCGTACCCGCTGCCCACGACGAGGCTTCGGTACCCGCGCGGGTGGCGGAGGACGGTCTGGAGCGCGAGCGCGCCCCCGAAGCTGAACCCCAGGAGGTGGCAGCGACCGAGGCGCAGCGCGACGCGGAGCGCGTCGGCCTCGTCCGCCAGCGCCTCGATGGTCATCCCCCGGTAATCGGCGGGGCGCTGGGACCGGCCGCATCCGAGCTGGTCGTAGAGCACGACCTGCAACCCGAACTGGGCCAGCGCCGTGAACGGACGCATGAGGTCGTGCGTCCCGCCGGGCCCGCCGTGAAGGCAGAGCAGCGCGCCCCGCGCTCCGTCGCCGACCGACTCGTAGTAGAGTCGGTGGCCTGCAGCACGAACGAAGCCCGACGCCAACCGGAGTCCCATGGACGACCACGGACAGGAATCACGAGGGTTAACACCACGGGGAAGCCCTCCGGCGGAGCGAGCGGGCTGCAGAGGCGAGGATGCCACCGGTCGGCATCATGGGTCATCCGCGGGCCACGTCGCCCGAAGGTCTGTCCCCGATGCAAGAGTCCCATCTACGCGACTCCCCGGCTCCGGCCGGTCCGGATCGGCCGGGGCCCGGGTAACGAGGAAATCTTGCATCCCCTCGGGCGACGATCGTGGCGGCGGCGCGTCGGTTCGGCGTCACGAGGATTCGGGTCTTCGGCTCGGTCCGCCGGAAGGAAGCCACAGCCGCCAGCGACGTCGATCTGACGGTTCGCTGGGCCCGCCCGCACTCTCTCTTGGATCGGGGGGAGCTCGCAGGGGAGATCGAACGCATTCTCAGGCCGCAGGTGGAGATCGTGAACGAAGGGGGACTCCACTGAGCGATCGAGCCGCAGGTCGAGTCCGAGAAGGTGCGGCCGTGATGATGTCGACCGACCGGTCTCGCCGCCTCGTCGAAGACATGGTCCGCTACGCCGCGGCCATCGATCGGATCGTGCGACGGGGCCGGGAGGAGTTCTTCGACGGGGACGAGGTGCGGAATCGCGCGGCCGTGGAGCACTATCTCGAGCTGCTCCGAGAAGCGATCGGGGCCGTGGGCCGGTCGCTCCCGAACGCGAACGCTCGAGTTCCCTGGGCGGCGTGGCGTGCTTCCGGTTCGACCGCGCCCACCCGTACGAGGGCGAGGCAACGCCCGTCAACTACGAGGAGATCTGGAGATTCGCCTCGGGCGATCTGCCGAGGATCGTGCGGCAGATCCGCGCCATCCGAATCCCTACGACATCCGCAGAGTGAGCCCGCGGGCATCCGACCCATCCTCCGGAGGTCCGGCTGCCGCCCTCGGTAGTCCCTGGCGGCGGGATCGCGAGCCTCCACGGAGGAGTATCCCCCAGCTCCCGAAGCCCAGACTCCGGAATTTCCGAGGGCGTGATCGCCCAGAGAGAGCGTTCAGCATCGTCCTGCCCGACGCAGGACCCGGAGGGCGACGAGAGTCGCCCATCGGCTCGGCTCCCCCGGGTATTCGAGCATCACGGGATAGACGGGCGGGGGAGGACGGTAGGGGTCGGAGGACTCCAGATCCGGTTGGACGGAGTCGAGCCGCCACCAGCCGTCTCGGCCCCGCTTGCGCTCGAGCCACTTGAGGGCCGGGCGCAGCCGCCGGTCCGAGCCGTAGCCCAGGGCCGTGAGGAAGTCCAGCCCGACCAGGAAATCGTAGTAGTAGTGGTTCGGATAGTGCAGGCGCCACCACGGCGGGTAGCTCGATCCGTCGGCCTCGTGCAAAAGTCCGCGCTCGAGGAAGAATTCAGCTCCGCGCTCGATCGCGCGGACCACCGGTGCCGATCGCGACCCCGGGGGGATGACGGCGAACGCGGCCATGGCCTCCCATGCCGCGAGCGTGCCGGTCCGGGATCTCCAGCAGTGCCAGCCCCCGTCGGACTTCTGCGCGGAGACCAGCCAGTCGATCCCTCGCTGCACGCGCGCGTCCTCAAGGAACCCGAAGCGGACCATCATGCGGACGGCGTTCCCGGTGATACAGGTCTCCGCGCCGGCCTCCCCCCAGACCCCCTCTTTCGGGTCGGACCAGCGGTCCAATAGGAGCTTCGCGGCTCGGGCGACTCGGGGATCCCTTCGGGTCATCCCGAGTTCGGAAAGAATGAGGAGAAGGAAATTCGTCGACGTGTACTTGGGGAGGTACAGGTTCGGCGGCTCGTCGTGATACGTCGGCCACTGCCCGGAGGGCTCCTGGAGGCTGAGGATCTCCCACGCCCAGCCCTTCCGGCCGATCTCCGCCCGTGCGGCCCGGACCTGCGGATCGCTCTCCGGCCGGTCGCAGAGATCCTTCAGGGTCCAGTAGCGGACCGAGGGGTCGGTACGTTGGAGCAGGAACCGGCGGGTCTGGGCGGTCAGCACGAAGTCGCGTACGGGCCGCTCCTACTTGGACTCACTCCCCACGGACCAGGTCCCGGGGCGATCTCGCGTGGGAGCCCCGCCGTGGTGGGGGACCCGCGCGCGTCCGTGCGCGCGGTCGAAAGTCCTTAGCCGCTCAGGAGATACGCCAGGTCGTTCTCCCGCGGGGAGAGAGCGCGGATGAGCACGCAACCGGTGATACTCTCTCGACAGGCGGCGCGTCGCCTGGAACTTCGGAGGCAGCACCTCGAGGGATCCCGGCCCTCCCGCGGGAGTCGGGCGGACATCCTCCGCGTCACCCGCGACCTCGGCTACGTGCAGATCGATCCGGTGACGGTCGTCGCGCCCTCGCATTGGCTCTCCCTGTGGGCCCGGATCGGGTCGTTCTCGGTCTCGGATCTGGACCGGCTGCTGTGGACGGACCGCACGCTGTTCGAGTGCTGGACCCACGCCGCCTCGTACGTTCCGACCGAGGACTATCCGATCCACTCGGCGATCATGCGAAGGTATCCGGAGTCCCTCTCGAAATCCTGGGGATACCAGAAGGCCGAAGCGAAACGGTGGATCCCGGCCCACGCCCGGTTGCGGAAGGTCATTCTGCGAGAGCTCGAAACCGGCCCTCGCCGGCTGAGGGACTTCGCGGATCACGCGAGGGGACCGCGCAGCGGGGATGCCTGGTCGGAGGGGAGCGATCTCGCCACGATGCTCGTGCACCTACAGTTCGGCGGCGAGGTGATGGTCGTCGGTCACGAGGGGACGCAGAACCTCTACGGCCTTCCGTCGGACTTCTTACCGGACTGGGTCGACCGAACGGATCTCTCCCAAGCCGAGGCGGAGATCGCGGGCGTGCAGCGGACGCTGCGCGCGATCGGGGTCGCGACCCCGACCGAGATCAACCGGTATCTGCTCCGGGGGCGCTATCTCGATCTCCGGGGGACGCTCGATCGGCTCACGGAAAAGTCCGTGGTCGGCCGCGTGCGGATCGAGGGTCTGCGGGGGACTCGGTACGCGCTGGCTTCGGACCTCGATGCGCTCCGGAGGATCGGGTCCGAGGACTGGGACGAGGAGATCTCCTTGATTCCCCCCTTCGACAACATGGTCTTCCACGGGGCTCGGACGAGGGAGCTCTACGGATTCGACTACGTCCGCGAGCAGTTCCTGCCCGAGGGAAAGCGGAGGTTCGGGACCTACGTGCTCCCGATTCTCTGGGGGGATCGCTTCATCGGCCGGATCGACCCGCGCCTGGACCGGGCCTCGAAGCGGCTGGAGATCCAGGCCGTGTACGCCGAGGCCGGGGCGCCCCGCGCACGGGGCGTCGCCGCGCAGCTGGCCGAACGGATCGGGCAGCTGGCCGTGTTCCTCGGGGCCGAGACCGTAGTCTACTCCGGTCGGGTCCCCGCGGAGTGGAGATCGGCGCTTCATTGACGTTCGTGCCAGGGGATCTTCGCGATGCGTGCGACCGTCGCTAAGTCTCTCGCGTCGGTCGACCTCCGCTCCCGTGGCCTGTCGGATCCTCCCACGCGGGTCCGAGCACGGGAGCCTTCCTGGACCGCAAGGCGGCCCAACAGTACGGGCACCCGCGGAGGACCTGGGCCCTGCGCTCGGGACCGCGGCTCGTGCCGGAAGCTCGACCGGAGGACCCGCACATCGCCTCGATCTCGGTCTTCGACTCAAGGTTCGTCCCGACGATCCGCAGCGTCTCCTCCTTGGTCCGGACCTTGCGGTTCGTCCTCGGCCCCGCCCCCTTTCCTCGCGATCCGCCCGTCCGCAAAGGGCGATCCTTCGGAGCTACGTCGCAGTCGGTCGGGTCACCGACGAGCGGGAGGCCCGTTCCGCCCGCGCGCGGCACGGAGTTCTCCGCCGTACGTCGCTCCTCACGATGCAGGAGCCGGCTTCGCCCCGGCGGGTGGCCCCTTCCCCAGAATCGACCCGTCGTTGCTAAGTTAAGTAGCGAGGGACGGTCCCGGCTCCGTGGGCACGCCCGTCGAGCGGCGGTACGTTCTCGACGGAGGGTCGCCGGAGGTGGCGCGCCTTCAGATTCAGGCGCAGGCCCTCGAGCCCCACGCCGAGTCGCTGCTGGACGAGGTGGGGGTATCGTCCGGCGGGACCGCGCTCGACCTCGCGTGCGGGCCGATCGGCGTTCTCCAACCGCTTTCCGCACGGGTCGGGCCCACCGGCCGGGTCGTGGCGCTCGATTTCGATCCGGTGGAGGTCTCCGCGGCCCGGGAGCATGTTCGGCGCCTCGGCCTCTCCAACGTGACGGTCGTGGAGGGAGACGCGTTCCATACCCAATTCGAGTCCGACTCGTTCGATCTCGTGCACTCGCGGTTTCTTCTGGCGCCCGTGGGCAGGGCCCGAGAGCTGCTGGCCGAAATGGTCCGGGTGGTGAGGCCGGGAGGGGTCGTCGTGCTGGAAGAGCCCGACTCGAGTGCCTGGAGCTGCACTCCGGCATCGCCCGGCTTTGAGCGATTGAAGGTGGCGATCCACGAGTGCTTCCGCCTCGGGGGTGGCAACCTCGACACCGGCCGGGAACTCTACGGACTCCTGCGTCAGGGCGGCCTGACCGAACTCCGCACCCGGGGAGTTGCTCTTACGCTGCAGGACGCGCACCCCTACATGCGATCCACGATCCAGTTCGCGACCTCCGCGAGGCGGCGGATCCTCGAACATCGATTGATGACCGAAGGGGAGCTGGAGCGGGCGTTCGCGGACGTCGAGCGAGCGATTGCTCGCCCCGAGACTCTGATGATCTCGTTCCTGGTCATCCAGGCGTGGGGTCGTAAGCCGGTGTCTGCGGGGGCGGGCCTTCGCTCCCGTTCGTCGGAGGCAGCTCCCGCGGCGCGGCACCACTGATCGCCGACGTGCCGTTACGGATCCCGGGAGGACGTGGGGCACCCTCTCGAGGCTACCCAGCCCGGCGACGCGGGCGCAGGTCCAGAGGATCCCTCGGCCGCCGAAGGCGGACGGTGGGACCGCGGCCGTCCCCGGTAGAGGTCGAGCGCTCCGAACGCCCCCCGGGACCGCGATCGGCCAGGGCTCGGGGGCTCCCGCGACCTCTCGCGAAGTACCTGGGGCGTCTCCCGACGGTGCCCTCGCCCCCCCGACGGGCTGGTCCATCGCCGACCGACCCGGAGCGGAGTCGGTGACCCGCGGCGTGGACGCCGCCCGACTCCCGCGGCGGGTCCCGGGACGATCTCGGGCGGAACCGAGAGCGATCGCCGGACGGCGAAGGCGATCCGGCGGAACGTGGGGGATCCGGAGCGGCGAGGATTCCGTGGCTCCGGAGAGGTAGGAGCATCCCACGCGGCGCGCGGGGGCGGAGTTCGGGCGTCCGCGCGTTTCGGTTCAGTTCCGGTCGGAGGCCCTCCCAGCTCCCGCAGGCCAGTTCCGAGGCTCAGCGCGGATCCGGGAGGGGAGCCTGGACGGCACGGTCGAGCTTGTCCAGGCAGTTCTCCCATCCAGGGAGGAGCCGGGGGAGGATGCGGGGAGCCCCTCGGCGGAGCTCCGCCAATCTCTCGTGGACGACACGGATCTGCGTTTGTCCGTCCCCCCACGGACGCAGACGGACCGTCACGAGGGTGTCGAAGTGCTCGCCCTTTTCCGGCTCCGTTCCGACGAACGCCCAGTGGTAGACGAGCTCGCGGCCCGGGTCGAGCTTGACGTAGCGTCCTTCGAACTTTCCCGTGCTCACGCCGTGGCGCGAGTGCCACACCTCGATCCGTCCGCCGACCCGGGGGTCCACGGTGATCCGGTCCAGATCGAGGTCGTCCGGGGTGATCCACTGACGCATCAGCTCCGGGTCGAGAAAGGCACGGAAGACCCGGTCGGGAGGGGCGTGCACGATCCGCTCGACTCGAACCGCGACCGGCGCGCCGTGCGGTCGGCTCATGGCGCCTTCCGGCGCGTTGGACGGGGCCCTCGCCGGAGGGCCTGGTCCATCCGGCGCAGGCCCTCCTGCCAGAACCGTTCGTAGTCGGAGAGCCACTCGGACGCCTCGCGGAGCGACCTCCCTTGGATGGAGTACAGGTGCTGGCGGCCGGCCGCCCGCAGGGAGACGACCCCCGAATCCCGGAGGATGCGCAGCTGCTTCGATACCGACGGCTGGGGCATGCGGGTGCGCTCGACCAGATCGCCGACGGACCGCTCCCCCTCCCGGAGGACGTCGAGGAGGTGTCTGCGTGACGGTTCTGCGAGGACATGAAAGATGTCGGTCATGGAGGACGCATGGCTAAAGGGATATATGTCCGTTTACGCATGTGTCTGCGACCTCGGACGCCGCGCGCGCGCCCGGGGACACCGAACGAGCGGGGGAACGAGGATGCGAAAAGTCACGGCGAATGTGTACATGACCTTGGACGGCCGCGGCGCGTTCCCGAGGTATCCGGGATCCGAACGGCCGTCGACGAAGGTCACCGCGCTCTTCCGCACCATGTGGTACGACCGGTTCGACGATGTCACGACGGTCGTGATGGGCCGCCGTTCGTTCCTCGGCCATCAGCGGACCTGGAGCGAGAAGGCCCGACCGGCCGGCGAGCCCGGGTGGCTCCTCGAGTACCGCCGCTATCTGGACCGGGTGGAGAAGGTCTGCCTCTCGCATCGTCTCCGGTCCACCGATTGGGAGCACTCCCGGATCCTGCGCGGGGATCTCGCTCGGATCCTCGCCCGGCTGCGGCGGGAGAAGGGCGGGAACATCCTGGTGGAGGGTGGCCCTGCGGTGGTCCGCGAGTGCCTTCGCCGCAACCTCGCGGACGACTACTGGCTCTTCGTGATGCCGGTCGTGTACGGGAAGGGTCCCCGATACTGGGGATCGATGAAGGCCCAGTGCACGCTTCGGCTCCTCGAGACGAAGCCCGGAGAGGATCGGGAGATCCTGCTCCACTACGCGGCGGTCCGGTAGGACCCGCCCGGGGCCGGGTCGAACCTCCGCTCGCCCGGTGACCCGCAGATCC
>JASHQY010000112.1 GCA_030038885.1 Thermoplasmata archaeon | reverse complement strand
GAGGGCCTGATCGCCCACGGTCGGGGCGAGGCGTTCGACTACCTGCTCGGGGAGCGCACGACGCCCAGCGCGCGCCGCGCGACCCGCACGGCCGCGCAGTGGCTGCGGGCGGCCCGCCGACCGGTCGTCAGCGTGAACGGGAACGTCGCGGCGCTCGCGGCTCTCGAGATCGCGGCCCTCCAGCGCGCCTGGCCGGCGCTCGGCGTCGAGGTGAACCTCTTCCACCGGTCGCCGCTCAGGGTCGCGCTCGTCGCGCGGGCGCTCCGGGCGGCCGGCGTGCGGGACCTGCTCGGCCGACGCCCGACCGCCCGGATCCCCGGGCTTCCGTCCGACCGCGCGTGGGTCGACCGGCGCGGGATCTGGACCGCCGACGTGTGCGTCGTTCCGCTCGAGGACGGGGACCGCACCGAGGCACTGCGCGCGCTGGGGAAGCGGGTGATCTCGATCGACCTGAACCCGCTCTCGCGGACGAGCCGCACCGCCGACCTGCCGATCGTCGACGAGCTCCTCCGGGCCCTCCGGAACCTGCGGGACGACCTCGCGGCGCCAGCGCGGCGGACGACGCCCGGTCGGTTCGCCCCGTTCGACGCCCGCGCGGCGCTCGACGCCGCGCACCGCACGATCGACCGTCGCCTCACGCGGGCGGCGGCTCGGCCGCTGCCACGACGACCGCGGCGCTGAGCCGCTCCGCGACCCGCTCGAGGAACGCCCCGTCCGAGCGGTCGAACGCGCGGACCTCGTTGCCGTCGATGTCGATCTCCCCGACGACCCGGCCGCCGGAGCGGATCGGCACGACCGCCTCCGCCCGGGTCTCCAGGAAGCACGCGAGGTACGCCGGATCCGCCCGGACGTCGTCCACCAGCACCGTGCGGTCCTCGCGCGCCGCCTGGCCGCAGATCCCCCGCTCGATCGGGATCCGCACGTGCTCGGTCGCCGCGGGCCCGTCCCATCCGTCCAGCACGAGCTCGGAGCCCGCGAGCCGGTAGACGCCGACCCAGCGGTAGTGCCGGAACGAGGCGCGCAGGAAGCGGCAGACCTCCTGGAGGGCGGCCCGTCCCTGGAGGTGCGCGACGATCGCGTCGATCTGGAGGAGGGCGGGGGTCGCGGCGCGTGGACTGACCGTCATGCGGACCCGCGACGCCCGGAAGGGGAAGCGCCGAGGGGGAGATTTCCCCCCGGGACGGGTCGACCGTTCCCGGCGTTTGAACTCCCGAGGCGAATGTCGCCACGAGCTTTCCAGACTCGCGCCGTACCGGACTGAGCCACCTCGGCACGCCCTCCGGCCGAGGACGGAGCTCGGGCGATAAGCTTAGCGGCCGCGCGGGGCGGCCCTACTCGCCGAGCGGGTACCAGCCGCACACCGAGCACCCGACCCCGCGCTCCTCGCCGGGGATCTCGGCGCGGCACTCGGGGCACGGGACCGACGGGGGCACGGACAGCGCGAGGCAGTCGAAGCAGCTGCCCTGCCGCCGGTCGTCCGGCAGGAGGACGAGCTCCTTCCCGCAAAAGACGCAGTGCGACAGTCGGTCCTCGGACGATTCGAAGCTTCGAGCATCCGCGAACGAAAGCATGGAACCGCTCCACCAGCCGCCCGGTACTTAAGCGCTCGCCGCGCCCGACCCGCACCCCGCGCGCGGAGCGCGCTCAGGGGTCCTTCCAGCGCGCCTTGAACGCCGCCAGCACGAAGAGCGCGGCCGTGAACGCGACCAGCACGATCCAGTCGAACGTCGCACCCCCGAACGAGAGCGGCTGGAGCCCAACCGCGCCCTGCACGAGCTCGGCGGCGTACGTCGTCGGGGAGAACCGCGCCGCGATCTGCGCCCACCCGGGAAGGTAGGTGATCGGGTAGTAGACCGGCGGGAGCACGGTGAGCACCAGCGAGAAGATCGGGCTGAACATCCAGGTCTCGCGCACGTCCTGGAAGTACGTCGCGAGCGTGAACGCGAACGCGGTCGCGAACGACCAGACGAGGAGGAGCGCGCCGAGCAGCACGACCGCGCTCGACGGCGTCGCGTACCCGTAGTAGAAGAACAGGACGACGAACACCGCGAGCGCGGGCAGCGAGTAGACGAGCTCGGAGAGCGCCATGCCGCCGACGTAGACCGGCGCCTCGACCGGCGACGCGACCACGACGTCCTGGAACTTCATGTCGTGCCGGTAGTGCGTGAGGTCCGACTGGAGCCCGGTGCCGACCGAGAGCATCGTCAGGACCATGCCGCCGACGACCCCGTAGGCGAGGTCGGCGCCGCGCGACACGATCCAGATGAAGAACAGGAACGAGAGCGGGCTCGCGATCAGGTTGACGAGGTAGAGCGGCTGCGTCCGGATCGGGATCAGCCCGTTGATCTGGACGAGGGTGAACAGCGAGCGCAGGCGGTTCCGCTCGCTCATGCGGTCGGCTCCGCCCCCGGCCCCTCGTCCTCGATCGACTTCCCGACCACGTCGAGGAAGATGTCCTCGAGGCTGACCGGGCCCATGCTGACCCGGAGTCCCCGTTCGAGCGCGGTCCGCGCGAGCTCGCGGGCCTCGGCCTCCCGCGCGAAGACGAGCGATCCCCCCTCGATCGCCGAGACCCGGCCGTACGACGCCAGCTCGCTCGCCGGGAACGGCCCCTGGACCGTCACCCGGTACGGGAACCGGACCCGCGCGCGCAACTCCTCGGGCGTCCCTTCGAGGACGAGCCGGCCCCGCTCGAACAGCGCGAGGCGGGCCGACAGCGCCTCCGCCTCGTCGAGGTAGTGCGTCGTGAGGAGGATCGTGCGGCGCTCCCGGACCGCCCGCCGGATCGCGTGCCACACCTCCCGGCGCGCGATCGGGTCGAGGCCGGTCGTCGGCTCGTCGAGGAACAGGATCTCCGCGTCCGACGCGAGGACCATCGCGCAGAGGACCCGCCGGCGCAGCCCCCCGGACAGATGCGAGACCATCCGCCGGCGGAACTCGGTGAGCGACAGCTGCTCGAGCGCGTCCTTCGTGCGCGCGCGGGCCTCGGCGGGGTCGAGACCGCGCAGCTTGAGGTAGAGGTAGACGACCTCCTCGACGTTGAGGAAGTAGAGCGGCCGGGCCTCCTGGGGGACGCACGCGATCCGCACGCGGATCGCCCGCTCCTCGGTCGCGACGTCGTGGCCGAGGACCGTCGCCGTGCCCGAGGTCAGCGCGAGCTGGGTCGACGTGATCCGTACGAACGTCGTCTTGCCGGCCCCGTTCCGGCCGATCACGCCGTAGACGCGGCCGTCGGGGATGTCGAGCGTCAGATCGTCGAGCGCGGCCCGGTCCCCGTGCGAGCTCGGGTAGACCTTGCGCAGCCGCTCGGTGCGGATCGCGAACCCCATCGGAGCCCCGCCAGATGCGACCGGGCTCTTAACGGACGGGACGCGCCGGCGGGCGAGCGCAGGGTCAGCTGAGGATCTCGGAGAGCCGCCCGGTCGCGCGCGCGAGCGTGACCTCGCGCGCGATCCGCCGGCCGGTCGAGAGCCCGGGGGCGACCAGGTCCGAGTACGGGCTGCCCGAGATGAACAGGTTCGTGCCGGCCACGATCCGCGTCGAGATCTCGAAGACCTTGAACTCGAGGTCCTCGGTCATGATGCCCTCGAGGCAGAACGGGCCGACCATCCCGCCGAACAGCTCGATCGACCGCTCGACGATGCGGCCCGCGATCTCGAACGCCTTCGGGAGCAGCGACTCGCGCAGGATCACTGGGACGTTCCCGGTCACGACGAACGTCGGCCGAAGGCCGGCCCGGTGGAGCTCCTCCTGGGCGCCGAGCTTGTAGAGCTCGTCGATGTTGGCCTCGTCCCGCCGGTCCATCCCGAGCAGCTCGAGCGCGCCGTGCTCGAGCCGGTACCCGCCCTCGGTGATCGGCGAGTAGAAGAAGTGCATGTAGTACCGGGTCCCCACCACGTACTCCTGGATCACGTACGGGCCGGTCGGGCGGAACTCGTCGAGCGCCTCGCGGTTCTTCGCGAGAAAGAAGCCCTTCCCGCCCTTCGCGCCGTAGTACTTCACGATCACCGGACCCTCGATCTCGCGCGGATCCTCGTAGAGCTTCGGCATCGTCGCGCCGGCCGACTCGAGCCAATCGCGCTCCTTGCGGCGGTCCGACTCCCATCCGAGGACGGCCCGGTTGCCGAAGACCGGAACGTTCATGCTGGTGAACGCTTCCGGCCCGAGGTACTCGACGAACGAGCCGTGCGGTACGATGATCGCGCCGGCCTCGCGCAGGCGCTCGGTCGCGCCCGGGAGGTCCTTGACCGTCGGCACCGAGAGGAACCGATCGGGCCGGGCGAGCGGGAACGCGTCGTAGAACTTCGGCGGAGCCCCGACGCACAGGCCCAGCGTCGGATAGCCCTCGGTCCGGGCGCCGTGGAAGATCTGGAGGGACGAATGCGAGCAGAGCGTCGCGATGGTGGGCGTTCGGTTCTCTAGGCAGGCGAGGCGCGCCTCGGAGGCGAGAGGAAGCCCCATACGGGAGAGTATCGGGAAATCCTCATAGCCCTTACGGGCGGGACGCTGGGGGCGAGCTATCGGGATCGGTCCCGGTCCTCGAGATCCCAGTACCAGCGCACCTGCCGCGCGCCGGTGCCCGCGATGCGCCGCCGCAGTTCCGGATCGACCGTCGGGTCGCGCACCAGGCGCCGGACCTCCTCGGGCCGGCCGGTCGGCACGCGGTCCGAGAGCCCGAGCCGGTCGAGCTCGGGCCGAACGTCCTCGAGCGAGTACTGCCAGCTTTCCTCGCGGCGGCGGACCGCGACCGACTCCGACCCCGGCAGTCGATGGATGCCGAGCTCCTCCGCGGCGTGGTGGAGCGCCTCGGCCGTGTCCCGCAGCTCGGCCCCGAGCCGCTGCTCGTCGGCGCGGAGCCGCTCGAATCGGTCCACGAGTTCGCGCAACCGCACCTCGTCGCTGACCGGCACGGTGCGGAATTCGGGGCAGATCGATCGGAAGTCGCAGCGGCTGCAGTGGCGGCCCGGGGTCGGGTCGTACGCCTCCGCGCGGATCCCGTCGCTGACGGTCCCCATCCGGTCGTAGAGCCCGGTGAGCGATGTCCGGTCGCGTGGCGGGACGCGTAGCGGCGTCAGGCTCCGCAGGTGGTAGAGCGTCAGCCCCTCGACCGGCTCCGCATAGTTGCTCTCGACCAGGACCTGGTAGATCGAGAGCTGATCCGAGTCCTGGGCGTCGCCCGCGGTAAGCTCTCGGGACGTCTTGTAGTCCAGGATCTCGAGTCCCCCGGAGGTCCCCCGGTCGATCCGGTCGATGTACCCATGGATCGGGATGCCGTCCCATCGGGCCTCCAGGTGCTCCTCGACGGCGACCGGGCGCGGGCGTTCCTCGACGAGCCGATCGTAGTAGCGTCGCAGAAGGTCCCGCCCAAGGGCGCGGTAGCGCGCTTCGTCCTCGGCGCTCGAGTAGCCGTCGCCCAGCCACGACCGGTCGTAGAGCGCGAGCATCTCCTCGCGGGACATCCACGGCGTCTCGGTCGGGGCCCGGGCATGGGCCTCCCATTCGTCGAGCGTGCGCTGCGAGTCGGACGCGCCGGCGCGTCGTGGGCCAGGGACGACCAGCGGGCGGAGGAGCTCCTCGAGCACCGAGTGGATCACGCGTCCGAACGTGAAGTAGCCCCGCGGGGTTTCAGGGAGGCGGTCGATGTACAGGAACTTCCACCGGAGCGGGCACTCCAGGTACGTGCGGTAGGACGAGTAGCTCAGCGCCCCGCCGGTCATGGGGGCGGAGCCGTTCGGAAGTTCAAGTGGTTTCCGGGGGCCGAGCACGGCCCCCGGAGGCGAATCGCTCAGTGGCCCGCGGCGGCCGCGTCGATCTCGACCTTTTCCTCGAGGTCCGTCGGGAGACTGCCCCGGGCCTGCGGGTTCGTGAGGTTCTTCGGCAACCCGAGCAGGTCGAGGAGCTCCTTGTAGTGGTTGCGGATCGTCACGGGCGTCACGTTGGCCACCGCGGCGATGCGGTCCTGGCTCCGCGGCTCGCCCATCAGGTTCGACGCGATGTAGATGATCGTCGCGAGGATCCCATTCGGCAGGACGCCGCTCGTCGAGTAGACCTGCTCCACCTGCTCGAGCAGCGAGAGCACCTTCTGGCGCACCTCCTTCGAGAGGTTCAAGTCCTGGGTGAACCGAACGAGGTAATCGCGCGGCTCCACGGGCTTGAGGCCGAGCTTGAGCTCGCGGGCCAAGAGCGTGTACGCGCGCCCGACCTCGATCTTCGTGGCCTTCGAGTGCGCGATGATCTCCTTCATCGTCCGCGGCACGTGGCACTGCCGGCACGCCGCGTAGACGCTCGCCGCGACCAGCGCGACGATCTTCTTGCCTCGGGTCGCCTTGTGCTCGAGCGCCCGGCGGTAGATGTACGTCGCGGACTCCTTGACCTCGCGCGAGAGGCCCAGCACCCCGGCGAGCCGGTTCAGCTCGCCCAGCGCGACCACGAGGTTCCGCTGGTGGGTGCGGGCGGCGCGCAGCCGGTGGTTGAGCTTGCGGAGATGGTAGAACTTCAGCGACGTGTTCCGCGACAGCGAGTTTCCCTGGAAATCGCGGGTCGGGACCCCGATCTCACTGAAGAGTCCCTTGTCGGGCATCAGCGGCGAGATCACCGGACCCCAGCCGCGTGCCTCGCGCCCCGTGTCTTCCTTCGACCCGCGCTGCCCGCGGTCGCTGACCAGC
>JASHQY010000111.1 GCA_030038885.1 Thermoplasmata archaeon | reverse complement strand
CGGAGGGGCCCGGGTCCGGACCGGCCGCGGGGACCGCGGCCGGGGACGGGGCCGGGGGAGGCCGCATCGGGGCCGGGGCGTCCCGGCGCTCCCCGTCCGCGGTGAACGTGTAGTTCCGCAGGAACCCGGCGAGGACGCCGCCGCTGAGCGCGAGGACCGCGCCGACCGCGAAGATCCAGTGGAAGGCCGTGACCGTCGGCAGCACGACGGTCACCGGCCCGTTCGGGCCGACCCCGGCGACGAAGACGCCGGTGAAGCTCGCGAGGATCGACGCGACGAGGACCGGTCCGATGCTCGCGCCGAGGTCCTGGAACATCTCGGCCATCCCGGTCTGGATGCCGGTCTCGCCCCGCCGGGAGGAGAGGACGACCATGTTCGTCACGGAGATGATCATCGCGACGAGCCCGACGAAGACCGGGATCGGGGTGACGAACAGCGCGGCGTAGCTGGTCCCGAGGACGAGGATCAGGAGGAAGCCGACGGTCGCGAGCCCGGCGCCGCCGATCATCACCGGCTTCGGACCGAAGCGCGCGATCGCGCGCCCGACGAACGGGGCCGCGACGAGCATCGACATCGTCGTCGGGAGGCTCAGGACGCCGAACTCGAAGACCGTCTTCCCGAGCCCGACGATCGGCGTTTCGACCCGGATCGTGAGGCCGACGAACCCGAGGAAGATGCTGATCCCGACCAGGAGGGCGGCGAAGTAGCTGATCGCGAGGTTCCGCTCCCGGAACCGCTCCAGGTGCACCATCGGATCGGCCGCGGTGCGCTCGCGCAGGTAGAAGAGCCCCGCGAGGAAGGCCGCGAGGCCGAACAGCTCCGGGACCCCGAACGGCACCGGCCCCCACCGGACCGCCGCGACCGCCCCCCACCCCCAGGTCGGGCCCTGCGAGAGCCCGACGAGCAGGCTCGCGAGCGCCGCTCCGAGGAACGCTGCCCCCGGGACGTCGAGGCGGACCCGCAGCCGGTGCTGCGATTCCGGCAGGACGAGGAGCGTCATCGCGAGGATCACCGCCGCGAACGGGATCACGAGGTGGTAGGCATCCTGCCAGCCGTAGGTCTGGATGACCCACGCGCCCCCGAACAGGCCGAGCGCGGCGCCGATCGCGAACATCGCGGCGATCAGCCCCTGGGCCTGGGCGACCCGCGCGGGCGGGAGCTCCTCGCCGACCATCGCGAACGCGAGCGGGAACATCGCGAGGCCGACGCCCTGGACGCCGCGCACGGCGATCAGGAGGTAGACCGAGTCGAACCGCGAGAGTCCGAGCGCGCTTCCCAACTGGGGCGTGAAGCCCGTGAGCGCGACCGCGACGGAGTAGATCGCGAGCACGACGCCCAGGATCCGCTTCTTCCCGTAGATGTCGCCGAGCTTCGCGAAGAGCGGGGTCGTGGAGACCCCGACCAGGAGGTAGGCGGACACGACCCAGGCGATCGTCGTGTACGGGACGCCCCGGAAGAAGCCGACCAGGATCGGGAGCGCGGGGACGAGCATCGTCTCCACGTAGTTGACCATCAGCGCGGCCGACGCAAGGAGGATCAGGATCAGCGTCCCCCGGCGCGCGGCGAGCGCGGGCGCGGGATCCGGGGCGGCCGCGGGAGCGGCGGCGACCGAGTCGGTCATCGGGGCCGGGACCCCCTGCGAGGACTCAAACCCCGCGTTCGGGATGTCGCCCAAACCCGCCAGTCGGCGGGGCGATTGTCCTGTTCGGCCGAGCGGACCGTCCGAGTCGGAACCCTCAAGCGGGTCGCCTTCCCTCGGGACGGCGCGTGTCCGGCCGGCCGTTGCGACTCGAGGCGCTCGACCTCGACATCTTTCGGGAGATGTATCGGAGCAGCCCGGTCGCGCTCACGGGGATCGACCCGCGCCTCAGCGCGAACCGGATCGCCCAGCGCCTCCGGGTCGGCCGGGCGCGCGTCGCCGGCCGATTGCGGGCGTGGAGCGCGAGCGGCTTCCTCGTCCAGTACGACGTGTGGCTCAACCCCGCGCTGGTCGGCGGGCAGGGGGCGTGGCTCAACGTGCGCGCCGACGCCCCCCGGTCGAAGGGCGCCGTGCTCGCCCGCCTCGGCCTCGTCGAGGGCGCGGTCACGGCGATCGAGTTCCTCGGCGAGTGGGTGTCGTTCGGGTGCGTCGCGCCGGATCCCGAGGGCCTCGTCCGCGTGCGGGACCTCGTGCGGGGCCTGGCCGGCGTGCGGGAGGTCGACGACCCGACCCCCTGGACGCCGGTGCGCCCGCGGCACGCCCTGCGCCCGCTCGACCGGAGGATCGTCGCGGCGCTGCGCGAGCGACCGACCGCGACGCTGCGCGCGACGGCCCAGCGCGTCGGGGTCTCGACCCGGACGATGACGCGGCGCTACGCCGAGCTGATCGAGGGGTCCGCGGTCTGGTTCGTGCCGGTGTTCGACTTCCGCGCGATCAGCTACCCGTGCGTCTCGGTCCTCCTCGCGCTGCGACCGGGGACCGCCGCCGCGCCGCTCGCGCGCCGGCTCACCGCGCGGTATCCGCTGACGCTCGACTTCGGCGAGACCGAGCCGAGCCCCCCGTCCGAGGGGGTCGTGGCCCACTCGTTCCTGGTGATCCCGCCGTCCGCGGCCCACCTCGAGGAGCTCGAGCAGTTCGCCGCGTCGCTCGACGGGGTCGTCGGCGCCGAGACGAACGTCTGGGTCCGGATGCATCCGTTCTCCGCGTGGGTCGACCGCGAGCTCGCCGCCGGCGCGCCCCGGACCGACGCCCGCCCCCGGCCGTCCGCGCGGCGCGCCTAGGACGCACCGACGCGCCCGGTCTCCTCGAGCCGACGGGCCATCTCCTGGAGGATCGTCCGCAGCATCTCGGAGCGCTCCCCCGCGAACCCCCAGAACTCCCACCGCGACAGCACGACGACCGTGGTCGGCTCGAGCGCGATGACGTCCGCGGACCGCGGGCGGTCGTCGAACAGCGCGAGCTCCCCGAAGAAGTCGCCCGGGCCGAGGCGGGCGACGGTCTGCGTGCCCTTGCGGACCTGGACCGATCCGCCGAGGATCACGTAGAAGCCGATCCCCTTCTCGCCACGCTTGACGATCGTGACGCCCGGCGCGACCTCGCGCACCTTCGCGAGCGCCGCGAGGCGCTTCAGCTCGCGCTCCTTGAGACCGCCGAGCAGCGCCGATCTCCGCAGTCCGCCGACGATCGCCTCGACCTCGTTCCGGGACGCGCCGCTCACGCGGCTCGGCAGCGATCCTCGGGATAAAGACCTGTCCCCGGGCGGCGGGGCGCGGGGACGCCGCCGCCCGGCTACGCCGTGCCCAGCAGGGTCTCGAGGAACCCGATCGGAGGGGTCCCGTACCCGAGGAGCGCGTCGTGGAAGGACCGCAGCGACGAGCCGAAGCGCGTCGCGAGGTACTTCTCGCGCGCGTCGAGGATCGCGAGCTTCCCGAGCGTGTAGCAGAAGTACTCCGGGTTGTACGTCCCGCGGATCGCCTCCCGCTCCGCGTGGAGCGGTTCCAGGTGCGCGCGGGTCCGGAACAATTCGGTCGCCTGGTCGACCGTCATCCCCTGCGTGTGCATGCCGATCGACGCGATCAGCCGGCAGTCGCGCATCAGGGCGTCGGTGAGCTGGGCCACCTCCGCGTCCGGGGATCGGCGCTCGAATCCGGCCTCGAGCGCGACCTGCTCGCAGTAGTGCGCCCACCCCTCGCAGAACGAGAAGGAGAACCAGACCTTCCGTGCGAGGCTCAGTTCGGCCGCGCGCTGGTGGAGCGCTTGCAGGTAGTGTCCCGGCCAGACCTCATGGACGGTCGTGTTCCGCAGCATCGAGTAGTTCAGCGTCCGCAGCCAGCTCTCCTGCTGGGCGGGGGTCCACGCGGGATCGATCGCCGTCACCCAATAGACGCCGTCGACCGGCCGCTCGAACGGACCCGGGGGGCTCATCGCGGCGGTCCAGAGGTCCCGGGCCCACGGGGGGGTCTCCCGGACGTGGCACGCCTCGGCTCCGGGGACCGTCACCAGGTCCTGCGCGCGGACGAACTCCCGGATCTCGTCCGTGAGGCGCCGCACGAGCGGGAGGAGCTCCGCCGGGGCCGGATGCCGGTCGTTGAGCCGCGCGATCCGCTGCTCGACCGCGAGGCCCTCCCGGCGCGCGATCTCGTCGAGCCGTGCGTGGTTGCGCGCGAGGTCGGCCTCGCCCCGCCGCAGGATCTCCTCGACCGGCGTCGAGAGCCCTTCGCGGACCCAGAGCAGGCGCTGGAAGCGCTCGCGGCCGAGCGGGAACGCTCCGTCCGCGCGCGGCAGCCGCTCCGCGCGGAGCCAGTCGGCGAAGGCGAGGACCGCCGCGTCCGCGCTCTCGCGCGCCGTCCGCAGCTGCCCCCGGAGCTCGCCCGGCACGGAGGTCGCGAGCGCGTCGCCCTCGGCGAAGTGCGACGGCAGCCCGGAGGCGATCTGGATCGCGAGCGTGACGAACGGGCGCGGCAGTCGCGGCTCGAGCCGGCGCTTCGCGGATTCTAGGAGCTGCGGCACCCCCGCGAGGAGGCGCGCGATCGCCGCGATCCGCGTGGCGGCCGGCGCGTAGTCCCGGGCGAGGTAGTTCGTGAGGTCCGGCTGGAACAGCACGCTCATCGGGTTCCGGTCGAGATCGCGGACCTCCTCGAGGTCGAAGAGGGCCCCCTCGAGGAGGAGCCGCAGGAGGCCCCGGTCCAAGCGGCGCGCCGGGGAGAGGCCGGACTCGGCCGTCGCCTCGAGTCGCTCAATCCACCGCTGGGCTTCCGCGGCCCACCGCGCGGTGGCCGCGGACGAGAGATCCGGGAGACGGCCGTCGTACTCGTGGAGGCCCAACCCCGCGGCCACGGTCGGCCGGGCCGTGAAGAAGTGGTCGACGATCCCCCGTTCGAGCGGTGCGAGCGGGTCGGTGGGGTTCGGGGGCATCGGTCGGGGGCGGGGGACCCCGGCGCGCAGATAGTCCTTGCGGGACGCGGGTCCCCTCCGGTGGGGGCGGAACGGCCCCGGTCCGCGGCCGGACGCGGGCCGGTCACCCCGGAAGGTTCTGCGGGATCGGATCCGGTCGCGGTGGGTCCGCCCGGTCGTCGCCCCGCATTCGCGCGAGAACGAGGGCGACCAGGAAGATCCACAGGAGCACCGATCCCAAGAAGAGCCGCTCGGTCAGCCCGCCGACGCGGGCGGCGAGGTGGGGAGCGGCGAACGGAAGCCCGAGGTCGAGGAGGCAGAGGACGATCGAGAGGATCGCGAGGGGCCGGGCGAACGCTTCCGTTCGGGCGAGCCGTGGATCGTCCGGGAACCCGACCGCGAGGAAGTAGGTGCCGAAGGCGCCGCCGAGGAACGCCACGATCGCGACCACGAGGTGGATCGCCCCGTGCCCGGAGACCGGAGTCGAGGGGACGTCGGTCGGGAACGCGGCGAGGAGGAGCGCGCCGACGCCCCAGATCGCGAGCAGGACCTCGCCGGACCGGTACCGGGCCGGCGTCCCGCCCCCCGACGCCACCGTCCGGGCCAGCGCCGCGAGGAACAATAGGCTCAGGAGGCCCCGGTTGACGAAATTGATCGTCATGACGAACCCGTACGGGCCGACCGCGAGGTCGCTCTCGGCCTGGGAGATCGGACTGTAGTGGGGCGGCAGGAGCTGAGCGACGACGTCGAGGACGACGTAGAGCACGACTCCCAGGAGGACGACCCCGAACGCCCGTCGCGCCTCCGCGGGGACGGAGGGCGGAACCGACGATGCCCCGGCGGGGGTCGGGCCGCTCACGCGCTCCCCTCCATCAGCCGGGAGATCCCGACGCGGGTCGCATCCAGCATCCGCGCGACGCGGACCCGCTGCGCGGTCGACATCTCCGGAAGGTAGAACAGCAGCACGCGCCGCAGCCGATCCGCGGCCCGGGCGATCGGTCGGGCGGGATCGTGCCCGGGAACGCCGGCGCCGCGGAGGACGAGCGCGAGGTCCGTTCGGTGGCGAGCGAGCTCCGCCCGTCCCACGGGCGTGATCGCGTAGACGACCCGGCCCTCGGAGCGCGCGCCGCGGACCTGACCGACGTCCTCGAGGGCCTGCAGCGTGGGGTAGATCACGCCCGGGCTGGGATCGTACTCCCCGCGGAACAGCTCGGAGATCCGTCGGGCGATCGTGTAGCCGTGGTGCGGACCCTCGGTGAGCACCTTGAGGATGAGCAGGCGGGCCGCGCCGCGGCGCATCGCGTGCCGGAACGACACGTTCGCCCGATCGAACGGTTCCATACCAATATGTCGCGATATATCGCATGCATAAGGGCCTTTCCGGTCGGCCGCCCGAACCGGGAGCGGGCGAAGCCGCTTAGGGCGCCGGTGCGTGGAGGGGGCGATGGTGGGCCGCCCCCGTCCCCTCCCGCGTCGACGCCTACAGATCCGCTTCGAGCACCGATTCCGCGCCCCCCTCCCGTACGTCTTTCTCTGGTGCACCGACTACGCTCCCGACGACCCGGGGATCGAACAGGCCCCGTACACCCGTCGGATCCTTCGCCGCGAGGCGGGAACGGTCGTCTACGAGGACCTGGGGGATCGCGGGAACGGGTGGTTCCTGAACCGACAGACCGTCGCGCTCCACCCTCCGGACCGATGGCATGCCGAATCGGACGGCACGCACCGGTCGTGGAGCATCGACTACACGCTGAACGCGTTTCCGGACGGAACGACCGGACTTCGGATCCGAGGAATCCGGCAGGCCACCGCGCTCGACCCGGAGCCGCCCACCGCGGCGGCGGTCCTGCGGAATCTCGAGGTGATGTGGTCTCGGTTCGGGCGGGCGCTCGAGCGCGATTACCGTCGGAGCGCCCGTACCGCGGTGCGCCCGTCGGCCCGCGCGGGGCGGACGCGTCGACGTCCGGCGCGCTGAGGCGGGACCCCCGAGACCGCTCGACCGGTCGTCTTATCTACGAGGGGCTCGCAAGAGCCCCGCGCGAGACGGGGGCCCGGCCGCTACGGCGCTGGGCTGTCAGCGGCAGCGCAAGCGTGCAGCGGTTCGGAGGTTTCCGGCAGTCGCGTCCGCGCGGGCGACGGGGACGGGGCGGGGTCTCCCCGATCATCGCGACGATCCTGCTGGTCGCGATCACGGTCGTGCTCGCGGCCGTGCTGTACGTCCTCGTGGCCGGGCTGACGCATTCCGGCACCGCGAGCGTCCCCCTCGGCACCGAGCTCTACGCGGGACCCGCCGGTCAGTTCGTGGGCACCTCCGCGAGCACCTCGTACTGCGAGAAGAGCCACTACTGCTACTCGGTCCCGATCGACCAGGCCGGTGGGGGGCTCACGCTCGGGAACCTCAACTTCCGGGTGCTCGAGTCGACAGGTTCGATCCACACGGTCACCGCCAACTACGCGATGATCGCGATCGTCGATCAGAAGGGGGCGCTGGTCGCCTCCACCGAGGTCGCGAACAAGGCAGCGTTCGTCGTGACCAGCTGGCAGACGTACGCCTCCGGCAAGAGCGCGTCGACCCCCGTCACCGACCTCGACGTGATCTGGGTGCAGTTCGGGAGCACGACCTCCTCGCCGTTCGACGACGGCAAGACCCTCCAGGTTCTGGGCACCCACGGCTACTCCGGGGCAGTGACCGTCAGCCTGCCGTAGCTCGCCGGAGTCCGGGTGCGACCCTCCCGATCGGAGCGACGGAGGCGGGCGTTCCCCGTGGAGCGGGCCGAACGGCCGGGCGGGGGTGAGCTAGCGCGCCGCGCTCGTCGCCCGAAGATCGAGGGCGCGCTCCGCCATTCCGAGGAAGCCCGCCACGAGGCGCAGGTACTCCGGCCGCTGCTCCCAGAAGCTGAGATGCGAGCTCCGCGGGAAGACGTGGAACAGTGATCCCGGGATCGCCCGGTGGATCCGCTCCCCGACCACCGGCGTCACCTCGTCGTACCGCCCGTGGATCACGAGCGAGGGGACCGAGATGCGCCGGAGGTCGGACGTGAAGTCGATGTCCTTGGTATTCCCGACGATCGTGAACTCGTTGGGGCCGTTCATGGTGTTGTAGACCGGCCGGCTGATCCGGACGAGCGAGCTGGCCACCTCGGCCGGCCACGGCCAGAGGCGGCAGACGTGCCGGCGGTAGAACTCGAGCGCCGCGGCCTCGTAGGCGGGGTGGAGGTACTCGCCCCGGGCACCGTACTCTCGGAGCGTCGCCCGGGTCCTCGCGGGGAGGCCCCGGACCAGCCGGCGCATCTCCCGCGCCGCGAGCGGGACGTCGGAGAGGCCACCGGTCGAGTTGAGGCTCTTCAGGTGGCGGGAGTGCCGGGCGGCGTACGCGAGCGCCAGCATGCCGCCGTAGCTCGATCCCATCAGATGCACCCGGTCGCCGTCGAGCGAGCGACGGACCGCGTCGAGCACCTTCAGATCGTGCTCGAAGGTGAACAGCCCCGTGCCGGCGGGCAGGTCCGAGCGGCCGCAGCCGAGCGCGTCGTAGAAGACGACGCGGTAGCCGTGTCGGGCGAGGTCGGCGAGCGGGAGCAGGTAGTCGTGGGTCGCGCCGGGCCCCCCGTGGACGCAGAGCAGAGTGCGCTCGCGATGCGCCGCGCCGAACGTCCGCACGTAGATCTTGTAGCCCTCCACGTCGAGGAACCGGGATTCGGAGGGGTCGCGCACGGCCGGCCTCACCCGCCGGTGGCTAAAGAGCTCGATTCCGCTGGCGCGGAGTCGCCGCCGTGTGCCGGGGCCCCGCCGAGGCGGACCGTCGGTCGCTCCGGCCGGTCGGTCCGGCGCCCGCGCTCCGCCGGGGGCGCCGACGCGCGACGGAGCGGCCCACGCCGATCCAGGTCATCTCCGGCGGGGGGAGATCGTCCTGCCAGAGCGCCCCGATGATCTCTCCGAGATGATGCGCCTGCTCCAGGGTCGCCTGCAGGACCCCGTCCGACGCCGCGTAGGTTCCGGGCATCCAATAGACGTGGACCGGCCGGTGGAGCGCGCGCGCCGAGGCCCGCGCGAGGTACCGGTCCACCGTGGCCCACACGCGGCGCGAGTACGTGCGAAACCCCCGCCAGTCCTTCGGCCGCCGGGTCGGGTCCGCGAACAGCCGTTCCAGCTCCGCGTCGGACGTGCGGCCGGTCAGGACGTAGCCCAGCCAGACCTCGTGGACGTTCAGGACATGGACGAGAGTATCGAACAGCGACTGGTGGCCGATCCCCCGGTGTCGGCGCGCGGCGCGTCCGGGGAGCCCCCGGACCCGACGGACGAACCGGTCGAAGACCGCCCGATTGTACGCGTAGAGCCTCCGTGCCTGCGCCGGAGTGAGGAGCTGCCCGGGAGCGGAGATCGGGGGTCGCGGCATGGACGGAGAAGGGCCTCGGCCTCGGCCTCCAAGGGCCCCGAGCCGATAACGTCCGTCGGGGGGATACGCTACTCGGCCGAGGTGTCGAGCGGGCGCGGAGGCGGAAGGAGCCCGAGGATCTCCGCGGTGACCATCGCGCCGATCGCCCCCATCAGCGCGCCGATCCACAGGCCGGCCAAGAGCGAACCCGCCAGTACCCCGGAGACGCAGGAAGCGCCGTCCGGGCAGACCATGGACGACTGGGCCAGCCCGGCCCCGATCCCCGCCCCGCCGATCCCGGCGAACGCGCCGGCGAGGCCGCCGACCACTCCCGCGAACTGCACGAGCCGCCGGACCGGCGTCCCGGACCTTCGCAGGATCCTTAGGACCGCGGCGGTCGCGATTCCGACCAGGGCTCCGGCGATCCCTCCCGCGACCAGCGCACCGGCCAGCGGATCGGCCGAGTACGTGCGGATCCAGTACTGCGCGACGCCCTCGGCCGTGAGCCCCATCGCTCCGCCGAGGGCGAGCCCCGCGACCGCGCCCACGATCGTCCCGGCCCGGGGCGAGCCCCACCGACCCAGGACGAATGCCGGCACGGCTCCCGTGGCCGCCCCCACCGCCGCACCGAGGAACGATCCCACGAAGATCGCCGCAGCGCCCCCGAGGACCGGGGTCGGGCCCCCGGACGGCAGCGCGATCGACGCGGCGACCAGGGAGCCAGTGACCGTCCCCCAGAGCGCGGCGATCGCGACGGCCCAATGCACTCGCGCCGGAGAGGGATCCATCGCGCCGAAGGTCTCGGACCGGGGTAGGTGCTCCCCCGCATAAGCCGGTCCGTCCGTCCTCGGTCCTCGGGCGTCCTCAGGGGGGCAGGGTCGTCCGGAGGGGGTCTTCCATGCCCGCGGTTCCCGTCCCGCCCTCCTCGGGGTCCTCGGCGCTCGTGCGCGGAACGTGCCCCACGTAGAGGAGCGAGAAGGCGAACGCGAGCAGGATGCAGATCGCCAGCACCAAGAAGATCTCGTTGTACGTGTTCACGAGAGCGCTCTCGACCGCCGCCGGGCTCGTGGCACCCTGCGAGAGGACCCCGAAGCGCCAGGCCTCGAAGACCGTCAGGAGCGAGATCCCGACCGCCCCGCCGAGGCTCTGGAGGAAGCGCGTGAGCCCGATCGCGGCGCCGACGTCGGCCGCGGGGGACTCGTTCTGGACGGCGATCGTGACCCCCGAGAGCGAGAGCCCGAGGCCGAATCCCATCGGGACCAGCGGGAGCGCGAGGCCGCCCACCGGGAGGAACCCGCCGGCGAGGACCCACAGCGGGGTCGTGGGAGTGAGGTGGGTCAGGAGGAGGCCGACGAGCCCCGCCGCGAGGAGCCCGGTCGCGATCATGTTCCGGTAGGACACCCGGAGCAGGATCTGTCCACCGAGGGCGGCCCCGGCCACGAGCGGCACCGCGAGGAAGTAGATGATGTCCCGAACGTCGGCGGTCGAGTTCG
The DNA here is from genome assembly GCA_030038885.1 of Thermoplasmata archaeon. GTDB lineage: Archaea > Thermoplasmatota > Thermoplasmata > Lutacidiplasmatales > UBA184 > Lutacidiplasma. The sequence goes on along the minus strand of JASHQY010000111.1, from coordinate 7,326 downwards.
GGTTGTTCGGGAGGAGGACGATCCCGACAAAGACCGAGAGGAACGTGATGAGGGCGCTGAAGACGACGCCGGTGAACAGCATCGCGCCGCTGCTCGCCGCGAGGACCCGCTGGCCCATCAGGCGCAGCGGAACGAGAGGCTGGGAAGCCCGAAGCTCCCACGCCAGGAACGCACCGAAGAGCGCGATCGCGCTCCCGAGGAGGCCGAGCGTGCGGGGATCGGTCCACGCCCAGCCCGCGTCCGCGACCTGCACGAGCGCGAACATCAGCGTTCCGACCCAGCCCGAGAGGAGGGCAGCGCCGGCTGTGTCGAAGCGCTCCCGAACGGAGGCCCGCAGCGGGCCGACCGCGAAGACCAGCACGAGGATCGCGAGGGCACCGAACGGGAGGTTGATGTAGAACACCCACCGCCATGTCGTCACGGACACGATCGCGCTCCCCACGAGCGGCCCGAGCACGATCGCGACCCCGGCGGCGCCCGACAGGATGCCGGTGACGCGGGTGCGCGTGGCCGGCGGGAACAGGACCGCGACCATCGCGATCGCGACCGGGAACACTCCGCCGCCGCCGAACCCCTGGACGCCCCGGAAGACGATCAGCTCGGTCAGGTTCTGGCTGAGACCGGCGAGCGCCGACCCGACGATGAAGATCACGAGCCCGGCGAGGAAGACGTTGCGTCGGCTCGCGATGTCCGAGAGGCGGGCGAAGATCGGGATCGCGATCGTTGAGGAGATCAGGTAGGCGCTCACGACGAACGTCACGCCATCGACCTCGTGCAGGTCCCGCGCGATCGTCGGGAGGACGGTCGCGACGACGAGCGAGTCCATCGCGCCCATCAGGATCGCGAAGAACACCCCGACCAGCACGAGCAGGGCGCTGATCTCGGAGAGCCCGCCGAACGGACGGGTCCGCTCCGTGCCCGCGGCGCTCCCGGTGGTCGGGTCCCCCGCTCCCACGCTGTCCCCCGTCGGCCCGGAGGTCGCTCCGAGCGGTCGATACTGACTATAAGTCACTATAACTACTTTGGGTCAGTAATCCGGGCGAGGGAAGGTAGAAATACGTCGGCCCCCTCCTCGCCGACCGGGAGGCCCCGTACGTGCCGAGGGTCGTCGCCGAGTACAAGGTCCAGGCGCGTCGGCGGATCGTGGAGGCGGCCCAGCGGGTGTTCCGCCGAAAGGGATTCCGCGCGGCGACGATGGACGACGTCGCCCGCGAGATCGGCGTCAGCAAGGGCGCGATCTATCTCTACTTCCGGGCGAAGAGCGAACTGCTCGCCGCGATCCAGACCCGGTCCCGCGAGCAGGTCATGGTGGCGTGGAACCGCCTGCTCGAAGCGGGGGACGTTCCGGAGGGCATCGCGGCCTCCCTCGACGAGGTCTTCTCGGGGGCGATCGACCCCGGGGTGTGGCACGAGCTCATCACGGAAGCGACCTCCGACCCCGAGGTCCGGGAGACGCTGCGGCGGGACGACGCCGAGGATCGGAAGGTGATGCGGGACTTCCTCCGGCGTCTCGAGCGGCGAGGCCGGATCCGCCCGCTGCGCGATCCGGCCACCGTCGCCGAGATCGTCCTCTCCCTGCTGCACGGCGCGGTCGTGCAGTCCACCCTCCGGGGAGACCCCCGAGCCGCGCGACGGACGCTCGTTCGGGAACTGCACTTTCTCCTCGATCGGGGTGGGTAGCGTCGTCCGGAGCCTTCCCCGCGTGACGCTCCTCTCGACCGGCCGCCCGGTTCCCGGGACCCCCACGAGGCCCGGAAGGCCGTGCTCGATGCGGATCGGCCGGCCGGGAAATGTCGCGCACCCCCGCGGTGAGGGGTGCCGGCGATCGATCGGGCGAAGTGCGAGGGCCAGAGCGAGTGCGCGGTGGTGGGTCCCGATTCCGTCCTCGAGCTCGCGACCCTCACGGAGCCGGAGGACGGCCCCCTCGGGCCCATCCGCGGCGGAGGGCTCGGCACCGCGACCGACGGACGGCTCGGACCCTCCGGGCCGGCGCGGGGCGCGCGGGCGGCCGGTGCGTCGTTGCGTGCCCCGAGAACGCGATCACCCGGCGGTCTTCACCCGGAATGCCGTCGGCGCGCGACGCGGGGGCCGCGGCTCGGGCGAGCGTTCGGGTTCCCGCCGCGGGCGTGGCAGCGGGCCCTTCAACAGCGGACCGATCAGGCTCGCCAGCCGGTCCAGGCCGGCCCGCATCTCGTCCTCGTCGAGCCCGATGTAGTGCACGGTCTGGTCGAGCGACGCGTGGCCGTAGAGGTTCTTCAGCTGGACCAGGTCCATCCCGGCTCGGTGCGCGAGCCGCCCGAACGTCCGCCGCAGGTCGTGGTGGCTCACCGGGATGCAGTGGTCCGGGAACCGCGCGCGGACCGCGGCGCGCCGCAATAGGAGATCCGCCCCGGACCGGGAGAGCGGGACGATCCGCGTGTCGTCGGCGATCGGCGGGGACGTGGTGCGGAGCACGCGGGCGGTCTCGGGGAACATCGGCATCGTGCGCCACTTCCCGCCGTGGCGGCCCTTGCCCAGCACGTGGAGGCGGCGCCGTTCGGGATCGACGTCCTTCCATCGGAGCCGGAGGACTTCCACCCGTCGGAGACCGTTGAACCCCTCCAGTGCGATCAGCACCCGCTCGCGCCGGCGCGCGGCCCGGTAAAGGTGCGCGAGCTGTTCCGGGCTCAGCCACCGTCGGCGGCCGGTCGCCTCGGCCGGCACGGCCCAGAGCTCGCGCTGGTCCGCGAGCGGGTTCCGCGCCCAGCGCAAGAGGCGTCGGAGCGCGGCAAAGTGCAGCGAGAACGTCGCCGGGCTCCACGACAGGCCGCGTTTCATCTGCCCGAGGTGCGCGGCTCGGAAGCCCCGGGGCGTGGACGGTGGGGAGGCGACCCCGGCGCGGACGAGCAGTACCGGGGTCCGCTCGATCTCGTAGGTCAGTCGGCGCCGCCACCCCTCGCCGATCGGAGCTCCCGCCAACTCTTGTCGAACGAACTTGCGGACCGAGCGCCGCCAGCGCTCCCGCGCCGGCCCGCGCCGGGGGCCCGCCGTCGGGGAGCGTACGCGGCGCGGCACGAACGCTCAGCGGCGGGCGACCATAGGGCGGTTCTGCCCCGGGTGAACGATGAAGAGTGGGTGCGGCGAGGAGCGCGGAGGGGGGAGGCCGCGGGGAACGAATGCTCCGACGTGAGCCGACCGGCCGGTCCGTTGGTCCGTTCGGGGAGTCGAAGGATGCGATACCGGGGTGTGCCGCACCGGACCGCCGGCCCTCGGACCCGGTTCCCGTTCGGATCGCTTCGGTTCCCGGAAATGCGATTGTCCCACCGGCGGGAAATCCGTGGCGGTCGTCCATGGCTCTATGAACCCCGAGGAGCATCTCTCGTCCATGCGCGATCCGGGTAGCAGCGCAGCCGCAAGGGCCCTCCCACGAACGAACCCTGCCGCCGAACGTCGGTCCCTCGATGAGATCCCGAAACCCCGACGATCCCCGGGGGCCCCCGCATGATGGCGACCGGGAACGTCGGAGCGGCCGTCCAGGATCTGCACCGCCGGATCTCCGCGATCGCGACCGCGTGGATCTCTCGGGACGGCCAGATCCTGTCCGCCGACCTGCCCTCGGAGGTCTACGCCGAGACGTTCGCGATCATGTGCGCAACGGTCCTCGGTGCCGGCGCCACGGCGAGCGCGGAGCTGAACCGCTCGCCTCCGGATCGGGTCGTGCTCCACGGCGGCGATTCGACGACGGTCATCGTGGGCAGCGGACGGAAGGCGATGCTGGTGGCGGTGGTCGATTCGAGCGCGGACCTCGCGCGGGTCCTCGCGGAAGTCACGAACTTCGCGGACCTGCTGGGTTCGAACTGAACCCCCTCCGGCGGGCGGCGGTCCTGGGACCGCCCTCCCCGGGCGCGAGGCGACCCGAGCCCCCCGCCCGAGAACGTAATCTGAACGCCCGTTCGTACCGTTCCTCGTGAGCGAGAACGGCCCCCGGGAGGGGACGCGCGATCTGCCGCGACCGGCGCCCGAGACCGGGCGACGTGCGGTCGAAGAGGACAGCCCGGCGGGCGTCGCCTACGCCGCGCTCTCCCGGTCGCTGCGCCGTCGTCGGGCCGAACTCGCCGAGCGGATGGGGTCCGGGGCGACGATCGAGAGCGTCGCGCGGTCGTACGAAGCCGACCATCCGTTCGAGCCCGCGGTCACGCCGAACGAGATCCAGGAAGCGGTTTCCGAGGCCACGCGCCGGGCGGCCCCGGCGGAGCAGGCCCACCGTCGCCCGGCACGACGTGGGGTCCCGCCCGGTCCGTGATCGGTCCGGGCCGCTCGCCCGGTGCGTCGGGCACGCTGCCGGGGCGGCCGCCGGGATCTATCGAAGGAGATCGATGACGACCACGACGATCAGCGCGGCTCCGACCGCGAGCAGGGCCAGCCCGGGGATCAGGAACAGGTACGTGAAGAGGACCCCGACGCAGGGGGTCGAGCTCGCGGGGGTCCCGCAGGCCGCCGCCGCGTCGACGATCGCGTCGACCGTGAGGAGGATCCCACCCACGATCAGGAGGGACACCCCGACGACCAGGATCGGCCATCGGAGGTCTCGCGCCAGCGGGGGCTCGGCGGGGTCGATCTGGAAGCGGGGGAAGGGGTAGGTTCCTGCGAAGCGGTAGCGCCACCGCGCGGGGATCCGACGCCCGCACGCGGGACAATACAACGAGTCAGAAGGAACGGAGCTTCCGCAGATCGGGCAGAGCCGGGTCGTCACGGGTCTGAGAGGGAGGCCCCACCCTCATCTAGGCGTGCCCGGACCTCACGATCCGTGGGGAGGCATCGGGTCTCGCCCCGGGGGGTCGCGAGGTGGCGGGTCCCGCGGTGGGATCGCCGGGGTCCCCTCGGTCGGCAAGGACCGGTGGTCGGCCTCGAAACTATATGGCCGCCGGTCCCGGTGCTGAGAGGCGGGGTCGGAGCGAAGCCTTGCCCCCGGGGGGTCGTTCGCGATGCGTCGGCGGATCGGCTGGACGCCTCGGACGATCCTGGTCCTCGCACTGGCCGCGCCGATCGGGATCGCGGTCGTGGGGTGCGTCGGCTACGGGGACTGGATCCCGGTCTCGCACTCGGGCGAGATCGACACGGTCGACCCGTACCCGTGCGAGCCGTACTTCTGCCCGCGGCCGCCGGTGCAGGGGGCCCCGCTCCCGGCGAAGGTGAACGTCACCCTTCGATGGGCGGATACGGGGACGGACAACGTCAACTTCTGGGTCACTCCGCCGTACGGCGTCGCTCCTCCGGGCTGCAGTTGGGTCGAATCGAGGGGCGGCAGCTGCGTCATCGACTCGCTGTTCGGCGGCACCTACGAGTTCCACGCCCAGAACGGTCCCGGAACGACCGACGATCAGGTCGTCCGCTACTCGGCGACCTACTGGTCCGCTCTCCTGTGACCCGTCGTCCCCCGCGCCGGACCGGTGCTCCTCCATCCGTCGGAGCGATCGGTCCCCGCGCGGGTCCCCGGACCGAGGAGTGATAAGAGGGGCCCGGCTCGCCGCCCCGCCCGAGAGGGCGGCGGGGTCGGATCTCCGTGGAGCCTGAGGGTCGCGTTCGGCCGTTGCCCGGCACCTCGTCGGATCTGCGGACGCCGGCGGAGGTCGACGAGTACCGAACGACCCCGGACTACGCGAGCACGCTCGCGTACCTCGAGCGCCTCGCGGCCGCCCATCCCGAGACCGTCCGGATCGAGACCTTCGGTCGGAGCGGGGAGGGGCGGGAGCTCAAGATCGTCATCGCCGCGAAGGGAGGGTCCACCGACCCCGAGGCGGTCCATCGCTCCGGACGGGCGGTCCTGCTCGTGCAGAACGCCATCCACGCCGGGGAGATGGACGGCAAGGACGCCTGCCTCGCCCTGCTGCGGGACCTCCTGGTAGTGCCGGAGTGCGCCCACCTGCTCGACCGGGTGGTCCTGGTGTTCATCCCCGTGTACAACGTCGACGGCCACGAACGGCGGTCCGCGTTCGGTCGGATCAACCAGAACGGCCCGGCGCTCGCGGGCTGGCGGGCCAACGGGACCAATCTCAACCTGAACCGGGACTACCTGAAGGCGGACGCCCCCGAGACCCGCGCGTTCCTTCGGATGTTCCACCAGTGGGCGCCGGACTTCTTCGTCGACAACCACGTCACGGACGGCGCGGACTTCCAGTACGACGTGACCTTCGCGCTCGACGACGGGCCGGACGTCGCTCCGGCCACGGCCCGGTGGATCCGTGAGACCGTGACCCCCGAGCTCGTCCGCCGGATCGATGCGAGCGGGCACCGGGCCTTCCCCGGTCCGATCTTCCTGAACGACGAGAACGACCCGACGCGGGGGCTCGCGTTCCACGACAATCCGCCTCGGTTCTCGACCGGTCTGATGATCCTCGAGAACCGCCCCGGCCTCCTGGTCGAGCTGCACATGCTGAAGGACTACCGGACGCGGGTCACGGGGGACTACGAGCTCCTTCGGGCGCTGCTCGAGATCCTGAACCGGGACGCGGGTACCCTGATCGAGCGGAACCGGGACGCCGACCGGGCGGCGGCCGAGCTCGGCTCGGCCGCGGGGCGCCGCGCGCGGTTCCCGCTCTGCCTCGAGTGGGACGGAACGACCCGCCCCGTGGAGTTCCGCGGGTACGAGTTCGTGCGGAGCCCCAGCGAGATCTCGGGAGGCCCCGCGATCCGCTACGCGCGTCAGCCCTGGAACGTGACCCTGCCGCTCCACTCCGGCGCCCGGGTCGCAGTCTCGGTACCGGTACCGGCGGGGTACATCGTCCCGCCGCAATGGACCCACGTCCTGGACGTCCTGAGGGCGCATGGGCTGGAGCTCCGGTCGACGACCGCGTCCTGGTCCGGGCCGGTCGAGGTCTACCGCTGCTCCGGGATGCGGTGGCCGGTGCGTCCGTTCGAGGGGCGCCACCCGATCCTTCGCGGAGGGAACGTCGAACCGAGCATCGGCGAGTTCGGGCAATGCTCGGTGCGCACCGAGACGGTCCAGTTCCCGATCGGTTCGGCGGTCGTCCCCCTGCAGCAGCGGCTTGCGAAGGTCGCGATCCACTGGCTCGAGCCGGAGGCGCCGGACTCCGCGCTCCGCTGGGGCTTCTTCGATTCGATCTTCGAGCAGAAGGAGTCCGGGGAAGCCTACGTCCTCGAGCGGCTCGCCGGCGAGGAGCTCGCGAAGTCGCCGAGCCTCCGGACGGAGTTCGAGCACCGCGTCCGGACGGACCCCAGCTTCGCTGCGAGCCCGGCCGCCCGGCTCGGGTTCTTCTACGAGCGTTCGCCGTGGGGTGCGGCCAATCGCGTCGGCGAGTACCCCGTCGGCCGGTTGCCCTCGCTCGA
>JASHQY010000110.1 GCA_030038885.1 Thermoplasmata archaeon | reverse complement strand
CGGGGTGCCCGCGCGCCGCTCTGCCGCCGGCGGCCGGCCGGGGGCGCGCGGGTCCCATCGGAGCCCGTGGTCAGCGAGCCGGCGGTCCCGGGTCGCCCAGATCTCCGTGCCCCGGAGGCGAAGGATCTCCTCCTCCTCGGGCGTCAGGAGCCCGGCCCGCCGGCTCCGGGCCCGGGCCGCGAGCTCGGCCTCGGAGTCCGGGGCGCGGGCCGTCCGCACGACCCGTTCGCCGTCGAGCACGAACGTCCCGTACCAGGTCGAGACCACGGTCTGCGTCACGTCGTCCTCCGAGCGCACCGCGCCGGAAGGCGCGGGCCATAAATAGGACGGCACGGGTCGCGCCCCCGATGGATCCGACGGGGGACGTCGTGCGGTCCGCCCGGATCGACCACGCGCTCGTCCTGACGATCGACCACCCGCCGGTCAACGTCCTTTCGCGCCTCGTGCTCGACGCGCTCCGCGCGCGGCTCGACGCGGCGGTCGCGGATCCCGAGGTCCGCGCGGTCGTGCTCGCGAGCGCGGCGGAGAAGGCGTTCGCGGCCGGCGCGAACATCCGGGAGATGGCCCCGATGGGTCCGGCCGAGGCGTTCGAGCACGGGGCGCGGGGCCAGGCGCTCACGCGCGCGATCGAACGTCTCCCGCTGCCGGTGATCGCGGCCGTCCACGGGGTCTGCTACGGGGGAGGGTGCGAGATCGTCCTCGCGTGCGACTTCGTGATCGCGAGCGCCGACGCCCAGTTCGGGCAGCCCGAGATCAACCTCGGCATCATGCCGGGCTGGGGCGGAACGCGGAGGCTCCCGCGGCGGATCGGGGCCGCGCGCGCCCGCCGGTGGATCCTCGGCGGGCGACCGGTGACCGCGGAGGCGGCCGAGGCCGCCGGGCTGGTCGACCGCGTCGTCGCTCGGTCCGAGCTCCTGCCGGCCGCGCTCGCGCTCGCCGAAGAGCTCGCGGCCAAGCCCGCGCTCGCCCTCGCGGCCGCGAAGTACGCGCTCCTGCACGCGATCGATGCCGAGATCGATCGGGGGCTCGCCTACGAGCTCGACATCTGGTCGCGGCTGTTCGGCACCGCCGGCCAGACGGAGGGGATGGAGGCGTTCCTCGCGAAACGCCCGCTCGCGGCGCGGCCGCGGACCGAATGGGAGCGCGAGTCGGCGGGCTTCCCGTGGGCCGACGCGTCGGACGCTCCCGGCGCGGGCGGAAAGCGGAAGAAGGCGGACGCGTCGGGTCGGAACTGACGCCGCGGTGGCTCAGCTGGCAGAGCGGCTCCTTGGTAAGGAGCAGGCCGAGGGTTCAAATCCCTCCCGCGGCTTCCCTTCTGTCCCGCGGGACGTTCCTCCTCCTGGGAAACGGACGCCGGCGATTTCGCGCCCCCGCTGACTTCCGGAGGGCGCGTCTGCGGCGCGAGCACCGGTGCCGCGCGGTTCCCGAGCCGCGCCCGGCGACGCGGACCGGCGATTCACCGGTACCGGTCGAAGACCGGCTCGTTGCGGGGCATCCGGTTCGCGGTGGGGGCGGTGATCCCGTGGAAGGCGGTGACCCGCCCCGCGAACCTGCGGTCGAACGGGTCCGTTCCCTCGAGCGTCCTGAGCAGGCTGAGGGCCGCGTCCCCCCGCCCCTCGAGGATCACGCTGGCCATCTCTCCCTGCGGGGTCTTCTGCAGGACCACGGTCTCCCGAGTGAGCCCCGCCCGCCGGCGCGACGCGGCGTGCTCCTTGGCCCTCGGGCCCTGGATCTCCTTCACGAAGGCCCGTCACTCGGCCGACGTCTCCGGCGGTATCGGTACCGCGATCCCGTAGGTCGCCATCGTCCCCTCGACGGGGTCGCAGCGGCCCGTCGCGGTACGCCTGGCGTGCCGCCCTCCCGCCGCCGATCTTCGGGTCGGCCCCGGTGCCGGCCCGGGGTCCCCGAACGCCCGACCATCGAGGGCTCGAGCTTGCCCGAACCGCCCTCGTCCCGCGCCGCCGGACACCGTCCGACGAAGCGGCCTTATACCGAGGCTTGCTACGCCGCCTCGCAGCGGGGTAGGGTAGTCAGGAAAGCGGTCGGCGGTGCCGCCCGTCCTGAAATCCCGACGGGCTCATAACCCGTAGATCCATGGTTCAAATCCATGCCCCGCTAAGTACTGGCGAGCGGACCCGCTCGCCTCGTTCGCGGGTGCGATGAGCCTTCACGGCCGGGGGCGCCGATCGACGGAACGCGCGCAACTCTTGGCTTCGATGCGGTGCTGCGGAGCGGGGCGTCCCGTGGAACGAACGCCGCCCCGGGAGGCCGGGCCCTTTCGCCCGGTGGTTACGAGGATCCCGACGGCCCGTCCGCCGGCTTCGGCTTGCTGCGCTTGCGCGCGGGCCGACGCGCGGGCGGTGCGGCGTCGGCCGGGGTCTCGGCCGATCCCTCGGGGGGGGCCGGGGCCGGCGCGGTCGGTTCGCTCGACGGAGGCGGGGGAGGAGCGGGAGGGGCCGCGGTCGGGGCGGGTGCCGTGGGCGCTGCGGGAGTTGCGGGAGCCGCGGGCGCGGCCGACATCGCGGGGGGCGCGGGGGAAGGCACCGCGGAGACGGAGGCGGGCGCGGGGTCGTGCGTCGTCGGGTGGTGGCTCGGAGGCGGAGCGGTGGGGATCGGGACGAACTCTCCGGGCCGCCAGGTGTGCGGCTGGCGGAGGATCGACGGATCCTTCAGGAAGAGGTCGGCGTGGCCGCATGCCTTGCAGATCCGCGTGCCCATCGACAGCTCCCCTCGGGAGCGAAGCGACAGGGACCCGCCCCCGATGGTCCCGGTCTTCAGTTCGTTCGCCCAAACGAATTCGTTGCCGCCGCAGTTGCTGCACACGGGAGGCACAACGCACCTTTCCGCCGGCAAGAGGCCCCCCCACCGTAGAAAAGCATTGCGTTCGCGCGCCGACCGTCGGCGCGCGCGCGACGGCGCTCGGGACCGGACCGGCCCGGTCCGGCGCGGAACGCAAGGACCATTAGCCCGCAACCGGTGGGCCGTCGTACATGGCCGACGCTTGGTTCCGGCGCATCACGGTGGCGGTCGACGGCTCCGCGAACTCGGACACCGCGCTCGAGTGCGCGATCGATCTCGCGCACCGCTACGGGAGCGATCTCGTGATCCTCTCCGTCGCGCCGATCGTGCCGGTCTACATCAGCACGGCCGAGCCGTACGTGCCCCAGGGAGTGCCGCCGAGCGAGATCGGCCACTACCGCGAGATCGTCGAGGCGTCCGTGAAGAAGGCGGAAGCGGGCGGGGTCTCGTCCGTCACCGGGGTCAGCTACGAGGGCGTGGTCGTCGACGAGATCCTCGCGCACCTGCAGCAGCACCCGACCGACCTGTTCGTCCTCGGCTCGCGCGGTCTCTCGACCGCGAAGCGCCTGCTCCTGGGCAGCGTCTCGAGCGCGGTCGTGAACCACGCACCGTGCCCGGTGCTCGTCGTCCGGCCGAAGGTTACGCCGGGCGCCGGCTGACGATCACGCGCGTCGGGCACGGCAGCTTGTGCGACGCCTTGCGCAGCGCTTCCTTCGCGTCGTCGAGGTGGGCCTCGGTCGTATAGACCGTGAGGAGCTCGCTCCCGATCTGCGCGCGCACCGCGTGGCCCACCGGCTTGCCGAAGGCGGCGCGCATCCCGTCGGAGATCCGGTCGGCACCGGCCCCCATCGCCATCTTGTGCTCGCGGAGGATCTGATGCGGGAAGCGTCGGACCTTGAGGTGGTACTCGTTCAGGGCGGCCTTCTCCATGACGCGGACCGCGCTGATCCGCGCGGCTTCGAGCGCGATGTCGCGCACCTGCGCGGCCTCCTCGGTGCCGAGGCTCAGCGCGAGCGGGTAGTCGACCTTGAGATTGCCGGTGTCGAACTGGGTGACACGGCAGTTCGGTACCCCGCCCATGTACTCGCGGCGGGTGTAGACCTGGCCCTCGACCTTCCGGTACATCCGGGCCGGCTTGCGCGTCATGGGCCGCGCCGAGACCGGTCGTCCATTAAAACTGTTGCGCGGGAGAGACCCTCCCGGGCGCTCCGCTCCGCGAAGGATGCGGACCCGACCGGCGCCCCCGCGCGCGGCCGCGAGCTCGAGCGTCGGGGTCCCTGCGCGCGCGAGCCATCGGAGGAGCTCGCGCCGGGCGGAGGCGCTGCGCGGCCGGGCGAAGAAGCTCGAGCCGAACATCGCCTGCGCGGCCCAGGCTCCGCGCCGGCGCAGGGCCCGGAGCGTTCGCGCGAGGTGCAGCGGGGCGAGCCCGAGGCGGTCGGTGAACCGTTCGCTGGCCTCGAAGAAGCGGTCCCCCGCCGGCGCTCCGCTCCCCCGGTCCGAGAGGGTGCCGGTGCCGGCGTCGGCGACGCGGCGCAGGAACGTCGGGCTCCGGAGGAGCCCGGGGGAGGGGAGCGGATCGCCGGTCACGCCGACGAGGATCGTCCCGTCCAGGGGTCGGTGCGCGACCCGCCCCCAGGGAGGGATGCCGGCGCGCAACCGGACCTCGAGCCCTCCGCCGCCCTCGATCGCGGCGACGCCCCCCAACCCTCCTCCGCCGAGCAGGTCCGCGAGGTGCGCCACCTCAATCGACTTCGCCCGGGTCCGACCCGCGATCGCGCCGACCGCGAGCGCCGTCGCGACCGCGCCGGCGGCGCTCATCCCGAACCCCTGGCCCACCGGGAGCTCGTGCGCGAGCTCGACCGTGAGCCGTCCCGGCGCGCGCGGTCGGAGCCGACGGGCGACCTCCTCCGAGATCGGGAGCGCGCCCGGCGTCTCGCCGCGCACGCGCACCGAGCTCGTCGTTCCCGGCCGGAACTCCGCGAGCGCGCGCACCCCGAGCTCGAGCACGATCCCCGCGCCGATCGAGCCGCGAGCGCGCGGGTCGCGAGCGCCGAGGGACGGAGCGAAGACGCCCGTGATGTGGGCCGGGGCGAAGGCCCGCGCGCGAACGGGCGCCGATGCGGTCACAAAATATCTTCCCGGCGTGCGCGAGGAACGACTGCTTATAAGCGGGGCGCGCTTTGTGAATCTCCGATACCGCCGTGAGGGACCGGGTCGGTAAGGCATGAGCGAAACGGAAGTGCCGGCGGCGCCGCACGATGCGTTCGACCGATTGAACTTCCTCGAGCTCCGCAACACCCAGCTCGCCGAGGCGATCAAGCGGGTCGAGAGCGAGCGCCACTACATGGAGGCGGAGATCCTGCGCCTCCAGCGCGAGGTCAAGCGCCTCAAGACCGAGCTCGACCGCCTGCGCTATCCCCCGCTGATCGTCGGCAGCGTCCGCGACGTGCTGACGGACGGCCGCGTGATCGTGAAGTCCTCGACCGGTCCGGACTTCGTCGTCAACTCCGCCGAGACGGTCGAGCACGGCAAGATCACGGTCGGGAGCCGGGTCGCGCTCAACAAGCAGACCCTCGCGGTGATGGGAGTGCTGCCCGCGTCGCTCGACCCGCTCGTCACCGCGAGCGAGATCGTCGACAAGCCGTCGATCGCGTACTCGGACATCGGGGGCCTGAGCGACCAGGTCCGCGAGATCCGCGAAGCGGTCGAGTACCCGCTCCTGCGCTCCGAGCTCTACAAGAAGGTCGGGGTCGACCCGCCGAAGGGCGTGCTGCTGATCGGCTCGCCCGGCACCGGCAAGACGATGATCGCGAAGGCGGTGGCCCACCACACGAACGCGACGTTCGTCCGGCTGGTCGGCAGCGAGCTCGTGCAGAAGTACATCGGCGAGGGGGCGCGCCTCGTCCGCGAGCTGTTCCAGCTCGCCCGGGAGAAGGCGCCGACGATCATCTTCATCGACGAGGTCGACTCGATCGGCGCGAAGCGGCTCGAGGTCGCGACCAGCGGCGACCGCGAGGTGCAGCGGACCCTCATGCAGCTGCTCGCGGAGATGGACGGCTTCGAGCCGCTGTCGAACGTCAAGATCATCGCGGCCACCAACCGACCGGACATCCTGGACGACGCGCTGCTGCGCCCCGGTCGGTTCGACCGGATCATCGAGATCCCGGTCCCGTCCTACCAGGGCCGGGCCGAGATCTTCCGCATCCACTCGCACGGGATGGCGATCCGCGAGCCGATCGACTTCGAGGCGCTCGCGGGCCGCTGCGACGGCGCGACCGGGGCCGACATCCGGGCGATCTGCACCGAGGCCGGCATGTGGGCGATCCGGGAGGAGCGGGACAGCGTGACCGTCGCCGACTTCGACCGGGCGATCGAGAAGGTCATCGGCGAGGAAGAGCTCCGCAAGGAGTCCGTCACGATGTTCGCCTGATCGGCCCCGACCGCCGGCCGGACGCCGTGGCCCGACTTTGCGGCCGCAACGCGTCAAGCCCCGCGGCGGCTCCGACGGCCCATGCCGCCGTCAGAGGACCGGGCGCTCGGCACGTCGGCGCCGCGCGAGAAGAAGATCTGGGTCGGCTCGCTCGTCGTCGACGGCACCGACCTCCCCCGGAGGATCCGCTTCTGGAGCGAGGCGCTCCACTACGTCCCGGCGCGACCCCCCGCACCGGACGGGGTGATCCTGAAGGACCCCGCCGGCCAGGGGCCGAACCTGAACCTGAGCCTCAGCGGCGAAGGGCCGCTCGACGACTACCGGCTGCATCTCGACCTGTACGCCTGGGACCCCCAGGGGGAGGTCGACCGGCTCGTCGCGCTCGGGGCCCGGCTCGTGCGGCCCGCCGACCCCCGGCACGATTTCGTCACGCTGGCGGACCCCGACGGGAACCTGTTCGACATCATCGACATCCACCGGCCCGACGACGGCTCTCCGTGGTAGTTCGGCCGGCGACCGTGAGCCGCTGAGGGCGCGCTCAGCGCAGCGTGCCCCGCCCGACGATCCGCGGTCCGGCGGGGACGGAGAGGTCCACGAGGTACGCCGGCGCGCCGGGCTCGTACGCGAGCGTCCGGTCGGCGGTCACCGTGACGGTCGTCGGGGTGAGCTCGTCCAGCGACGCGGGGGCGGACGCGAGCCCGACGACGACCTGCAGCTGGGCGCCCGCCCGAAGGTCTCCCCGGTAGTACCGACAGCGGACGAACGACTCCCCCGACAGCGTGCGGCCCTCCCGTAGCGTTCCGTCCGGGGCGAGGACCTGCCCGCGGGCGAGCTCGTCCGCCTCCACTCCCCGCAGCGCGACGCCGACCCGCTCGCCGCACGCGGCCTCCTTGCGGTCGATGTCGTGGACCTGGATCGAGCGGACCTCGACGGACCTCGATGTCGGCCACAGGCGGAGCGGGTCGTGCGCCCGCAGGGTCCCCCGGCGCACGACGCCGAGCGCCACCGGGCCGACCCCCTTGACCGGGAACGCGTGGTCGATCGGAACCCGCACGGGCCCCTCCACGACCGGGGCCCGCCATCCCTCGAGGAGCGCGCGGAGCTGCGGGAGGTCGAGCGGCCTCCGCTCGGCCCCCTCCAGTCGGCTGCCCTTGAGCACGCGCGCGAGCTCGCCGTCCCCGACGCCGGGACCGAGGACGATCGTCGTCGGGACGTCGACGACGTCGAGCGTCGCGATCGTCTCCGCGACCGGGCGCGAGAGCGCGTCGACGACCAAGAGGCAGCGGTCGGCCATCGCGAGGGCGGCGAGCAGCGGAGGGAACTTCTCGGGGAACTGGGTCGGCTCGACGATCGTGGTCGCGTGGTCGTCCCGGACCGCGTTGTAGAGCGTCAGGTCCGACGTGGTGCCCTTCTTGCCGAGCTCCTTCGCGAGGTTCGGGGCGCCGACGACGGCGACCGTGACGCCGGTCGTCACGCCGCGGCCTTCCCCGGCCGGCCCCGCCCGACCGAGAGGGCGATCTGCCCGTCGCGGGCGTCGACCGTGACCTCGCTCCCGTCCTTGATCTCGCCGCCGAGCAGCTGCGCGGTCAGCGGATCGACGACGAGCCGCTGGATCGTGCGTTTGAGCGGCCGCGCGCCGAACTGGGGGTCGAACCCGACGCGGGCCAGGAGCTGACGGGCGCCCTCCGTCGCGCGCAGCCGGATCCGCCGGTCGGCGAGGCGCGACTCGACGAGCGCGAGCTGGAGGCCGACGATCTCCATGATCTCCTCCGTGCCGAGCGCGTGGAAGATCACGATCTCGTCGAGGCGGTTCAGGAACTCAGGGCGGAAGTGCGCCCGCAGCTCCGGCTCGAGCACCCGGCGGCGCTCCTCGTCGGTCGTGGTCGCGGCGATCAGCTCCGAGCCCAGGTTGCTCGTGAGGATGACGAGCGTGTTGCGGAAGTCGACCGTCCGCCCCTGCCCGTCCGTGAGCCGCCCGTCGTCCATCAGCTGCAGGAGGACGTTCACGACGTCGGGGTGCGCCTTCTCGACCTCGTCGAACAGCACGACCGTGTACGGGCGGCTCCGGACCGCCTCGGTCAGCTGTCCGCCCTCCTCGTAGCCGACGTAGCCGGGGGGCGCCCCGATCAGGCGGGCGACCGTGTGCTTCTCCATGTACTCGCTCATGTCGATCCGGACGAGCGCCTTCTCGGAGTGGAACAGGAACGACGCGAGCGTCTTCGCGAGCTCGGTCTTGCCGACGCCGGTCGGCCCGACGAAGAGGAACGAGCCCATCGGCCGGTTCGGGTCGCCGAGGCCCGAGCGCGAGCGACGGACCGCCTTCGCGACGACCGCGACCGCCTCGTCCTGGCCGACGACGCGCTGCTCGAGCTCCCCCTCCATGACGAGCAGCCGCTGGGTCTCGCCCTCGAGCATGCGGCTCACGGGGACCCCGCTCCACTTCGAGACGACGAGCGCGACGTCCTCCTCGCCCACCTCCTCGCGGAGGAGGCCGGTCTCCTTCTCGCCCTCGACCGAGCGGGTGAGGGTCGCGACCTTCTTCTGGAGCTCCGGGAGCGTGCCGTAGCGCAGGCGGGCGGCGGCCTCGAGGTCGCCCGAGCGCTCCGCCCGGTCCTCCTCGGCCTTCGCGCTCTCGAGCTGCGCGCGGAGGCCCCGCAGCTGCTCGACGTGCTCCTTCTCCTTCTTCCAGCGGGCCTGGAGCCCCTCGGCCCGCTCCTTCAGGTTCGCGAGCTCCTTCTCGAGCTGGGCCAACCGGGTCCGGGAGGCCGCGTCCTTCTCGCGCGCGAGCGCGGTCCGCTCGATCTCGAGCTGGCGGATCCGACGCGAGAGCTGGTCGAGCTCGGTCGGCCGCGAGTCGAGCGTCAGCCGCACCATCGACGCGGCCTCGTCGATCGCGTCGATCGCCTTGTCCGGCAGGTGGCGCTCGGAGAGGTAGCGCGCGGTCAGGGTCGCCGCCGCCACGAGCGCGGCGTCCAGGATCCGGACCCCGTGGTGCTGCTCGTACCGCTCCCGTAGCCCGCGCAGGATCGAGACCGTGTCCTCGACGCTCGGCTCGGAGATCGGGACCGGCTGGAAGCGGCGCTCGAGCGCGGCGTCCTTCTCGATGTACTTCCGGTACTCGGCGGTCGTGGTCGCGCCGATGCAGTGGAGCGTGCCGCGGGCGAGCGCCGGCTTGAGGAGGTTGGACGCGTCGAGCGTGCCGCCCTCCGTCGCGCCGGCGTGGACGAGCGTGTGCAATTCGTCGATGAAGAGCAGGGTCCGCCCCTCGGACCGCTCGATCTCCTGCAGGACCGCCTTGAGTCGCTCCTCGAACTCGCCCCGGAACTTCGCGCCGGCGAGCAGCGAGCCGAGGTCGAGCGCGATGACCCGCTTGTCGCGGAGCCCCTCGGGGACATCGTGGTCGGCGATCCGGAGCGCGAGCCCCTCGACGACCGCGGTCTTCCCGACGCCCGGGTCCCCGATCAGGACCGGGTTGTTCTTCGTGCGGCGCGAGAGGATCTGGATCACGCGCCGGATCTCGTCATCCCGCCCGATCACCGGGTCGAGCTTGCGCTCGCGCGCGAGCACGGTCAGGTCCTTGCCGTACTTCTCGAGCGCCTGGTACTGCGCCTCCTCCCCGCGGCTCGCCACCGGCGCGCCGGCGCCGCGCAGGTCCTTCAGCGCGGCCTCGAGCGCCTCGCGCCGGACCCCGAACTCGTCGAGGAGGTCGCGGACCGGTCCCGAGACCGAGGAGAGCCCCCAGAGGAGCTCGTCGGCGGTCGTGTAGCGGTCCTTCCGCCGGGCGGCCTCGGCCTCCGCGGCGTCGACGACCTGGGTCAGGCCCCGGGAGAGGTACTGGTCGGACGGCGCCACGTGGTCGGCGGTCGGACGCCCGGCGAGCCGCTCCTCGAGGCGGCTCCGCACCCGATCGAGCGGGACGTGGAGGGACTGCAGGAGGGCGACCGACGGCCCCTCGGCGTCGGCGAGCAGCGCGGCGAGCAGGTGCTCCGGCTCGACCGCGGCGTGTCGGAGCTCGGCCGCGCGCTGGAAGGCGCGCTCCATCGCGGAGCGGGCGGCGTCCGTGAGCCGGTCGAGATGCATCGGCCACCGCCACCCGTCCGAGGCGATTTAAGGGCAGCACTGGTGGGTGCGCGTCGTGGCCGACCTCGCGGTCCGGGTGGGGACGCTCGCGCTCCGGAACCCGTTCCTGCTCGCGTCCGGGATCTGGGGCGAGAGCGGGGAGTCGCTCGCGGGCGCCTGGGCGGCCGGCGCCGGCGGAGTGATCACGAAGTCGATCGGGAGCGAGCCCCGGAAGGGCTACCCGAACCCGACGATCGAGACGTACCCCGACGGGAGCCTCCTCAACGCGATGGGGCTTCCGAACCCCGGGATCGACGAGTATCCCCGGGAGGTCGAGGTCGCCCGGGCCCGCGGCGCCACGGTCATCGGCTCCGTGTTCGGCGCGGACGCGGCCGAGTTCGCGCGCCTCGCGACCCGGCTCGCCGCGAGCGGCATCGCGGCGCTCGAGCTCAACCTGAGCTGCCCGCACGCCGAAGGGTACGGCACCGAGGTGGGCAGCGACCCCGCGGACGTGGAGGAGATCGTGCGCGCGGTCGTCCGCGAGGTGCGGATCCCCGTGATCGCCAAGATCACCCCGAACTCGCCCGACCCCGCGGCCCTCGCGGCCGCCGCCGAGCGGGGGGGTGCGGCCGCCGTCAGCGCGATCAACACCGTGCGCGGCCTGGCGATCGACACCTCGCTTCGCCGCCCGGTGCTGGCGCACGGGATGGGCGGGCTCAGCGGTCCCGCGATCAAGCCGGTCGGACTGGCCTGCGTCTGGCAGATCTACGACCGGGTCGCGATCCCGGTGATCGGGGTCGGGGGGATCGCGACCGCCGAGGACGCGCTCGAGTACGTCTTCGCCGGCGCGCGCGCGCTCGAGGTCGGAACGGCCGTGACCCAGAGCGGCGTGGCGGTGTTCGGCCGACTGGCGGAGGGCCTCTCCCGCCGGCTGGACGAGCTCGGATACTCCTCCGTGGCCGCGGCGGTCGGCGCCGCGCACCCCGCGCGCGCGTAACCGCGTCCGACCGGCCGGCGCGGCTCACCGAGGGGCTATATCGGACGACCCCTAGCTCGGCCGTGCGGACGGTCGTCCGGGTGACGGAGCGGGTCGTGGAGACCCCATCGACCGTCACGCTGCGGTTCCCGTACCCGGGGCCCGCGGCGCCCGGCCAGTTCGTGATGATCTGGTTTCCCGGCGACGACGAACTGCCGATGTCGCTGTCCTACACCGAGGGGGCCTCGAAGGGCGTGACGATCAAGGCGATGGGGACCACGAGCCGGAACGTCCAGGAGCTCGCGGTCGGGGCGACGGTCGGCCTCCGGGGACCCTACGGGAACCGGTTCGACCTCTCCGCCCGACGGGTGCTGGTCGTCGGAGGCGGGTCCGGCGCGGCGGTGCTCGCGCCCGCGGCCGAGCGGGCCGCCGCTCAGGGGACCCGCGTGACGGTCGCTCTCGGCGCGACCCAGTCGGCTGAGCTCCTCTTCCGGCACCGCTTCGAGGAGATGGGGGCGCGCGTCGAGGTCGCGACGGACGACGGGTCGGAGGGCACGAAGGGCTTCGTGACCTCGGTCGCAGAGCGGCTCCTGACCGCCGAGCGGTTCGATGCGGTCTGGACCTGCGGTCCCGAGATCATGATGCAGAAGGTCGCGGTCGCGGCGGGGGCGCTCGGGGTCCCCGTGTTCTGCTCGGTCGAGCGGCACATGAAGTGCGCCCTCGGCCTGTGCGATGCCTGCGCGCTCGGGCCCTACCACGTCTGCGTCGACGGTCCGGTCTTTCCCGCCGAGCGTCTCCTCCCGCTCGCCGAGTTCGGCCGCAGCCATCGGGATCCGTCCGGGCGGCGCGTCCCGTTCGGGGCGCGATAGTTCGCGGCGGTCCGTCGGCGCGCGCCGGACGGTCCCGGCGCTCCACAGCCTTTATCGTGACGACCCGCTACGATGCTCCGGAGCCGGCCGATGAAGGTCATCGCGGTCAGCGGAGGAGTGATCTCGGGCCTCGGGAAGGGGATCACGACCTCCTCGCTCGGCCGCATCCTCAAGGCCCGCGGGATCCCGGTCACGATCGTCAAGATCGACCCCTACCTCAACGTCGACGCGGGCACGATGAACCCGTACCAGCACGGCGAGGTGTTCGTGCTCGACGACGGAACCGAGGCCGACCTCGACCTCGGCAACTACGAGCGCTTCCTGGGACAGAGCCTGGTCGGCACGCACAACCTCACGACCGGCAAGATCTACCGCTCGGTCATCGACAAGGAGCGGCACGGGGACTACCTCGGCAACACCGTCCAGATCATCCCGCACGTCACGGGCGAGATCAAGCGGACGATCCGCGAGGTCGCGCACGCCGCGGGCGCCGAGGTCGTGCTGGTCGAGGTCGGGGGGACGGTGGGCGACATCGAGTCGATGCCGTTCCTCGAAGCGCTGCGCGAGCTCTCGTACGAGCTCGGCGAGGGGCACATGGCGTTCGTGCACACGACCCTGGTGCCGGTCGTCGGGCCGGTCGGCGAGGCGAAGACCAAGCCGACGCAGCACTCGGTCCGGGAGCTCCGCGCGATCGGGATCCGCCCGAACCTCATCATCGCCCGGGGGCTGACCCCGCTCGCCCCGGAGATCAAGGCGAAGATCTCGCTCTTCTGCGACGTTCCCCCGGAGGCCGTGATCTCGGTCCCGGACCAGTCCGTGATCTACGAGGTCCCGCTCGTGCTCGAGGCCCAGGGCGTCGGCCAATTGCTCTCGCAGCTCCTCGGCCTGCCGGACCGGCCCCCCGACCACACGACGTGGAAGGAGTTCCTCGCGACGTACCGGCGGGGCGAGGGGTCGGTCGAGATCGCGGTCGTCGGGAAGTACACCGAGCTGCGCGACGCCTACCTCTCGCACATCGAGGCGTTCCACCACGTGCAGGGCCACCTGGGCAAGGACGTCCGGCTCCAGTGGTACGACTCCGAGGACATCCCGAAGAACCCGAACCTCCTCGCCCGGCTCGAGCGCGCGGACGGCCTCCTCGTCCCCGGCGGCTTCGGCGCGCGGGGCGTGGAAGGCAAGATCCGGGCGATCCAGCTCGCCCGGACCGCCGGCATCCCGTTCCTCGGCATCTGCTACGGGTTCCAGATGCAGGCGGTCGAGTTCGCCCGCAACGTCCTCGGGCTCGAGCGCGCGAACACGACCGAGGTCGACGCGGGGACGCCCGACCCGGTCGTCGGCCTCCTCGAGCAGCAGAAGACCCTCAACGACCTCGGCGGCACGATGCGCCTCGGGGCCCAGCGGATCATGCTGACGCCGGGCTCGCGGATCGCCGAGATCTACGGCCGCACCGAGATCTGGGAGCGCCACCGCCACCGCTACGAGATCACTCCGGACTACTTCGAGCGGTTCCGGGCGAACGGCCTCGCGATCACCGGCAAGAGCGTCGACGGCCGCGTCGAGGCGCTCGAACTGCCCGCGCACCGGTTCTTCATCGGCGTCCAGTACCACCCCGAGTTCCTCTCGCGACCGGAATCGCCGCATCCGTTGTTCCTGGCCCTCGTTCGAGCGGCCCTCGCTCGCCAGGAGGTCGCGAGCCCTGTCGCCGCCCCGCCGACTGTCGCGTGAGCTCCGGGAACTGGACGGGACGGCCGTCCGGATCGCAGGCCACCTCGAGGAGTACCGGGCTCTCGGCGGGGTCGCGTTCGCCCTGGTGCGGGACGTCGCGGGCACGACCCAGGTGACCCTCAAGCGGGGGTCGGCGGACCCCGAGTTCTTCCGGCTGCTCGGCGAGCTTCCGCGGGAGTCGGTGGTCGAGGTCGAGGGGACCCCGAAGCTCTCGGAGAAGTCCCACCGGGGGGTCGAACTGTTCCCGACCGCGATCCGCGTCGTCACGCGCGCGGAGGTGCCGCTGCCGCTCGGCGTCGTCGACAAGGTCGGCGCCGATCTCGACACGCGGTTCAACCACCGCGTGCTCGATCTGAGGAAGCCGGCGGTCCGCGCGATCTTCGAGTTGCGGGCCGCCGTGCTCGAGGGATTCCGGCGGGCGTTCGTCGAGCGCGGGTTCCTCGAGGTCGAGACCCCGAAGCTCCTGCGCCAGGGCGCGGAGGGCGGGGCGACATTGTTCCGGGTCGACTACTTCGACCGGCCCGCCTACCTCGCGCAGAGCCCCCAGCTGTACAAGCAGATGCTGATCGGCGCCGGGTTCGAGCGGGTGTTCGAGATCGCGCCCGCGTTCCGGGCCGAGCCGTCCGACACCGTGCGGCACCTGACGGAGTTCACGAGCCTCGACGCCGAGATGGGGTACATCGACGGCGCCGAGGACCTGCGGACGACGCTCGAGAGCGTCGTCCTCGAGACCGTGCGCTTCGCCCGGGAGCGCCTCGGCGCGCGCGGGAACCCGCTCGCCGACGGCCTCCCGGTCGCGACGGCCCCGTTCCCCCGGATCCCGTTCGCGACGTGCGAGGCGTGGCTCGGCCGGCCGGGCGCGGAGCAGGACCTCGGGGCCGAGGACGAGAAGATCATCGGCGCCCGGGTCGCGAAGGACCTCGGGACGCCGTTCTACTACATCACCGACTTTCCGACCGCGGTGAAGCTCCAGACGTTCTACGCGGGACGGCGCGACGACGACCCGACGCTCACCGGCTACTTCGATCTCGAGTACCAGGGCCTCGAGATCGCGAGCGGGGGCCCCCGGGAGCACCGGGAAGCCCGCCTCCGAGAGAACCTCGCCGCCGGAGGGTTCGACGCGGCGAACTTCGAGGGCTACCTCGAGGCGTTCCGCTACGGGATGCCGCCGCACGGCGGCTGGGGGTTCGGCGTCGACCGGTTCGTCGCGTCGCTCGCAGGGCTCGCCAATATACGGGAGGCCCGCCTGTTCCCCCGCGACCGCTACCGCCTCGACCCGTGAGGGGGATGTTCTCATGGCCGCCGTGAAGAGGACCCTGCCCGCGCCCCCCGAGCTCCAGAGCCGGTGGGCGTCCGTCCTCGAGGAGGCCGGCCGCCGCCCCGACATCCTCGCGCTGAGCGACCGGTTCCCCGAGGAGCGGTCGCTGACGGTCGCCTTCTCCGACGTCGACCGGGTCGACACCGGCCTCGCCGACGTGCTGCTCGAGCGCCCCGACGAGGTCCTGAACGCGGGTCAGCGGGCGATGGTCGAGCTCCTCCCGGTGGCGGGCCGGGAGGCGGAGGGGCTGCGCCTCCGGGTGACCGGGCTTCCCGCGACGGCGCACCGGCTCATCCGGGAGATCCGCGAGAGCGACCTCAACCATCTGGTCGCGCTGGACGGCATCGTGCGCCGGGTCACGGAGGTGCGCCCGCAGATCCGGGACGCGGTGTTCCAGTGCGTCGCGTGCCGGACCGAGTTCCACGAGCCGCAGGACGAGGCGTCGATGGTCTTCCGCGAGCCGCTCGAGTGTCCGGAATCCCAGGGGGGCTGCGGCAAGCCCGCCGGGCGCACGCGGTTCCGCCTCCTGCCGGAGAAGTCCGCCTACGTCGACGCGCAGCGGATCGAGATCCAGGAGAACCCCGAGATCCTCAAGCACGGGGCGCACCCCCAGGGGCTCGCGGTCATGCTGACCGAGGACCTCACGGGCCAGGTGCTGCCGGGCAACCGGGTCGTCCTCAACGGGGTCCTGAAGAGCTTCCAGCGCGCGAGCGCGTCGCGCGGCGGCCTCGTGCGCAACACGACGTTCGACCTCCTCGTGCTCGGCAACTCGGTCGAGTGGAAGCAGCAGGAGTACGACGAGATCGAGATCTCGCCCGACGAGGAGCGGCTCTTCCTCGGGTTCCGCGGCGACCCGACGGTCGTCGACAAGATCGTGATGTCCCTCGCGCCGAGCATCCGGGGGATGGAGGAGGAGAAGGAGGCGATCGCGCTCCAGCTGTTCGGCGGGGTCGAGAAGCGCCACCCCGACGGGGTGCGGGTCCGCGGGGACATCCACGTGCTCTTGGTCGGCGATCCGGGCGTCGCGAAGAGCCAGCTGCTGCGGTACATCGCCGACGTCGCCCCCCGGGGGATCTACACCAGCGGGAAGGGCGCGACGGCCGCGGGGCTCACCGCCGCCGCGGTGAAGGACGACTTCGCCGGCGGGCGATGGGTCCTCGAGGCCGGGATGCTCGTGCTCGCGGACGGCGGGATGGCCGTGATCGACGAGCTCGACAAGATGACGCCCGAGGACCGCTCGGCCACCCACGAGACCCTCGAGCAGCAGTCGTATCCCCGGTCGTTCGAGCTGATGCTCGCGAACGGCGAGAAGCGTCCGATCGGCGACCTCGTCGACGCGCTCCTGCGCGCGCACCCGGAGCGCGTGGTCCCGGGCAGGGACTGCGAGATCCTCCCGCTCGAGCCCGGGACGCTCGCGCTCCTCTCGACCGACTTCCGGGGGCTCCGGACGGTGCCGGCGGACCGCGTGAGCCGCCACGCCGCGCCCCCCCATTTCGTGCGCGTGACCTGGGCCAACGGCCGGTCCGTGACCGTGACCCCGGAGCACCCGCTCTTCGTGCGGAGGGACGGCCGCTGGACGACCGTCGCGGCCGCCGAGGCCCGGCCGGGCGATCTCGCGCCCGCGGTCGCCGAGTATCCCCGCTCGCTCAACGAAGCCGCGCTCTGGGCGCCCGTCTCCCCGAACGGGTCGATCCCCCGACGGTTCCCCTCCGGGATCTCCGCGGAGCTCGCCCGGCTCCTGGGGTACGTGGCCGGGTCGGGTCCGGTCCGCCCGCCGCGAACGGGATCGGCGCCCGGGGTCTCGATCCTCGCGACCGACCCCGAGACCGTCGAGGACGCGCGAGAGCTCGTCCGATCGCTGTTCGACCTCGAACCGAGCGTCGAGACGCGGCGCGCTCCCCGGAGCGCCAGCGCCCGCGGTGCGCAGTACCTGGTCCGTGTGTCCGACCGGGACGTGGCGGAGTACTTCGAGTCGAACTTTCCCGAGGTCCGGCGCGCGGGCGAACGCCGGCGGATCCCCGGAGGCCTCTTCCACGCGTCCGAAGCGTGCCGCGCGGAGTTCCTGCGGGGCGCCGTTCGGGCCGCCGGGTCCCCGGGTTCCGCGCGGGCCGGGATCCGCACGAGCTCGGCCGGCCTCGCTCGGGACTTCGCGGACCTGCTCCTCTCGTTGCGGATCCGCTCGGACCTGCGCTCGTCCGGCGGCCGCGCCCCCGCTCGGGCGCGGGGCCCCGCGCACCGGGTCGTCCCGTCCGGTCCCGAGGACCGGCGTCGTTTCCTCGCCCTGGTCGGGGCGGAGAGGTACCGGTCCGATCGGCGGCCCGGGGTCCCCACCCCCGGCGGTCCGGGGGCCGGGGACGCGCGCCGGGAAGGTCCGCCGGAGGCCGAGGGACCGATCCGCGGGGTCCGGATCCGCACGGTCGAACGGATCCCCAACCCCGGGGACCCGTGGGTCTACGACGTGACGGTCGAACCCACCCACACGTTCGTGACCGAGGGGATGGTCCTGCACAACACCGTGTCGATCGCGAAGGCCGGCATCACCGCGACCCTGAACGCCCGGTGCCCGGTGCTCGCCGCCGCGAACCCGAAGTGGGGGCGGTTCACCAACGATCGCACGATCGCGGAGCAGATCGACCTGCCGCCGACGCTCCTGTCGCGGTTCGACGTGATCTTCTCGATCAAGGACCTTCCGAACCAGGAGCGGGACCGCCGCTTGGCGGCCGGCATCCTCACGTCCCACCGCGAGGGCGAGTCGCGGGCGTACTCGGGGCCGGAGGCTCCGGCCGCGTCCGCGGCGCCGTTCCCTCCCGAGCTCCTGAAGAAGTACATCGCGTACGCCAAGCGGACCGTCCACCCGGTTCTCTCGGACGCGGCGTTCGCCGCCCTTTCGGACTACTACGTCAAGGTCCGGGCGCAGGGGGAGGAGCCGAACGCGCCGGTGCCGATCACCGCGCGGCAGCTCGAGGCGCTGATCCGGCTGAGCGAGGCGGCGGCCAAGGCCCGCCTCTCGCCCGAGGTCGGCGTCGAGGACGCCCAGCGCGCGATCCAGATCATGCAGAACTTCCTCAAGCGGGTCGCGATGACCGAGGGAGGGAAGCTGGACGTCGACCTGGTCCAGTCGGGGGTCAGCCACAGCCAGCGGGAACGCCTCGACATCGTGCTGCGGGTGATGCGCGAGCTCCAGGACCGGCCGGAGGCGACGTTCTCGGTCGAGGAGTACCTCGAGGCCGCGGACCGGGCGGGGGTGCCCGCGAACCGGGCGGAGGCGCTCCTCCAGACCCTGCGCAACCAGGGCGAGATCATCGAGTCGCGCCCGAACCGGCTCCAGCTCGTGCGGTTCTGACGGAGCGCGGCGTCCACCGCCCATATATCCCCCCGCCGGGCTGGGAGCGGGGATCTCGGGATGGTCGGCAGCGTCGGGGTGGTCATGCGGGTGCACCGCGTGCGCACGGAGTTCGTCGTCGCGGCGTGCGACGCCGAGCTGCTCGGCCAGGACCTCCCGGTCGGCACCGCCGGGCGGACCGTCCGCATCTCGGCGCAGTTCTACGGGGATCGCGCGGTCTCGAAGGAGGAGCTCCTCTGGGCGCTCGAGCGCGCGACGATCGCGAACCTGCTCGGCGAGCGGGTGCTCGAGCTCGCCCGGGAGGGCGGGTTCGTCGGGCCGGAGGGGACCGGCCGGCTCGGGGGCGTTCCCCACGCCGAGATCATCGCGATGCACTAGCCGGACCCGGGGCGCGAGGATGGAGTCGGAGTTCTGCGTCGTCTGCGGCGCGACCGGGCGGCCGCTGACCGACGGCGTGTGCGCTGAGTGCGCCGCGGACCGGACCGCGCTCGTCCGCGCGCCGGAGCACGCGGTCGTCGTGATCTGCCCGCACTGCGGGGCGCGGAAGGTCGGGGCCCAGTGGGAGCGCTCGGGGTCGAGCCCGCTGCTCACGGCCGACGACCTCGCGCCGCTCCTCCGGGTCCACCCCGAGGTCGGGATCCGGCGGATCCGCTGGGAGGAGGTCTCGGCGACCGCGACCGTCCGGGACCTGGTCGGCACGGTCGACCTCCGCTTCCGGGGGATCGAGCGCACCGCGTCGGTCCGCCTCTCGGTGCGGACCGAGCACCAGTCGTGCACGGACTGCAGCCGGAAGAGCGGGCGCTACTACACCGCCGTGATCCAGCTCCGCGGGGGGCCCGAGCGGTCGAACGAGAAGTCCGCGGCCCTCCACGCCCGGCTCGACCGCATCTGGTCGACCCTCCGGGCGGAGAGCCGGGCTGACTGGCGGAGCGCGGTCGCGTGGACCGAGGAGCTCCCCGAGGGCTACGACGTGTACTTCACGCAGACCCTCGCCGCGCGGGCGGTCGCGAAGCTCGCGAAGCAGCGGTTCGGGGTCCGGCCGAAGGAGTCGGCGTCGCTCTTCGGGCGGAAGGACGGCCAGGACATCTACCGGGTGACCCTCTGCCTTCGGTTCCCCCGCGACGACGGGCCGGGGGCCGAGCGGGCCGCGTCCCGCGCGACCGTGGAACCATAGTCTTAAGAAGCGACCCCCCCTCGTTGCCCTCGAGCGAAGGTCGCGCGGCATGTCGAAGAGTGGAATCCTCCGGCGCCATCACGGGTCCGACACGTTGGAAGAAGGGACGTTCCTCGACCTCGGATCGATGCAGTTCGAGGACGAGGTCGGGGCGCTCGCGGGCGCGCACGGGTCCGTGCGGATGGCCGAGATCCTCCGGTTCGAGGACCTCCACGAGGTCTCGAAGCTCGCCTACCAGGGGGACATCGTCCTCCTCGACTACACGTCGATCGCGAACGATCAGGTCGCCGTGAAGCGGATGAGCGTCGAGCTGAAGAACGTCGCGAAGGACACCGGCGGCGACGTGGCCGGGATCGCGAAGAACCTGCTCGCGATCACGCCGGCGGGGATCCGCATCGACCGCCAGAAGATCCGTCCGTCGTTCTGAGGCCGCCGGGCGGGCCATGAAGGTCCTGCTGGACCGTCGCGAAGCGACGGCCGCAGCGACCGACGCGGTCGTCACCGGCGTCTTCGAGCGCGGCGACAAGGAGACCGCGTTCCCGCGCGGCCTCGCGAAGGAGGACGCCGCGGCGAAGGGTCTCGTCCGCGCCGCGTGGGACCAGCGCGAGATCCAGGGCAAGCGGCGCGAGGTCACGGTCGTCCACCGCCCCGACCGGAACGGGCGGATCGTGATCGTCGGCCTCGGCCCCCGAACGCGCTACGACGCGGAGGTCGTGCGGCGGGCGGCCGCCGAGGCGGTCCGCGCGCTCAAGGGCAAGGGCGTGCGGACGATCGCCGTGCGCCTCGCCGCGTTCGCGCTCGACCCGGTCCCGAGCGAGGCGGCGGCCCGGGCGGTCGTGGACGGGACGTACCTCGGCGCCTACGAGTTCCGGAAGTACCGCACGACGTCCGACGGACCGGTCGAGGAGGCGGCGATCGCGCTGGGCGAGGAGCTCGCGCGCGAGGAGACCCTCCTACGGAAGGCGGTCGACGACGAGCGGACGGTCGCCGAGACGGTCGTGTGGACCCGCGACCTTGCGAACCTCCCGGCCGACACCGCGTCGCCGGAGCGGCTCGCCGAGGAGGCGCGGGCGCTCGGGAAGGAGCTCGGGCTCAAGGTCACGGTGTTCGACGAGACGAAGCTCGCCGAGATGCACTGCGGCGGGATCCTCGCGGTCGGCGGAGGGTCGACCGCGCACCCCCCGCGGATGGTCGTCGTCGAGTACCCGGGCGGCGCGCGCCGCGGCAAGACGATCGCGGTCGTCGGGAAGGGGATCACGTTCGACGCGGGCGGGATCTCGATCAAGCCCGCGGCGGCGCTCGCGAACATGAAGTTCGACAAGTCGGGGGCGGTCGCCGTCCTCGGGATCCTCCGGGCGGCCGCGCTGCTCAAGGTGCCGCCCCGCGTGATCGGCGTGCTCGGGTGCGCGGAGAACGTGCCGAGCGGGACGTCGTACCGGCCGGGCGACGTCGTGCGGACGTTCAACGGCAAGACGATCGAGATCCTCAACACCGACGCCGAGGGCCGGGTCGTCCTCGCGGACGCCCTCGCCTACGCGGTCGCCCAGTACCGCCCGGACGAGGTGATCGACCTCGCGACCCTCACCGGGGCCGAGGTCGTCGCGCTCGGGGACGACACCGCCGGCCTCGTCGCGACCGACGACCGCCTCGCGAACGCGCTCCTCGCCGCCTCGGCGGCCACCGGTGAGCCGCTCTGGCGGATGCCGCTGACCGACTACCACCGCGAGCTCGTGAAGAGCGACATCGGGGACGTGCGGAACTCGACCGAACTGCCGGTCGCGGGCCTGCTGACCGCGGCCGCGTTCCTCGAGAACTTCGTCGGCGGCACGGCCTGGGCGCACCTCGACCTCGCCGGCCCCGCCTACACGACCGCGGCGACCCGCCGGTTCCAGCCGGCGTACCAGAGCGCCGGAGCGACCGCGTTCGGGGTCCGCGTGATCACGCGCTACCTCGCGGACGCGGTCCGGCCGAATTAGCCGCCCGCGCTCCGCGCGGTCACGCGGCGACGATCTGCACGCTCTCTCCGCCGTGGCGCGTCGCGCGCGGCCGGACCTCGCAGAAGAGCGGCGTGTGGTAGCCGCCGCCGGTGATCAGCGCGGTCCCGACGGGCAGCGACTGGATCATCTCGGTCATCCCCGCGGTCAGGCCCTCGATCGACTGGGCGATCGCCTTCAGGTCGAGCGGGTTCGTCACCTGGAGGATCAGCTGGGTGTTGCACTGCGAGAGCACGCTCTTGTCGATCCGCGCCGCCCGCTGGGTCACGACGCACAGGCCGAGCCCGAACTTCCGGCCCTCGCTCGCGATGTTCTTCAGGATCCGCGAGCACGTCGCGCTCCCCTGCTGCGGGGCGAAGTTGTGCGCCTCCTCGATCACGAGGAAGAGCGGCGGGATCTTGTCCTTCTTGCGGTTCTCGAAGAGCGTCAGCGCGATCCGCGCGACCACGAGCTCTTGGACGTCCGGCGCGACGCCCCGCAGGTTGATCAGGGTCGCCTCGCCCTTCTTCACGAGGTCGTTGAGGCTCGTCCCGACCGGGCCGAGGAGCTTCGTCTGCTCGACGTACTCGAGGCGCTCGTGGAGCGTCTCGGCGATCGCCCCCTCGCCGCTCTCCGCCGCCCGCACGAGGTCGTGGACCGAGAAGTCCGCGGTCGCCGCCGCGACCGATTCGATCATCGCCTTCAGCGGCGCGAGGAACGTCTTGACGTTCGTGAGCCCCATGAACACGAGGAGGTCGCGGGGGTCGATGTGCCGCAGCGAGAACGTGAGCGGCTTCGCCGAGGGGTTCAGCGACACGTCCGGCGAGTACTCCTGGATCTGGCGCCCGAAGCCCTGGGACTCGACCCCGAAGCGCGCGGCGGCGCCGCTCTTCTCGGCCGGCACCCGCAGCGAGCCGTACTCGCCGTGCGGGTCGATGATCACGCACGTGACCTTGTGGCGCAGGAGCTCCTCGATCAGGACCCCGAGCAGGTAGCTCTTCCCGCCGCCGGTCTTTGCGAGCACGCTGACGTGCCGCTGGACGAGCTGGTTGATGTCGAGCTCGACCCGGAGGTTGTGGTTGCGCAGCATCCCGACGTACGCGCCGGTGTTCGCGTGGTGCTTCAGCCCGAGGACCTCCGCGATCAGCGGCTCCTCGGCCCGGAAGACGTGGGCCCCGGGGCGGAACGGGATCGTCGGGAGCTTGACGAGCCCCTGGGGATCGCGGAACCCGATGATGCGGGCGACCCCGAGGAGGCTCTCGTGCACGGGCGCCTCGTCGTTCGGCCGCAGCGCCCCGGCCGCCTCGAGGTCGAGATCGCTCTTCCGCTTGAGGTCGTCCAGCTGGCAGAGCACCTTGCCGTGGAGCTCGTCCACGACCGTGAGGTAGTCGCCGCGCTCGACCGGGCTCGCGAGGCTCAGCTGGAACGAGCCCAGGCCGACGTCGCCGAAGATCCGCCCGACCTCCTCCACGGCGCGTTTCATCCGACCCACCGCATATGAGGCTGACGCGGGAGGCGCAAGCCGGGCCGCGTGGGGGCTCCGCTCTCGGAAGTCTTTATATCGGCCCTCCCTGTCGAACGGCCCCCGTCCTGGACCTCGAACGACGAGGCGGGAGCCCTTTGACCGACGCGACCGAAGAACTCGAGCAGAAGCGAGCGGAATCCAACGCGCGGGCCGACGACCATCGGGCCCGGCGCGACCGCCTCAACGCCGAGGCGCGCGCGACCGCCGAGGAGCGCGCGCAGATCGTTGACGAGCTCCACGCGAAGAGCGCGGAGGCCCAGGAGCACCGGCGTCACCGCGACCAGCTGAACGACCAGGTCCGCGAGGAGAAGCGCCTCCGCGAGGAGTGGAACGCGAAGCTGCAGGAGCTCGGGGACCGCGTCCAGGAGCTGAAGCGCGCGCGCGCGCCGCGGCCCGGCGCCGTCCCGGTCTGGCGGCTGCGCAAGGAGCTGAAGGAGCTCGAGTTCCGCCACATGACGACCGCGCTCACCGGGGAGCAGGAGAAGCGCCTCATCGAGGAGATGAAGCGCCTCGAGGCCGCGATCCGCGACCAGGACGCCGAGCTCCGGCAGGACCCCGAGGTCGAGCAGACCATGAAGGCGTTCGCCGAGGCGCGGGACGAGGCGGAGAAGCACCACGCCGCCGTCGGGCAGTTCGCGATCGAGGCGCAGGCCGAGCACGAGGCGATGGTCCGGCTCTACGAGGCCGTCGACGAGCTCCGCCGCCGGGCGGACGAGATCCAGGCGAAGCTCATCGAGGTCAAGACCGCGGCCGACGAGGCGCACCGGGCGCACATCGCCGCGATCGAGGAGGTCCGCGACATCGAGAAGCTGCTCTACGCGGCCCGCGGGGGCCGGGCACCCCCCAGCTGGGCCGACGCCCAGCCGCCCAAGGAGGAGGACTTCCTCGCGCGCCTCAAGAAGGGCGAGAAGGTGTCGACCGAGGATCTCCTGGAACTCCAGAAGAGCGGCCGCGCGTGAGCTCGACGACCGTGTCGCTTCCGTACGGCGCCGCGGCGATCGACGCGATCCTGTTCGACCTCGACGACACGCTCGTCCCGGTCGAGACCCCGACCGCCTGGCAGTGGGCCTGGCGGCCGCAGGGACCCGCGCTCGGCGAGCGGCGGGTGCGGGCCGCGGTCCGGCGGTCGCTGCGCCTCTGGGACCGGCGGCGCTGGCGCGGGGTCGTCGGTCGCGACGCGCCGGTGGGGCTCGGGGACTTGGACCGCCACCTGCGCGACGCGCTCGGCGCGATCGCGGGCCACTCCCTGCCGGAGCCCGAGACCGAGGCGGTGGTCCGCCGGCTCCTGCACCCGGCGGGCGAGATCGAGCGGTACCCCGACGTCGCCCCTGCCCTCGAGCGCCTCCGCACCGCCGGCGTCGCGTGGGGGATCGCGACCGGGCTGCCCCCCGACGCCGCCCAGTGGCTCGTGCGCCGCGTCGGCCTCGACCCGGCCCGGCTGCTCGTCACCGGCGACGCGCCGACCCCGCTCCCGGACCGGGCCGCGTTCCGCTCCGCGGCCGCCCGGCTCGGGGCCCCGGTCGAGCGGGTCGCGTTCGTCGGCGACCTCTTCTGGAGCGACGCCCGGGCCGCGGCGCGGGCGGGACTCGCGTCGATCCTGCTCGACCGCCACGCGGTGTGGCCGAACGTGCAGGGCGGTCGGATCACGGACCTCGATCACCTCGAGGCCGCGCTCGCCGCGGGGGGCACTTCGGCCGCGCCCGACGCGGCGACGGCCGACGTTCCCGAGTGAACCCGGCCGCCGCGCCGACGAACCTATATACGATGCGTCCCGCTCCCGCCTCGGCCATGCGCTACGTGAAGATCGACCAGACCGAGCTCCGCCAGATCAAGGAGCTCTACGAGGGCGTGATGTCGCACGCCTGCCACGGCCTGTTCTTCAAGGAAGGGTCGGTCATCGGCACCGACATGGCGGAAGAGGCGCTGAAGGACCGGACGAAGTTCTTCGAGCGCGCCGCCGCGATCCTGAAGGAGCGGGGCTGGGTCGAGGAGATGACGTTCAGCGACTCCGAGGTCGTCGTGCGGGGCTCGATCGAGGTCGCCCCGGGCGACATCCCGACCTGCCACCGGTTGCGCGGGATCCTCCGCGAGTTCTACGAACGTTTTAAGGGGGGGCGCGTTAAGTGTACCGAGGAAATGTGCGCCAGCACCGGGCATCCCGAGTGCCGTTTCCGTATCGAGGAGATGTAGGGAGCGCGAGATGATGGCTACCGGGAACGTCGGCGCGGTGATCAAGGACCTCAAGACCCGGATCTCGGGGATCGCGACCGCGCTCGTCTCCCGCGACGGCCTCGTCCTCTACGCGGATGTGCCGGCGGGCGTCTACACCGAGACGTTCGCGATCATGTGCGCGACGATCCTCGGGGCCGCGGCGACCGCGAACACCGAGCTGAACCGCGCGCCGCCCGAGCGGATCGTGATCGAGGGCAACGACTCGAAGACGATCATCGTCGGCAGCGGCAAGAAGGCGCTCCTCGTCGCGGTCGTCGACCAGTCGGCCGACGTGACGAAGGTGCTCGCCGAGGTCGCGAAGGTCGCCGAGCTCCTGAAGGCGAACTGAGCCG
>JASHQY010000109.1 GCA_030038885.1 Thermoplasmata archaeon | reverse complement strand
GACGAGCCGGAGCCGACCCGGCGCCGCGTCGCGGCCGCCGCCGAGCGGGTGCGCGCGCTCGACTGGAAGGTCACGACCGATCGGATGCGATCGCTTTACCGTGAGATCGCGGGCGGCTGAGCGGCCGGGTCGCGAGGCGGAGGAGCTCCGCGCCGACCGTGTCCAGGTCGCGGCCCGCGTCGCCCGGCGTCAGGCGGGCGAACGCGCGGAAGAGGAGGCCGAGCGCCCGCAGGATCATCCGACGCCGACCTCCTCCGCGTACCGGGCGAGCGTCCCGAGCGCCTGCTCGAGGTTCGCCCGCGACGCCGCGAACGAGATCCTCAGGTGCCCGGCCCCGAGCGAGCCGAACGCGTCGCCGGGGGTCGTGATCACGCCGCGGCGCAGCAGCGCCATCGAGATCTCCGACGACGACTGGCCCCAACGGAGCCGCGGGAACGCGTAGAACGCGCCGGCGGGCGGGACGAGCTCGACGCCCGGGATCCGCCCGAGCAGGCGGACGACGAGGTCCCGCCGGGCGCGGAACTCCCGCGTCATCGACCGCACGGTCGGGCCGCTCCGCTCGAGGCCCGCGAGCGCCCCGACCTGCGCGGCCGTCGGGGGGCACGCCATGATGTGGTAGTGCATCTTGTTGAGGTCGAGCGCGAGCTCGCGGGGCGCGACGAGGTAGCCGATCCGCCACCCGGTCATCGCGAGGGTCTTCGAGAACGAGTTCACGATCACCGCGCGGTTCGTCCGCCCCCAGAACGAGGCGAACGACCGGTCGTAGACGATCTCCTCGTAGACCTCGTCCGACACGATCGTGAGGTCGTGCCGCTCCGCGAAGTCGACGAGCCGATCGACCACGCGGGCCGGGAAGACCCCGCCGGTCGGGTTCGACGGGCTGTTGACGACGAGCACCCGCGTCCGGCGGGAGACGAGCCGCTCGAGCTCCGCGAGGTCCGGCAGGTACCGCGCGCGCGCGTGCAGCGAGTACGGCACCGGGGTCGCGCCCATCAGTCGGGCGTGCGGCGCGTACAGCACGAACCCCGGGTTCGGCACGAGCACCTCGTCGCCCGGGTTGTAGAGGGCCATCGCGATCGCCATCAGGCCCTCGGACCCGCTGCCGGTCACGAGGACGTTCTCCCGGCCGGTCTTGGGGTCGCGGGGGCGGTAGCGCTCGGCGATCCGCTCCCGCAGCTCGGGCAGGCCCGCGGACGGGCCGTAGTGGTTCATCCCGTCCCGCACCGCGGCGCAGATCGCCTCGATCACCTCGGACGGCGGCTCGAAGTCCGGCTCGCCGAGTCCGAGGTTGATCGCGTTGGGAGGAGCCGCTTCGAACATTTTGCGGATGCCGGAGATCTCGACGGTGCGCACCCGCTGGGCGACCATCTCGCCGGCGACCGTCGCCTCCTTCATTACCGTTGTGCTGCCGGGCGGCGCCCTCGCACGCCCGCGACCCGTCGGGCGCCGCCACAAGGGCCTTCTATCCGCTCGGCTCCGGGACCGGCGACGCGACCGATGACCGTTCGCATCGTGCTCGGGGCGCAGTTCGGGGACGAGGCGAAAGGCAAGATCGTCGACTTTCTCGCGGCGTCCGCCCGCTACGTCGTCCGCAGCGCGGGCGGGCCCAACGCCGGGCACACGATCGTGCTCCCGGAGGGCCCGGTCGTCCTGCACCAGCTCGCGTGCGGCGTGCTGCGGCACGGGGTCACCGGGGTCAGCGGCCCCGGCATGGTGATCCAGCCGTTCAAGCTCGAGGAGGAGCTCACCGGGCTCGAGCAGCGGGGCCTCTTGCGGGGCGAGGTCGTGCTCTCCGACCGGGCCCACGTGCTGCTGCCGCTCCACGAGGTCGAGGACGCGTGGGAGGACGAGCTCCGGGGCCGCCGGCGGCCCGAGGCGTCGCTCGGCACGACCCGCAGCGGGATCGGTCCCGCGTACGCGGACCGCGCCGGCCGCTTCGGGCTGCGCCTGGGCGAGCTCGGCCGTCCGGCGGTGCTGCGGGAACGGCTCGAGCTGCTCTACGCGACCAAGCCCCACCTCGCGAACCTTCCGCCGATCGACGAGCTCGCGGGACGCCTCACCGAGGTCGGAACGCGCCTCGCCCCGCTCGTCCGGACGACCGAGCCGATCCTCTGGGACGCGATCGCGCGCGGGGAGAACGTCCTCCTCGAGGGGGCGCAGAGCGCGCTGCTCGACGTCGACTTCGGCACGTACCCCTACGTGACCAGCTCGCACCCGACGAGCGCGGGCGCGCTCGTCGGGAGCGGCATCCCGCCGACCGAGCTCGACGGCGTGGTCGGGGTCGCGAAGGCGTACTGCACCCGCGTCGGCGCCGGCCCGTTCCCGACCGAGGAGGTCGGCGAGCGCGGCGAGTTCCTGCGGCGGGTCGGCGGGGAGCGCGGGGCGACCACCGGACGTCCCCGCCGGTGCGGGTGGCTCGACCTCGTGCTGCTGCGCTACGTCGCGCGGCTGAACGGGCTCACGTCGCTCGCGATCACGAAGGTCGACGTCCTGGGCGGCGTCGACGAGGTTCCTGTGGGCGTGGGCTACCGCATGCCGGACGGGTCGACCGTGCGCGACGGGCTCCCGAGCGACGCCGACGAGCTCGCCCGGGCCGAACCGATCTACGAGACGTGGCCGGGCTGGCCCGAGTTCCACGCGCACCTGCGCGAGCGGATCCGGCGCGAGGGCGCGACCGCGCTCCCCTCGGAGCTGCGGCGGTTCCTCGCGTTCGTCGAGGACGCGACCGGCGTGCCGGTGGAGTACGTCGGGTACGGGGCCCACCGCGACGAGACCGTCTGGCTGGGCCCCCCCACGGCCCGCCGACGCCGTCCCGGGATCTCCGCCTGGAACCCCTAGGCCGGCTGTGGCGTTCGACTCGCTGCTCTACATCGCGTTCGCGCTCGGGTTCGCGGTAGGGCGGGTCGTTCCCGCGCGCGGGCCGTGGGTCGCGCGGGCGACCCTCGGGACGGTCGTCGTGCTCGTCGGTCTGCTCGGCGCGTCGCTCGACACGGTCCCCGCGCTCTCGCTCCTCGCGACGATCCCGGTCGCGGCCGCGTTCGTCGCGCTGATCCTCGCCCTCACCGTCGGGATCTACCTCGCGCTCGCGCGCCGATGGCCCGAGCCGGCCGGCGCGCCGTCCTCACCCACCGCGGGCGACCGCTGGCCGATCAGCGGGGTCCTGCTCGCCGCGCTCCTCATCGGGCTCGGCGTCGGGCGGGTCGTCGCGGTCCCGTCCGCGGTCGCGATCCCCTGGGTGCTCTACGTGCTCCTCGCGCTGGTCGGCTTCGGCATCACGCTCCGCCTCGCGGGGGTGCGTCGGGTCTGGAAGCCCCTCGCGGCGGCGGTCCCCGCCGCGGTCGTCGCCGCGGCGCTGTTCTCGGTGGCCGATCGGCTCGCGATCGGGCCGGCGCTCGCGACCTCCCTCGCGTTCGGGTTCTACTCGCTCGCCGGGCCGCTGGTCGGTGCGCGCGCGGGCGCCGTCCTCGGCCTGCTCGCGTTCCTGACGAACTTCCTGCGGGAGGACCTCACGATGCTCCTTGCCCCGTACCTCGGCCGTCGGCTGCGCGGGGCGGGACTCGCCGCCGTCGGGGGCGCCACCTCGATGGACACGACCCTCTACTTCGTGACCCGCTACGGCGACCCCGACGCCGGCAGCCTCGCGCTCGCGAGCGGCTTGTTCCTCACGGTGGCCGCGAGCCTCGCGCTGCCCGCGGTCCTCGCGCTGCCGCTCTAGCAGCCTTATCTGGCCGGACCCCTCGCCCTCGGTCGGCGGGCTCGTGGTCCAGTGGTTACGACGTCGCTCTCACACAGCGAAGACCGCCGGTTCGAATC
Organism: Thermoplasmata archaeon; assembly: GCA_030038885.1. GTDB lineage: Archaea > Thermoplasmatota > Thermoplasmata > Lutacidiplasmatales > UBA184 > Lutacidiplasma. The sequence goes on along the minus strand of JASHQY010000109.1, from coordinate 5,443 downwards.
CGGCCGAGCCCATCTGACAAGAATCCGGCCCGTTTTGGCCCCCTGATCGCCCCGGCGGCCTGTTCCGGCGACCAATCGGACGTCCCCGGGCTCGATTGGCTCTACGCTCTGCGTCTCGCCTCGGAACCCCTCCCCACCTCCAACACAAGAGACGAACGACTTTGCCCAACCCATTCCTGCGGGCCGGCTTGTGCCGGCCCGCCCCCTGTTTTTGTTTCCCATGCAATCGGACCGGTGATCCAAGAGCACGCTGCCCGGCCCACGTCGGCCTACTACCACCCTAATCCCCAGAGGCATCATCGTCGACCCGACTGGCGGCAGGCGCCCTCCATACGGTAGGCCATGCATCCAATCCACCTCCCGACCCTCGCCGCTCAGTCCGTCCAACCCATTCCGTCCCGTCCCCGCTCCGGTCCGCGCCTACGACCGTCCTACCCGTCCATCCCTGCCCTGGCTGTCCACGCTTGCTTCTGTTGCCTCCGTCAGAGGACCTTCGATCCCACTGCCCGACCCGGGTTGAATCCGGGTCCGACAACCCGAATCCCAACCCGGGTTCGCGCCGAAGGAAGGCCCGCCCTGAGGGCCGGTTCGGCCTTTCCAACCCGGGTTGAGCCCGTGGTTCGAGCCAGTGGGAGGCCCTCGGCCTTCGCTGATGAAACGGTCGCGCGGTGACGACTCGCTTGTCGCAAGGTCCCTGCGGTTCCAGACAGGTGCCGGCTGCGGCGGGGTTCGGGGGTCTATCCCAGTTTCGGTCGGGCCCTCTGATTCCGCGATACTACGACCCGCGGTACAACCGCTGGAGCTCAACTCAAGGAACGGCGAGTGGTCCTTGGATTCCAACCCATCTGGTTCCTGGGGCCCCTCGCAAGGTCAGGGTCGACTCTCGATTGTTATCACGCGGGATGCTACCGCTTGGGCTCAGCTCAAGGAATTACGATCGGTCCTCTCGGATTCCGGCCCTCGGTCAACAACAACACCCCCTCAGCGCTTGAGCTGAATTCAGAGAGCGTTGCACGATTCAGCGTGGTGGAACTACTGCGGGAGTTAGAGTGGATAGGGGTGAGACCTGATTCCCAAACCAACCACTCCTGCAACCTCGTCCCCTGACGACGAATCGCATGATGGTTCAGGCGCCGGGACGACGTTCTGGAGGGCGTGCCGATTTACCAACTCGGCCCAGATGTCACTCACCTTGACCACTATGGGCGGACCGCCAAGCTTCCTCGCCAGCAGGACGGGGGCCACCTCCTTGACGGGAACCGACCTCGTTCGGTCATCTCTCCGGGGTCTGAAGACAACTCCGCCCCGGTGGCGGAAGAGTCAAGCCGCCCTTTGTTTCCCGTGAGAACTGATGAGCCCGTCGAAGCCCGCTTCTGTGGCTGACCAAGAGGAGACGATTGTCGAATTCGCGGTCAGAGAACGACTGACCAAGGAAGACATCGTCAGCCTGCTGGTGGCCCTCGGCGGCCAACGGCAGGGTAGCCGGGAGGAAGTTGCCGAGCGACTGCTAAGCATCCGTGGTCTCAAGGCAAGGGATGTCCTTTCCAAACTTTCTGAAGACGACCTCCGAGTCATCGTGCGAAGATTTGGAGTCCCTGAGGCGGAGAAGCCGAGTTCGCTGCTCGGGCTGGGCAAGTCTCTCTTCTCCGATGCACGATCCGAGTTACTTGAGCGAGTTCAAGCAGCCGCCGGAAAGGAGCGCCCTCCACGCGCCAAAGGTGGGGCCACGACTCCGGCGACCGCGCCCGCTCCTCCACCCCTTGCGCCCGAACCCGAGCCGGCCAAGCCCGTGGTCAGACCCTCAAAGGCTCAGCCGCCAGCCGAGACGCCCCGCGCACCGTCGCCGCCTGTCTCTGTCACGGTAAGCGTGACGCCTGCGATGGCTGATGGTTCCGCGACTCTGCCGTCGTTCGAGAGCGTCAATGCTTTCGTGCAGAACTACAATTTCCCATACACTTGGGAATCCGAGAGTCATTACGAGGCGGAGCTCCTTGGGGCACTTCGTGCGGTCTATGGGGAGGGCAACGTCAGCAGGCAGCAGGCTGAGTCAGGGAAGCGATACGATCTGATGGTCAAGGGTGCGGCCCGTCTCGAACTCAAGCTGCCATCTGCAAAGGCCGAGCTGGACAGAATGGAAACCCAGGTCCAACGATACATGGACTCGGGCGGCCTCCGTGTGATCGTAGTGATTCTCCAACACGAGTACAAGAACCGTCAGGACATCTTTGATTCTCGGTCGAGGCTCCAGCAGCGAGGCGCCATCGTGCACATCAAGTAGGATCGAATAGGCTGTCCAAGCGCGCAGGCTAGGGTCCCATTACCCTGATTCTCGCTAGCTGCCAGATGAACGTCAAATCTGCGCGTCTTCCTTGGTCTGCATGATAAGCCAAGCTCGAGCGCTAAGGGGCGGCACCGACGCCACTTCTGACGAGGAATAGTGGCGTCGCGACGCCACTTGGGGCCACTCCTGGCCCGACTGCCGTCCCAGGGTGTTGGGGCCCCGGAATCTGCTGGGAAGCAACGGTCTGCTGCCATTCGAACTTGTCGCCCGCGGATCCTGTTCGAGCGCGCTTTCTCTAAGACCCCAAACCCTGAGGGTCCTCCAGAGCAGGGACTTCGGGGTACTCGCTTCGCCCCACTGGGCCTAAAGACTCCGACTCTCTCAACGCGGCCCCATGCAACCCGATCCGATAGATGTTGATGCAGCCCGCTTCGACACTGTCGACGTGGCATTCGTGAAGTCGCTCTGGCACCTTACCTTCGACGTCGGCGGAGAGCATACCTCTAAGTCGGTACGAGACGAAGGTACCATCGAGTGGGTTGTCGATGGCATTCGCCGTGCCGGGTCCGAAGGTAGGCCTGTGTGGGACCTTGCAGGGGTGGCGCTTCACAGAGTAGTCCGAGAGCATCCGTTCATGGATTGCAACCACAGGACGGGTTGGCTACTTTGCCGGACGCTGATGACTGCCGCGGGATACGACATCGCGATTTCCCGCGACGACGTTGTCAGTTTCGTCAAGTCGATCGACGCGATTGGTCTCAACGAAGAAGAAGTACGAGAATGGGTTCGAAGTTCGTTCTTCCGCTCAAGCTAGAGCGCGAAAGATGGCGTCGTCCTTTTGCAGGACTCGCTTGGCGACTGCCATAAGGGCCTCGCGACTCCCTCGGGCGACGCGCGCAGGAACAGGGCGGGTGCCGTTGGTCAACGACGGGACATACACTCTGGCGTCGCCGACCGACCAAGGGTACCAACCGATTCCACCGGCCACACGTGCGCCCTCGGCGTCGGTGGGAAGTGGCCCCTCCACGACCCGTACTTTCGGCTCCATCGATAGTCCTAACGTCCGGGAGTTCTAAACAGCTTCGCGAGCTCTTCATTAACCTTGCGGTCGCGGGTGGGGAACTGAGCGACCTTCTCGGGGGGCAGCTCCTGGTATCCCCTATCAGGTTCGATGGTAGCCATTCGAACTGGTCCGCCTACCTTGCCGTCTTGGGTCGCTGTTTCAGTAATCACGTAGTGCGCGATCGCCTCAGCGTCGTCGAGCGAAATCCCTTCGTGGTAAATCCTGTTCATCAGGTACAGGGCATATTGGGCCACGCCCGATAGTGCGAAGCCATAGTTGTGGAGCAGCGGGGCGAAGTTCAGCGGGCTCAGCAGGCTGTAGATCTCCGCTTCTCGTTCCTTGGGCTTCCCCCTCGTCGGGAACCCGGCAACAATGCAAGCGACGTCCGGGCGCGTGGCTTCTCCCTCTTCGAGTGGCTGAACCTGAAACTTCTCGAACGGAAACCATTGATCGAACATCGAGGCCAGGCTGGACGACACCTTTGGCAGGACTTCCTCAATCCCCGCCTTCGGTTCCGAGAGCTGAGACTGCAGACGATGTACGACTGTGGCGCCGAGCTCTCCCACTCCTGCCACCATGATTCCTACTCGATCGGAGAGCCGAAACAGCTTGATCTGTGAGTCGTTTTGTGCTGTCACCCCTCGAGGATCGCCGAAGGTTCCCCGGGAATCGCACGCGAGGACAAGTCTCCCTTCTGACTTGAGGCAGACGAGGAGCGTCACGAGGCGTGTACCGATACCGGTGACTTGAGCTTACGGGTATCCTTGGCCTGGAGGAGCCGACAAGGGTACGTGTTCGCCCCGTGAACAAAAACCCCGTCTCGCCGTTAGGGATGGCCTACCCCTTGGACCCTCAGGCTCTGCTCGAAGGGCTGAGTTCATGCTCACTACGATGTTTCGGATTAAGGGCTACGCGGCAAGGGTACCGCCGATAGTGCTTGCATCTTCTTGTCGAACTCCGCCTCGAGTAGGCGGTCCTTAGGTGAGAGTTCACGTTGAATCACTGATGCGACCTGGTCAAGCGGGATAGCCCAGCTCAACGCATTGAACTCAATGTTCTGTGAGTACTGATGGAGATGGAGATTTGGGTGTTTGCGGTGTAGGATACGACGATTGAATGCGACGAGGCGTGGGAATCTCGACCAATGCGAATACTCGCTAAGTTCAACGGTAACCCTTCACAAATCGGCCTGACGAACGCTACCCGGCCTTCCTTGCCTCCGCGTACATAGTACTAAATCCGGGAAGCGCTTCCCTCGGTGGCGTGAGCAAGCGGCGCCAAGTCCGACCCGTCGTGTTCACCGCCGACGAATGGCGAGCGCACGAGGCCGGGGATCGTCGTCGCGAACAGGAGAACCAGCTGCTCCGCGACCAGGTGATGGACCTCTCCGAACGGATCCATGCGCTCGAGGGACGGACCCCTCCTCCTCCGGAGCGGGCCCGAGCGAACGTTTCGGAGCGACCCGAGGAGGAACGCAAGAAGCGGGGAGCGGTGGAGGGCCACGAGGCCCACCACCGCCCCACGCCGGCGAGGATCGATGCGATTGAGGACGTGCGCCTCGAACGCTGTCCTCGGTGCGGGGAGGGGCTCGGGGAGTCGTTTGCCATCGAGGAACGCGTGGTCGAGGCGATCGTTCCCGGCCACGTGCGGGTGACGAAGTATCGGATCGGACGGTATCGGTGCGCCCGGTGCCATCGGGTCCGTCGGGCGCGCTTCGCGCCCTTCGTGGCTCCCCCGCGCTCCCGGTTCGACTGGGGCAGCCACTTCCTCGTCGGCTACTGGTCGCTCCAGGGACTCACGACCTCGGGGCTCCAGGACCTGCTCTCGACCCACTACGGTCTCTCGGTGAGCGCCGGGACCATCGACGCGATGCTCCGCCGCTCGGCGGAGCTGTTCGCCCCGGCCTACGCGGCGATCCGCGAGGCGGTGCGTCACGGGCGGAGTGTCCATGTCGACTGGACGGGGTGGCGGGTGGACGGGGTCAACCACCACCTGTGGGACTTCCTGAGCCCGGAGACGAAGGCCGCGTTCTTCACCGTCTCCCGCAGCGCCGGTCACACGGTGCCCGAGCAGGTGCTGGGGAAGCGACGGAAGGACCG
>JASHQY010000108.1 GCA_030038885.1 Thermoplasmata archaeon | reverse complement strand
GTGCGCGCGCAGGAGGCGCCAGCGCCGCTCGGCGTCGCGCCCGAACCAGGCGCGCAGCGCCGCATGGATCCGGCCGAAGTCCGGCGGCCGCCGCGTGACGGCCACGACCGGGACCCCGAGCGCGCCGTGGAGCCGGTCGAGATCGAGCACGTTGAACCCGCCGACGACCGCCCCGTCGAGGAGGACCGCCCGGATCCCGTCGAGGGCACCGGTCGCCCGGACGAGCGCGATCACCCGGTCGGTCCCGTCGGTCCCGTCCACGCGGACCCGCGCGCGCCGGACCGCGTCGACGTACGCAGGGGCGGAGACGACGACCGCCGCGATCGGGGCGAACGCGTCCCGCCGGCCGAACGCCCCGTCGTCGACGCCGACCACGCGCGGGTGCGGCTTCGCGAGCGCGCGCCGCAAGGCTAAGACGCCTGCGGCGCTCGGTGGGCCGGCATGGCCCTGTCCACGGTCGCGGTGCGGTGCCCGGCGTGCGGCGCCGAGCTCCGGGTCGTCCTCGCGGCCGAGCCGCCGACGCAGTGGTTTCCGTGCCCGAACTGTCATGCCCCGATGCCGGTGGTCGTGCCGCGGGACCTCCCGCCGCTCTACACCTGGGAGGTGCTTCCCGGACTATATCCCCCGATGCCGCGTCCCCGCGTGCCCCGCTGGCGCGCCCGCCGGCCGGTCGCGGCCGCCCTCCTCGCGGTCGCGGTGATCGGCGCGGCCCTCGCCGCGGTCCTCGTCTACGACGGCGTCGCGGCGACCGGCCCGGGATCGTTCGTCGTCAACGGCACCGTCGTCCGGGACGAGGGAGGCTTCGCGGTACCGCTCACCGGCGCGACGGTCGTGATGACGGACGATGCGGGCGGGACGACGACCGAGACGACCGGGGTGGCCGGCGCGTTCTCGTTCTCGGGCCTGCCGCCGGGCGGCGTCGCGCTCAACGTCAGCGCCCCCGGCTTCGCCCCGGTCACGCTCACGACGTTCGTCTCGTCGATCTACGGCACGCAGTCCGAAGGCCTCGAGATCGCGCTCGCGCCGGGCGGCGCGTCGAACGCGACGAGCGTCGCGCTCGCGCCGTTCGGGGACCTCGAACAGTTCGTCGCGTCGGTCGGGAGCGCGGCCGTCCTGCTCGGGATCATCGCCGCGATCGCCGGGGCGGCGGCGATCGCGACGTTCCGGGAGGACCGGCCGGCGCTCGGCGTCGTCGGCGGGGCCGCCGGGATCCTCGCGCCGCTGGCCCTGTTCTACCTGAGCCTCTCGTCCGCGTTCCCGCTCCTCGAGGGCCTGAGCGCGGTCCTCGCCGGGGCTGGGGCGTTCACGCTCGCGCTGCGGGCGGTCCAATTGGCCCAGACCGGCCCCGCGCCGGATCTCGACTGAGGGTCCTCGACCGAGGGGATCAGCCGCGCGGGTGGGGGCTCGCCCGGCGGGCGGCCTCGGCGATCGGGCGCCGCGTGCGGAACGATCCCGCGAGCGGATGATAGTGGGCGACGCGCGGCTCGCCGCGCTGCCAGCAGAGGAACACGATCTCGCCGTCCTCGAGGCCGTAGAAGTCGACGGTCCCCAGCTCGAGGTCCTTCACCTCGATCCCCTCCTTGCGGAGCCCCGCGACCGCCTCCTCGAGCCGGCGGGTCAGGTGCTGCCACTCGGCGTCGAGCCGCTGCTTGAGCGCGTGGTCGGCGTGGTCGGGCGCGTCGAGGTCGCTGCCCCAGAACTCGGCCAGGCGGTGGTTCTCCTCGTGGACCTCCCGCAACCGCACGACCCAGCCGCGGAGGCGGGGCAGGAGCTCCTCGAGGTCGGCGATCCGCGCGCTCGCCTCGTCCGCGGTCCACAGGCGGGGCGGATCCGGTCGGTCGCCCGGGGCGCGCTCGGAGCCGGAGGGGGTCATCGTCGCTGTCCTCGGCCGTACCATACCGGCAGCCTATTTACGGGGACGCGGGGGGTCGCGCCGCACCGGCGGCCGCGCGCGCCTCACGTTGGCTCGAGCGGGATCCGCTCGACGGTCCACTCCCGCGCTCGGTACGCCGCTTCGACCGCGCTCCCGTGGGCGGCGTCGCGGACCTCGAGCTCGACCTCGACCGTCACCTCGCCGGGCGGGCGGTCGGGCGACTCCCGGCTGTGGAGGATGTGGCGCACGTTCGCGCCCTCGTGGGCGGCGACCGAGAGGAACTGCTCGAGCCGGCCGGGCACATCGCCGAGGGTCGCGCGCAGCCGCAGGAGCCGTCCCTCGGCGGCGAGGCCGATGAACAGGATCCGGTCGAGCAGGAACGGGTCGAGGTTCCCGCCGCTGACGACCAGGACGACCGGTCCGTCCCGGGCGAGCTCGGGGTGCTCGAGAAGGCCGGCGAGCGGGGTCGCCCCCGCGCCCTCCGCGAGGACCTTCGCCTGCTCGAGCAGGAGGAAGCAGGCCCGCGCGATCGTGCGGTCGTCGACCGCGAACGCCCGCGCGCCCGCCGCGCGGAGGATGCGGAACGGAAGGTCCCCGATCTGGCGGGTCGCGAGCCCGTCGGCGAACGTCGACGGGCGGGGGCCCGGCACGACCGCGCCGCGCTCGAGCGACGGGCGAAGGTTGTCCGCCCCCTTCGGCTGGACCCCGACCAGGTCCGCCGCGCTGCCCCGGCCGCGCACCGCGGCGGCGATGCCGGAGAACAGTCCCCCGCCGCCGACCCCGACGACGATGCGCGCGACGTTCGGCAGGTCCTCGAGGATCTCGAGGCCGATCGTGCCCTGACCGGCGACGACGAACGGGTCGTCGTACGGGTGGATGTACGTCCGCCCCTCCTCGGCCGCGAGGCGGATCGAACGGTCGTGCGCCTCGTCGTAGTTCGATCCCTCGAGGAGCACGCGCGCGCCGAGGGCGCGCGTGAGGCTGACCTTCAGGGGGGAGGCGGTCTCCGCCATCACGATCGTCACGGGGACCCCGCGCGCCCGGGCCGCCCACGCGACCCCGAGCGCGTGGTTCCCCGCCGACGCCGCGACGACGCCCCGCCGCGCCTCCTCCGGCGTGAGCTGCGCGATCCGGTGCGTGGCGCCGCGCAGCTTGAACGCCCCGGTCCGCTGGAGGTTCTCGAGCTTGAGGTAGATCGGCGTGTCCGGCAGACCGGAGAAGTGCGGCGCCTCGATCAACGGGGTCCGGACGACCTTGCCCGCGAGGTTCCGGGCGGCCGCTTCGATGTCCTCGAGGGAGACCGGGATCCCGGAGACCGACGGCACGAACCGACCCGGGCGGCCCACCGTTCCCCGACTACTTATGCTCGGTTCGCGGGCGGAAGCCCCCGTCGGGGGAGCGACCGTGGGGGCCCGTCGGGGCACCGGCGCGCGGGCCCCCGGCCTCCCGTCGGGAACGCGATTTCTCTACGCGCGCGTCCGAGCGCGGGGTCGCGTCCGTCGTCGTCTCACCTCGAAAATGCGCCCTTTTTTCCGGGCGCGCGCGTCGTTCTCGGCAGGCCTTATATAGGGTACGTTTCTCCCCCGTCCCCACCGGAGGCAGGACCCCCTATCGACCCATGGCGCGTCGGCATCGTCCCCGGCGAGGTTCCCTCGCGTATTCGCCCCGGTCCCG
>JASHQY010000107.1 GCA_030038885.1 Thermoplasmata archaeon | reverse complement strand
CCCGGAGAGATGCCCGTTCCCCTCGCCGACCTGCCGGTCCCCGAGGTCGCCCCGGCGGCGGAGGACGCGTCGGAACCCGCGGCGCTACCCCCGCCCTCTCGGGAGGCCCCCGAGGCCGCTCCCGTCGTGGCGCCGGCAGAGGTCTCTGCGGGAGCCCCCCCGGAAGCCACCACCGAGCCCCCGGGCGTAGCGCCGGTCGCGCCGCAGGCACCCCCCCTTCCACCCGCCGAAGTGCCCCCGGACGGGGCCCCGCCCGCGGTCCGGCTCCGGCCGCCCGAAGCGATGGCACCTGTCGCGGTCGCCCCCGTACCCTCGATCGCGGAATCGCTCGGGTTTCCGCCGGCCGACGCGGCCGCCCGCTCGACCCCCCCTCCGGCGCCTCCTCCCGAGGCCGGGATCGACCTCCTGGTCGGCCCGAGCTACCTCCCGTCGCTCGAGCGGTTCCTCGAGGCGACCGCAGCGGGCCATCAGGGGATCTGCGTCGTGCGCGACTCGCCCGAGCGGGTGCGCGCGTACATCGGCTCGCGTCCCGTGGAGATCCGGTGGCTCACGAACATCGGGCGCGGGCTCACGCTCAAGCCGACCGACCTCGAGGGGTTCTCCGCGTTCCTCGCCCACGCGCTGACCGAGGGTCATGTCACCGCGATCTTCCTCGAGGGCATGGAGTACCTCGTCCGCCTGCACGGCCTCGACCGGGTCGTCGAGCGGATGGCCGCGCTCGACCACCTCGCGCGCGAGCACACCGCCCGCGTGTGGCTGCCGTTGAACCCGAAGCTGCTCTCGCCGGCGGAGCTCGACCGGTTCGTCGCGACCTTCCGTCCGGGCCCGGCACCGGCGGATCCGCCGCCGGGGTCCGACGACCCGAAAACCATACCTTGATTACCCCCGGCCCGAGTGCCGTGCGGGATGGGAGCGCCTTCCCGACGGGCCCTGGTGCGGCGCGGCTCGGTCGTCGCGGCGGTCCTCGCGGTCGCGCTCGCGGCGCTCGTGCTGGCCCCGCTCGGAGCGCTCGCGGCTCCGGCCCGCGGGATCTCGGTGAGCGCCCAGCCCGCCCAGGCCCCCTCGGGCATCCAGGCCGAGGTCTACTGGAACGGCGTGCCGATCTCCACGGCGGCCACGTTCTCGGCCGCGTTCCGGCTCGGCTCGGGCGGAGTGGGGAGCCTCATCTACGACTGGAACCAGTCCCTCCTCTCGCTCTCGCCGTGGCTGATCAACGACGCCCGCCTTCAGATCTTCTACTTCGGCTTCGCCCTCGGCACGCGCGACATCGGGATCCCGACCGGTGAGGCGTCGGGCACCGTGACGATGGGCAACTGGAGCACGGGCGCGCTCCAGTACATCCTCGAAGGGACGTTCCTCCTCACGGCGAGCCTCGTCGCGACCAACGGCACGACCGCGTGGAGCCAGTCGTTCTGGGTCGACATCTCCGCGCCGTTCTACATTCTGGCCGTGCTGCCGATCGTCTTGATCCTCATCGCGATCTACGAGATCTATTCGCTCCTCACGTCCGGCAAGTACGCGTCGGTGCGTTGGAGCGCCGGCCACGAAGCCCCGCCGAGCTCCCCGGGGGCCGCGTCGCCGGCCGCCGGGGCAACGCCCGAGGCGGGCCCGGGCGGGACCGGACCGACGACCCCACCGCCGGGAGGCGCGACGTGAGCGCGACCGGCACGGGCGCCGGCTGCGGCGTCGTGCTCGGCATCGTGTTCGTGCTGCTCGCCCAGCAGTTCGGGGTGCTCAACCTCAGCGCCCTCGTCCCGGCGATCGAGTACCTCGTGATCGGCGCGGTGGTCGGCGGGGTCCTGGGGGCCGCGATCGGCTGGGCGCTCGGGCGCCGCTACCTACGCACCCACCCGGGGGCGGCCCCGGCCAGTTCGAGCGGGTCGTCCGAGACGTCCCCGCCTTCGTAGGCGGAGCGGCTCGGGTCGCTCTCGTGAGGGGCCTATCCTTAAATCCGAGGCGGACCCCATAGGAACGCGCGGGCGGTGCGACGGTCACCGCCGGCATCCATGGTGATCGGGGTCCTTCCTCTGCGCCCTCCACGACGCGGCCGGTGCGGCCCCCGTCAGGATGTTCGCCCGTGATCGTCTGCGGCTCCTGCGGACGCCCGAACGAGGACGGCGCGCGGTTCTGCGGTGCCTGCGGACGACCCCTCACCGCGGGCGTCGTCTCGCCCGGCGCCGCGGCCCCGTCCGGCCCACCGGTCGCTCCGGCGGTCGCGGGACCCGCTCGGGGCCGGTCGCTCATGGTGCGCGGGCTGCGCCGCCTCGAGCGCACGAACCCCCGCTGGCTGCTCGCGTTCCTCCTGATCGCCGCGTTCGTCCTCGGCGCGATCTCCCTCGGCTCGTCGTGGTGGTTCTACACCTCCCGCGCCGCCGGGGGATCGATCTCGCTCGGATTCGTTCCGGGCGGCGACTACGTCGTGACCTGCTCGAACTGCGGCGGGTTCACGGCGGGTTCGTTCAGCTACAGCGCCTTCGGCGGGAGCCTGGGAGGGCTGTACGAGGCGATCCTCGGGCTGATGGCCGCCGCGGTCGCCCTGATCGCGCTCGCGGCCGCCCTCGCGCTGCTCGCGGCCCTCGGCCGCCGGACCGGCTGGTGGCAGCGTTCGGGCAGCTTCGTGCTCGTGTTCGTCGCGTTGGTCCTCGCCTGGATCGCGGCGATCGCGGTCGTCGCGGCCCAGCCGGGGGCGTTCGGCGCCGCGTCGACGTTCCAGGGCCTCGGGCCCGGGAACGCCTCCCCGACGACGTCGTTCTGGGGGACGGACGCGGCCGGGACCGCGAGCTGGGGCGCGGGGGCCGGATGGTACCTGGCGCTCGCCGCCGGCGTGCTGCTCGTCGTGATCGCCGCGTTCCTCGTCCTGGTCGGTCACGAACGGCTGCGCCTGCCGGAGCGGACGACCCGCCGGCCGGCCGAGGTCCCCGCCCCGTCGCGGGGGTACGCTCCGCCGCCGGTGGCTTCGCCGACCGTCCGTCCGGTCGTTTCCCGGCCGCCCCCGGTCGTACCCACCCGAGTGACGGCGCCCCCGG
>JASHQY010000106.1 GCA_030038885.1 Thermoplasmata archaeon | reverse complement strand
AGAGGTTGTCGCTCGCGCACCGGCGCGCGCGTTAGCGGGGCAGCGAGGGGGGCGCTGCTGCCCCGGTCGCGCGGCCGACAAGCTTGAAGCCACCTGCCGCACTGGGGGCGCTGCCGGGCGCCGTGGTCGGCGCCCTGAAATCCCCTCAGTCCGCATGTCCGCAAGTCCGTCCTCTGCTGCTCCGTCGCCGGCATCCTCGCCGATCCCCCCGCCGCCCACCTCGCCGAGCCCGCATCGGCGGGCGCGGTGGGTGGTGCCGACGGTGATCGTCGTGGTGGTGGTCGCGGTCCTCGTCGTGCTCTTCACGGTCCCGGTGGACCACTCGACCAGCTTCGCGTACGGTAGCGTCGTGCCGGGCGGCGGAATTTCGTTCTTCAACGACACGACGTCGGAGGATCTGTGCCCGACCGGCGCGAGCGTCTCGATCTCCTACTCGAGCTCGGTCGCGAGCCTCTCGGTCGCGCTGGTCGCCCCCAACGGCTCCACGGTGTGGAGCCAGGACACGCTCAACGGGAGTACGAGCTTCACGGTCTCGAGCTGTGGAACCTATCTCATCGAATTGTCGGGAACCGGGGCGGGAAGCTACTCCGTGTCGGGCACGATCTCGTATCGCGGCCCGATACTCTGACTTCCGGGCCTCGCGGAATCGAGCGGCGTCACCGGCGACCATGGGTCGTAGGCGGGTCTGTTCCTTCTACGCGAGGCGTCCGCGCACCCCTCCGCCGTGCGTTAGCTCTCGGGCGATGAGGAGCGCTTCCACCTGCAGCGCGTTCGGGAGGTCGGCTCCGATGCGGTGGGCGAAGCGATTGGCCGCTGCCCGGGGGATCAATGAATGTCCACCTCTGCGCGCAGCCGTGCCTCGGGGATGTTCCGAATGAGATGCCAGCGCGAGTCGTGAGGTCCCCGGCGGCCGAACTCCTTGGGAGCTCCCAGCGGAATGTACGGCTCGTCCGATCGGGCTCGGACTCGGTCGAGCCAACGCGTGGGAGGCGGGGCGATCCGTAGAAACGAGTCTGCGAGGTAGGCGAGGCGTAGCGCCAGACTGCGAGAGCGCAGGCGTCGGAGGTACCGATCCAATCGCTCCCAGTCGAGGGTCCTCTGCGCACTCGTCAGTATCTGCACGACGCCGCCCAGTCCTCCCGAGAGCTCCGGCCGAGAGAGGCAGTCCAGCACGGTGCGCTCCTGGTTGCTGACGCAGATCGACACTCCTCGGCGTTCGATCCGTTCGATGCCGAAGAACCGGTGGGGTCCGATCGTGACCCGTCGGAACTGGGCGAGGTGGGGCCAATGCGAGCTGCCTCGCTTCCACGAAACGATGTAGTAGACGCGGCTCGCCTGAGGGAGCAGCCCCAGCAGCTCGGCAGCCGTGGCGAATCCGAAGTAGTACGGGGAGACGATCCGGCTGCCGAGGCGGAGGGGATCCGTGTCCGGCAGCGCATCTGGGCCGTGTCGGCTCGGATTGAGCAGGTATCTCCCCCGACCCACCCGTTGGAGCCAGCCCTTTCTCACAAGTTCATGCGCGATCTTGCGGGCGAATCCCGGGGAGACCGCGGCGCGCTGTCGGAGGCCCGCGAGGGTCAGGTCCTCCGTGCCCTCCGCCTCCAACGCGAGCACGACCTTGGCCTCGGAGCGAGAGAGGGAGCGAATCTCCATCCGACGGAGGATGTGTAGGATATACGTTAAAGTTACTGATATGGTAACTTCACATGCATGGTAGCATAATCGGTTACAGGCCCTCCCCTCCGGAGCGGCACTGCGGGCACGCCGACGGTACGGTCCGAGGACGGGGCGCCCGTCGGGCAACGGCCACCCACGCACTCCATCGAGGGCCGTTCCTGCCTGGAAGCCGCAGCGACGGCCGGCCGGGAATCCGACGCCGAAGGGGACGTCCGCGCGCGGTCGGGTCTGGTCTGCGTAGCGCGGGGGTATTCCCCCCCGGGTGGGTCAGTACCGTCCTACGGCACGGAGACCGGAGAAAACGACACGATCTGGGTGAACCGACCCCCCGGGCCGATGACCGCGGTATCGACGCCGGGCAGCGGAGGTCGTCCGTCCCCGAACTCGGTGACCCAGGAGATGAGGACCCATCCGTGATGCTCCATGAGCAGACGCGCCGAGCATCGTCCCTTGGGAAAGTGGCGATGAAAGGCGGCGATCGAATCCAGCTGGGCATCGACGCCCATGTGCTCGCCCGAGGAGCTGACGAATCGGGTCTGCTGGTTGCACGCGGCTTCCAGGAGACGACGGCATTCGGACGGCGTTTCCGCGTTCCACGCGCCGATGAACTTCGCGACGAGCCCGCTCGCGGAGACGGAGTCCGAGGCCATGGTCGACGTCGCCGGGAGGATTCGTCTAGTAGAAAGGGTCTGGGAGCTTCCGGCGACCGCATCCCCGCGACGTGGCCGATGTCGCCGGGACGATGCACCGGCCCGCCTCATCGCTGTTTGTCGGAGCCGGTGTTCGGCGCCGCGGGCCCTCGGCATCGCCCACGGCGACAATCGCTCCGCCGGTGGGGGTCTCTCGCAGCATCCCGCTGGAGCTCGAGGGGCTTCGACGGGCCCGGTACCCCCGGGACTCCCCGGGGACCGGTTCGTGCCCGCCGGCGGCCGCGCCGGTGCGAGATCGTCTCGCGCGAGCGCGGACCGGTCGACGATTCACGACGTGGCCTCACCGTTAAGCCCGCCGGCCGATGCGAGCGTCGTGGCGACCGCACCGACGTACCGGGCCGTATCGGTGGACCTCTGGTTCACGGCCCTCTATTACCCGGCGGAGCGGGAAGACCAGTGGCAGGACGACCGGGTCCGTTCACTTGCCGAAATTCTCCGGACCCCGGACGGGAGACGACCCGAGCTGTCGGACGTGCGTTCGGCCTTCGAGGTCGTCCGCCAACGGCTCGAGAACCGGGGCTCGGGGACGGTCGCGACCGACCCGGGCGTGGTGGTGGCCGAGTGCGCGGGGGTCCTGGGCGGAACGCTGGCCCTGCCGGCCGAGGAGGCCGCCCGCATCTACTCCTCGGCCGGACTCGAGGCCCACCCGCCCTCGATCAATCCCGAGTTCCCGGAGCTCGTGCAGGCGCTGGACCAGCGCGGAATCCCGGTCGTGATGATCACCAACACCGCCCGTCGGGGCGAGAGCTGGCAGCGCTTCTTTCGCCAGCGAGGCGTTTCGGGGATTCGGCACATCCTGGCGTCGTGTGAGGTGGGGCGGGCCAAGCCCGACCCGGAGATCTTCCGCGAGGCGGCCCGTCGCGTGGGCGTACCGGTGCGGGAGCTGCTCCACGTCGGGGACCGCTGGGAGCTCGACGTGGACGGCGCCTGCGCGGCCGGCTGCGGCGCGGTCCTCTATCGAGGCCTGTGGACCCGCTATCCGTCGGAGGAGGATTCTCCGTCCGCGCCGGACCCCGCCTCCCAGGGCGGGGTCACCGTGGTCGATCGCTTGAGCGAAGTGCTCGATCGCGACCTGCTGTAGCTGCCTCTCCGAACCGGGGACCTCCACCGATGGGCGGGGTCCTCCTCGGAACGGAGGCACCGTTCGGTCCCTCGGGTTCGGGGGCGACCCACCCCGCCCGAGCCCATCGCCTGCGATGGCGGGAGATGACCGATCCAATGAGTTCGATGAGCCCCTTCATTCCGCCAGCGCTCGAGTCCCAAGCGCACGGACCTCGACAACACGGGACTCCGGGTCGGGGACCATGGATCGTGCCCATCGGTGCGTGGCGACCGCGCTGCCGGCGTCGGGCGCCGCGGATCTTCCGGGGATCCGACGGACCGTCGAGTCTGGGGTCGTCGCAGCCTGCGTGGTATCCGCGCGATACGCGTGAGTTCCTCGGGCTCCGGAGGTTCTCTCCCAGGAGCCCGCACGGCCCCCCGGGAGAGAACGGTCCTCCGCTCAACCACATGGAGCGACCCGATCGACCATCGTTGCCACTAACGCATAATAATATAAATAATAATAAGCACGTAGCATGTCTGTGAAGCTCGAAGCGGCGTGGACGGGACTCCCGCGCGGGTGGCACCGGACCTCTCGAGTGGTGTGTCCCGAACGACGTTCTCGGGGCCGACCACCCCGCCGTGTTCGACTCGCGATCGAGAGCCCGGAAGATGTCCTCGAGGCTCGACGGCTCGGCGCGCCGGTCTTCCTGCTGACCCCCGAAGTGGTGACGGCCCTGGGATATCCGGTACAGTTCCCGCCCCAGCTGGTAGTCCCCCGGGAAGTCGAACCCGCGATCGATACGAGTCTCCCCCGGATTTTGGTGGCGTCGGCCGACGGTGCCCGTCGACCCGCCCTAGAGGACGTCATCGTCGCGCTGCTTCGGATCGACCCGCTGGCCGCCCGGGGGGTCGCTTCCCGACAGCGGGTTGCGATCGATCCCGTGCGGCTCCTCCGACGGGTCGTCCAAGACGAGCTGGAGGGCGAGGCGACCCGCGTGAACCTGCAGGAATTCGCTCCCTCGATCCCGCACGTGGGCCGACCGCTGCCCCCGTCGCTGCTCGACGCCCAGGTGCGGGAGGCCCAGGTCCTCGGGCTCCGGGCATGACCTCCGACGAGGCAGCCGACTTTGCGCGGATTCTTCGGCGGAACCACCTCGACTTTGTTTTCGTCGGGGGGACGGCTATCCGTCGTCACTATCCGTCGCAGACCTTCGACGTTGACGTGATGGTCCTGCCGGGAGACTATCGACGCGCGGTGGAGGCGATCGACCGGGACCCGTCCGTGGCATCCATGGACCGCGGCCCGGCCTCGATCCCGGGAGGGCATGTGATCGTGCGCGGCCAGCTGGTACGATTCGATCTTCTGGATCCCGCCGCCTACGCGGGAGTGCGGTCCGCGTCCGAGTTCTACCGCTACGTGCGCCGGTACGGGTCCGAGCCGTCTCCCGCCGGACGGGTCGCGCGCCCGGCCGTCGTGTGGTACATGCGCCTGGTGATCGATCCGTATGAGCTGTACTTTCCGAAGATCCTCCGCGATCTCCGGGCGGGCGTCCCGTGGTCGACCGTCGACGCGGCGCGTCGCATCGCGCGACGGTTCGGGGTACGCGCGCGCGTGGGCCCTCGGATCCGACTTCTCGCGGAAGTGGCGGAGATCGCCCGCCTGCGCTAAGGCCGGGGAACGTCTCGGGCCCGCCCGAAGGTGCGGAGCTCGGCCGGGGGCCCCGCGCCCCGGGGATCCGATCCGACCGCGACGGGTACGACGCGCCCGGTCCGGGGTTCGCCGCTCTCGGGACCGCACGCCGGCGGCGGGTGGACCCTCCCCGCCGGTCGGGAGTCGGCCAGCGGCTTCGCGTCAGAGCACGCACGCTAAATCAGCGACCTGCTTCGCCGGAGCGTGGCGTCGGGTCGCCGCCTCGCGGCCGTCGTGTTCACGGACACGGTCGGATTCACCGCCTCGATGCAGGCGAACGAAGGGGGCTCCCTCGACCTCCTGCGGCAGCAGGCGGAGCTGCTCCGGCCGCTGATCGCCCTGCACCACGGACGGGAGATCAAGTCGACCGGCGACGGGTTCCTGGTCGAGTTCGACAGCGCGCTCAAGGCCGTGCAGTGGGCGATCAACGTCCAGCGCCGGATCTACGAGCGGAACACGGAGGACGGCTCCGTTCCGATCCGGATCCGGATCGGCGTCCATCTGGGCGACGTCGTGGAGCACGGCAACGACATCCTGGGGGACGCGGTGAACATCGCGGCCCGCATCGAGCCGCTCGCGGACGCGGGGGGCATCTGCGTGTCGGACGCGGTGTACGAGCAGGTCCGATCGAAGGTCCCCGACAAGTTCGAGAAGCTGGCCGCGAAGTCCCTGAAGGGCGTGGCGCTCCCGATGGACGTCTATCGCGTGCAGCTGCCCTGGCTCGACCACGGCGCCGGTGCGGAGGACGAGGCCGGAGCGGTCGCCGCCCGGAACCGGCTCGCGGTCCTGCCGTTCGCGAACATCAGCCCCGATCCGACGGACGAGTACTTCGCGGACGGCCTGACGGAGGAGCTCATCGCGAGCCTGTCGCTGGTGCCGGGCCTCAAGGTCATCGCACGGACCTCGGTCGTCGGCTACAAGAAGACCGACAAGAGCGTCGCGACGATCGGCAAGCAGCTCGGCGTCGGGACCGTGGTCGAGGGGAGCGTCCGGCGGGCGGCGAACCGGATCCGCGTGACCGTGCAGGTCATCGACGTCGCGACCGAGGAGCACCTGTGGACCGCGAAGTACGACGACGATCTCAGCGACATCTTCCGCGTCCAGAGCGACATCGCGACGCGGGTCAGCACGTCCCTCGCGGGCCGGCTCGAGACGACGACCGCGCCGGTGCCCGAGCTCGCGAAGCCGGCCGAGACCGAGGCCTACCTGCTCTACCTCCAGGGCCAGGCGCTGATGTGGAAGAGCGACGCCGAGTCGCTCCGACGGTCGCTCGAGTACTTCCAGAGGTCCCTCCAGCTCGATCCGACGTACGCCCGCGCCTACGCGGCGCTCGCGCGCACGTACATCGAGATCGGCAACCAGGGCCGGCTCCCGTTCATGGAGGCGTGCAAGCTCGGCACGAGCGCGGCCGAGAAGGCGATCGCGATCGACCCGGACCTGGCCGAGGCCCACGGGTTCCGCGCCGAGCTCGCGTTCATGCAGGACGAGCCGGCGGACGTCCTGGACCGCGAGGTGCGGCGGGCGCTCGAGCTGAACCCCAACCTCGCCCAGGGGCACTACATCCTGGGCGCGCTCGCGGGGTCCCTCGGCATCACGGAGGCCTACGTCGAGCAGGGCGAGCAGGCGTACCGGCTCGACCCGCTCTCCCCCCTGACCTTCCGCTACCTCGGGAACGCGTACTTCTTCGCCGGACGGATCGAGGACGCGCGCCGCCACTGGGAAGGGTCGCTCGAGCGCGACCCGGTCGGAGCGTACCGCGGGCTGTCGGACTACTACATCCTGAAGGGGGACCTCGCCCAGGCCGAGGCGATGGTCCAGGAGATCGAGCGCCTCGACGCGACCGGCGACTTCGCGTACCTGCAGCGGGGCTACCTCGCCGCGGTGAAGGGCGACCGGGAGACCGCCCTCAAGATCATCGCCCGGCTCGAGGCGGAGTACCCTCCGGGCCACTCGCGCCGCTCGTCGATCGGGTTCATCTACTACGGGCTCAACGACCTCGACCGGTTCTTCGAGTACATGGAGGAGGCCGCGCGGGCCCACACGATGCAGCTCTCTCGGATCCGGATGTCCCCGCTCTACGCGGCCGCGCGGAAGGATCCCCGGTTCGTGCAGCTGCTCTCGAACTTCGGACGGCCGATCCAGGCGCCCAAGTGAGCTCGCCCGGGGCCACCGTCCTTCGCTTTCGCACCCCCGAGGCCCGGGGCCCCCGACCCGGCAGCCCCCGCGGCCGAGGTCGTTCGCCCGACCGCCCGGCGCGGCGACCGGCTCACCGAACGAACCGACGGAAGAAGCTGTCCGAGTTCCAGTGCGGAGGCTCCGGCGCGTCGGCCACCCGCACCATCAGCTGGCCCAGGAGGTCCGTGAACTGGGCGGCCGCGACGCGGTCGACCGGCTGCTCGAGGTCGTCGGTCGGGGAGTGGTACCGCTCGAGGAAGAACGCCGTGGCGATCCGCTCCTCCGGCGTTCCCTTGCGGTAGCCGATCGAGAGCGCCAGCGACGGGACGCCCCGCTTCACGAAGCTGTACTGATCGCTCCGGATGAAGAGCACCCGCTCGGGCTCGGGGTCCGGCTGGACCTCGACCCCCCTCGGTCGCGCGATCTCGCGGATGTCCGCGCCCAGGGAGGACTCGCCCAGGCCCTGGATCTCGAGGTACTTCAGGGGAAAGAGCGGCATGAACATGTCCATGTTCAGCTCGGCGACGATCCGGCCCGAGACCGTGGGGTGGCCCGCGAAGTACTCGGAACCGAGGAGGCCCTTCTCCTCCCCGGTGACGGCCAGGAACACGAGCGAGCGCTTCGGACGGTGCCCGGAGTCCTTCACCGCGCGCGCGATCTCGATCAGGGAGGCGATGCCGGACGCGTTGTCCATCGCCCCGCGGTAGATCCGCTCGCCGTTGATCGGCTCGCCGATGCCGAGATGGTCGAGGTGCGCGGTCGCGACGACGTACTCATCACGGAGCTTCGGGTCCGCGCCGCGCAGGACGCCGACCACGTTCGACGATCGGGCCGTCGACCGCCGGACTTCCGCGTGCACGCGCAGGCGGACGGCGAGCGGGAACCGGGGGAGCGGTTCCGGTCCCCCGAGCCCCTGCAGCACCTCGGCGGCGGTGTGGCCGCTCCCCGCCAACAGGAGGTCGAGCCGCTCGGGATTGAGCGCGAGCGCGATCGGGAGGGGCCGTGGCTCGTCGGAAGCCCGCGCGGAGAGCTCCATCCGGGACATCACGAGCCCGATCGCGATGCGCGACCACGGAGCGTCGGGGATCTTCGGGTTCAGGATCTGAATGCTTCCGACCGCCCCGGCCGTCCGCAGAGCGAGGAGGCGCTCCTTGACCGATTGGAAGTGGGCCTTGATCGGCCCGGGAAGCACCGAGGGCCCTCCCCGGAAGTACACCGCGATCTTGCCCTTCAGATCCAGTCCCGCCAGATCGTCGTACTTCAGCTCCGGGATGCGGAGCCCGTAGCCCACGAACACCAGGTCGGCCTCGAGGTCTCGGGCGGTCTGCGTCGTGGCCGCGATCTGCGCGTCCTCCCGGAGCTTCAGCGGCTGGGCGGGCTCGCCGGTCCTGAGCAGGCTCAGCGAACTCGCCCGCTCGTCGAGTTGCGAGACCTCGAAATCGATCGGCTGGAGAAATCCCTCGCTCCCGCCGGGGGCGAGGCCCGCGGCCCGGAACTGCTCGACCACGTAGTCGGCCGCCCGCTGATAGCCGGGGCTCCCCGTGTCCCGCCCCTCCATCCCGTCGTCGGCCAGCACCTGAACGTGGGACCACCATCGTCCCCCCCGAGCATCCCAGTCAGGATCCTTCGCAGTCCCCTTGACTCGCGCGGTCGGCATGCCGCTCGGGAGCACCGCGCCCTCTTAGCGAAGCGGTTTCCCCGTTCCGAGCGGTTCGCTCTCACCGGGAGCACGTCGCCGTCCCCTGCGAGCGACGCCGCCCGCTCGGCGGACCCGGGGTACGTCGGTGGTTCGCACAGGCGATGGTCGCGCGGAGTCATGCCACGGCCGAATTCGGCTCCGCTCCCCCACTACGTACGGGGCTCGTGTCCTGCACCCCTCGAGACCCCGCCCAGCGCACGCACGGCTATCCCCGGGGAACTGCACCGTGGGTGGAATGGGCGTGGCGGATCCGCCGGTCGACCCAAGGCGCGCGCCCACCATCCTCTACGGACCTCGACCCGCGGGACGAGCGTCGGCCGCGTTCGGGGACGGTCGGGCGGGCGCCGTACGGGTCCCGGGGTCCCGCTCGAGCGTCGTGCCCATCGGCACGAGGTGGCCCAAGTCGTGCGACCACGGTAACGAGACGACCTCGTGGGACGTGCGCGCGGATTCCGCATGGGGGAGTAGCCTCTGCGGTACGCCCCGTGGTCAGGGAAGAGGACCCCCAGGCCCGCGCCCGGGGAGACCGCGGCCTAGGTGTTCGGACGGATCACCTCGCGGGACATGCCCGCCGCCCGATTCGCCCGGCCTCGGACGCGCGGACCGGGTACGCACTACGGGATCTCGGACGAGGAGCGGCGTCGGGTCTCCCAGGTCGAGTCGGTGAGGCCACGCCGGAGCGCGTGGAAGTATGCGATCGCCGGCGCCATTCTCAGTTCGTAGCGGCCCCGGGCGACTCGGCGGAGCACTCCCGCCGAGACCAATCTCTGTGTGTAGACTGGGTTGAGCCCGGCTCGCGTCAGATCGGAGCTTCGGAATTCAATCCTTCCCAACGACGCCACCGACACGAACGCACGGATGTCCTGGTCGGAGGCGTTGGGGAGCTCTCGTTCGAGCCAACTCGAGGCCAGCCGCAGTGCCTTCGGAACCGCGGTAAGTACGTCGTCCTCGCGGATCGGTTGACCGTCCCGATAGGCGGCCGCTCCGAAACATTGCACCAGATAGGGGTACCCGTGTGTCAGGTGGTAGATCGACTCCACGGCGGAGGTATCCCAACGACCCGCCCGTCGGTTCGACTTGAGAGGAGCCTCGAGGGCTTCCTGAGTTTCCGCCAAGGAGAACTGCCCGATGTCGAACATCGCTCCCGAGAATACGCGGAGAATCGGCGATGCCACCGGCCGGGAAAGCTGCTCCATCAGCTCAGGTCCACCCGCTACCGCGAGGAGCAGGGGCACCGGAGAGTCGGTCTCGGCCATGGTCTTGAGGATCGCGACGTGGCCAGCATCCAGGAGCTCCGCGTCGTCGATGCAAATGCACAGCAACGGGACTCGAGCCATCGCCTCCAGAGCATCGTTCCAAAGGGTGACCGGGTGGCTCGGTGGGGGATGCTGCGCGGGTTCGCGTTGGATTCCGGTGCCGAGCACGCTCACAGCGCTCACACGTTCCACTGCCCGCCGTACCCGACTTCCGAGCCGAGGTCGACTCGCCAGCTGGCGACGGATCGCCTCCACGATTCCGAGGATCAGCATCGTTTCCGAGCTCTGGAACCGGAGCGGGACCTCCACGATTACCGAATCTCGGGCGGCGTCCCGGACCAGGGCTTGGACCTTTCGCAGGGCGGAGGTCTTGCCACTTCCTCGGTAGCCGAAGAGCAGCAGGGCACTTCCCCGACGCACGGACGTAGCCACTTCGAGAGAGGTACGAACGAACTCGATCAGCTCGTGGCGCCCCGCGAACGCGCCCGGTGTGGCCGGCTTTTGTGGGTCGTAGGGCTGCACGAGATGGTGGATGTTAGTCCTGTAATTAAGATTAATTAAGGATAGTGCACGACGGACGCCACCTCGTTCGGAAGAATCCAGACCGGTTCCCCGTCGTGACCAGGGTTACGGGCTGGAACCATCGACGCCACGCCCTAGGAGTCTCGCCATCCCGCCGGGGGACTGATCGGCTTTGGAAAGTAGGGCGCTTGCCCGGATCGAAACGGGATGCGAAGCGCACGCCACGCGCCGGGTAGGTTGCTTCACGGGCGGAGCGGGCCTACCCGAACTACGCATCGACGTACGCCGAGCGTCTACCCTCGTACACGGAC
Organism: Thermoplasmata archaeon; assembly: GCA_030038885.1. Lineage (GTDB taxonomy): Archaea > Thermoplasmatota > Thermoplasmata > Lutacidiplasmatales > UBA184 > Lutacidiplasma. Next base: position 8,279 of record JASHQY010000106.1, on the reverse strand, counting down.
TGCAACTCTGGCGGGGGGCGGTTCGGAGCTCTCGGGGGGAGTCCCGTGGTCCCGCTCCGGCATCCTGCCGGACGACCCGAGGCCGCCCCCGCCCTGCCGAAACGGAAACCAGGCGGCCCGATGCGACCTGCGCACGGGTCCCGCGTCGGGACACTTCGTCGACGTTCCGGTGTTGCGGAGGCCTGGGCCGGGGGACGACAGCCTGATTCCGGGCCCAGGAGACGAAGCGCCCTGGGTCCGGACCCGTCGCCCACCGGGAGGTGCCCGCGAGATGCGGGCTGCGGACGTGCCGAGATCCTCCGCACGATGTGGAATCGAGGGGGGACCGGGCCCGGCGGTCTAGCGTAGTCACGTTGCGCGCGACGACCAGACCCAGGGACGAGCCCGCGGGGGCCTCCCTGCGACCGCGCCGGCCTTCCGGAGTCTGGCCGGATAGGCATCGCAGGGTACCTCGTTCGGACTCGGGTTCGTGTCGATGGAAGTTACCTCATCGGCTTAGTCCCCCGGTACGATGGAGTCCCGCGGTCGATCTTCCTGCGAAAGGCGGCGGGAAGCGTTGGCGTCCGCCCACCGAGGATGGGCATCGAGGAGAGGACGGGAGACCTCGTCGATGCCGGTGGTCCTGCGACGAGTCCCCGTGCCTCCGGTAGAGCACGGTGGGAGGTACTGTCCTGGGTCCAAGCTATTTGCGGGGGGAGGCGACTTCCGTACTGGGGCCCGTGGCCGAGGTCGTGGTGGGTCGCAGCCAATCCCTTCCCGGCCGCCGGAGCGCGATCTCGAGCGGAATTCCGCCCGCTCCGATCCGAAGCCGCTGCGCGGTCCCGAACGCCCGGCCGAAACGGTCCAAGCCCTCGGCCCGGCCGCTACTGCTCCCGCTCTTCACTTCGATTGCCACGAGGCTCGGTCCGCGGTGGAGTACGAAATCGACCTCGGCGCTTCGCTCCCGCCAATAGAACAGTTCCGCGCCGGCCCCCGGAAGCGTGTTGAGCAGATGCGCTCCGACCGCGCTTTCCACGAGTCGACCCCAGAAGCTCCCGTCCTCCTTCGCGGTCTCGGGAACCTTCCCGGAGACCGCCGTCAGGAGGGCCGTGTTTCGGACGAGCAACTTCGGACTCGAACCTCGTTGGCGGACCCGTCGGCGGGAGAACTTCTGAAGGCCGGTGACGAGTCCCGTACCGTCCAGCAACGCAAGATAGTGCGCCAGCGTCGTAGTGTTCCCGGCATCCTGGAGCTGGCCGAGCATCCTCTGGAACGAGAGGATCTGGCCGGAGTACTCGCACGCCAGGTAGAACAGTTGTCGGAGCAGCGCCGGCTTGTCGATGCGGCTGAGCAGCAGGACGTCCCGCGAGAGAGTGGTCTCGACCAGGGAGTCCAGGATGTACGCTCTCCACCGGTCCGGTTCCTCCACGAGCGACGCGGCTCCGGGGTATCCGCCGAAGAGCAGGTAGCGATCGAGGTCCCAGCCAAAGGCCTCAGACATTTCGGGGAAGGACCAGTGCGGGACGCGAAGGATCTCGAACCGACCGGCCAGACTTTCCGTGAGACCCCGCTGCACCAACAGCGGTGCCGAACCCAGGATCAGCACCCGAGGGCCCGTCCCGACTCGCGTGTCCTCGTCCCAGAGCGCCTTCACCGCGCTCGACCAGCCCGGAACCTTCTGAATCTCGTCCAGTACAAGCAGCGCCCCGTGCCGATTCCCGGGGCCGACCAGCTGGCGCGCGGTGTTCCACTGAACCTCGATCCAGGACGCCGCCGGCACTCGGGAACCGTCCGCACTGGCGTAGTGCGAGGGAATTCCCAGATCCCGAACCGCTTGATAGGCGAGGGTCGTCTTGCCGGATTGCCGTGGCCCGAACAACACTTGGATGCGGCGCCGCGGCTCCCGAAGCCGCCGGGACAGTTCAGCGAGCACCGGGCGGCGAAATGCCGGGAGGTCGGTCCCAGTTTGCATTTTACTCAGTATACTGAGTATAGTTACTCAACTAGATGAGCGTTTCGTCGCCCTCCCGGCGTCGGCGGCTTGGACCGAACGAACTCTACCCCGGGGAAGCCTTGGAATTCATGAGCTCCGGTGAGGAAGCGGCAACCCATCCACAAGGCCAGGGAGTATCCCAACGCATCGGCGTAGGAGAATCGCTCGCCGGTCGCCCCCCGCACCTTGAGTCGGAACTCCATCGCGCGCGGAATGGACGAGATGGGGATCGGCACCACAACGGGCGAAAGGGTCTCAAGGCACGCGCCCGCCAAGTCGACCCGTTCCTGAGACGCGAGGACGCAGTATGCTTCGGCGAGATGGGGCAGGGTGGTGACGGCGGGGTCCCGTTGATACCTCCGATAGTTCGGGTTTCCCCGGGCCATCTCGATGATGGCGTAGGAGTCGAGGAGCCAGGTCAATCGCGCGCCGACCGGACTTGTCGAACCAGGTCCTCGGTGGGTAGTTCCGACTCGAACTTGCCCCAGATGCGACTCCACTTGACGGTGGGCGGTATCACGACGTGGACCCTCGCGCCGGGTCTCGCGTCCAACTCTTCAACGACGTCGTGCGGGACGAGCAGGCCGATCGAGTCCCCCACGCGTCGCAACGTCGCCTCGAACTCTGGCACGGTAATTATAATCACATAATAATATTAGACTCTTCCCCGCGATCTGAAATGCGGAAGGTGGAGTGTCCTAGAGCCTCGCGCGAGATCACGGAGGCTCGACGACGGCGGTGCGCCCGCCGAGGCTCAGACCGGCGGTGAGATCCCGACGAACACGAGCGAGAGCTCCGCCGCCGCAGGGCTGGGATTAACCCGCCGGCGTTAATTAACAAATCACGCCGTCGCGGCGTTAACGCGGTGGGCTCGGAACCGGGTTCCGGCCGGGCGTGCTCGAGTCGCGACCCAACGCCAGTACGACGTCCCCTCGAGGCGTGTACGCGACCCTGTCCTCGCGACGCCGACGATCCACGAGCCCGAGCTGGTAGAACCGAGAGAGGTAGCGCAGGAAGGCCGGGGCGTTGGAGAACCCGAAGCGCACGAACTCGCGCGGCTGAACCGGCCCGGATCGGGCGATCTTCTGCAGTAGTGCTCGCTGCTTGCTCGTCAGGTTGAGCCGGTCGATCGCGTCGAGCGTCATGCGCTCGAGCATGGGCCGGGCGAGTTCCTCGGAGATCTCCGTCGTGGTTGGGAACTCGACCATCGTGCGAAGCAGCAGATCGGTGCATCGGTTCAGGATGTAGCGGACCTCGCCGGAGCTCGACTCGTAGAGGACGCGGAGCACTTCGTCGCGAATGGGTGGTCGAACCGCAACATTGGATCGGAAGCGTTTGACCCGGGCGAGCACGACCTGCCGGACCTCGTCGAGGCTGAGAGGGGGGATTCCAATGGGGTCCGAACGCAGCAGCTCGCTGACCCGCCGCGTTCGTTGGGCGATGAGGGCTCGCGAGCCTACCGGACCGAGGAAGACCCACAGGTACGGGGCCCGGGTCAGGGTCAGGTCGCGGGTGGCGTCCAAGAACGACACGAGAGCGTGCGGGTCGACCACGTCGAGATTGTTGACATTGACCACGATCTTCTCCACTCCATGGCGGGTGGCGAGACGCGCGGCCTCGTCGAGCTGCTCGCTCACGACTGGTAGCAGCACCACCAGGGGGTTCGAGACGCTCGTCTTCGACGAGACCCCTCCCCCGAAGCCCGCGGCGTACGCCTCCCACCCGCGCGACTGCTGGATGGTCTGCGTCACCGCCAACGAGATCCTGCGGAAGCTCGGGTCTCGCGACGCTCGGGGGACGGATCCGCGCAGGGCGCTCAGCACGTTGCTCGTGACGCTCAGGAGGAACTCGACGGGGTGCAGCGCGGAGGCAAGCTGGATCGGTTGACGAGGCGAGAGGAGGGTCGGAGCCTTCGAGTCTCCCGCCCGGAACTCCTGCACGTTGACGAAGCTGGTCTTCCCGACCCCGATTCCCCCCTCGACGACGATACCGCCTCGATCGAAGCTCTCCAGGAAGGTCCGGAACAGCTCGCCTTCGGGACGCCGACCCACGAACAGTTCCGAGTCCGCGAGGTCGCCCTCCAACGGAGACGGGTCGTACGGATTTCCAGCAAACCCGTAGTGCGCGCCCAGCCCGCCGGGTCGGATCGGATGCTCGTTCACGACCATCCGCCTCATTTCGTTAATTAACGTCCGGACGTTAATTAGCCTCTTCGGCGTCCGAACGATGAACGATGGGTCCTTAGACCCGCCCCGGTCCAGAGGCAGGGTCGTGGCCCGCGACCACGATGCGTTGGGCTGGCTCCCCACGGTCTCAACGGCCGTCGACCGTCGGGCCAGTACGTGTGCGACTCAAGTAGGACCGCTCGAAGGCGAAGCGGGGTGAATCGTAGCTTGCATCCGTTGCGCCCCCAGTGACCGCCGCGATTGAGGAGGCAACTCATTCCGCACCCCCCCTTAGGCACACCGCCGTCGGTCACCGTTATCTGCCCCGCCGCGGGTTGGTCGCGACCATGACCGCAACCTCAACTCTGCCCACCGCCCACGAACGCCCGCTACGGTCCGTGCGTCTTTGGGGGGTCCTCGTCCTGGTGTTGTTCCTGCTCACGGTGGCGGTCGGGGGATCCCTCGCCCTCGAGAGCAGTTACCTTCCGATCACCCTCGCGAGCCACATCGGGCTCGCCCTCGTCACGCTCGGCGCAGCGGTCTATGGGGCCGCGGTGCTGGCCCGCCCCTATCGGACCGCAGCCAAGGCCTCGATCGGTCTCGCCGCGCTTTCGGCTCTGGGCGCGACGATCGCCGGTACGTTGTTCCTGCTGGCGGGGCAAAGCGACGTGGCCCTCTACGCGATGGAAGGGTGGGCCGCCCTCGGGATTGTCGGCTCCATCCTGGCCATTCTGTTCGGCGGAGAGTCGGGCAAGAGGTCCAAGAGTTCACCTCCGTCCTCGGGAGTGCCGGGCGCTACCGGCGACCCACCGTCCGTCCACGGGCTGTAATTCGGAACACAGCCACTCTGAGGTCCTCATCCCTGGGCGGCTACGACATCAGTAAAAAGTCCTCCAGCGGTACGAAGAGGAGCGGTGGTTCGAGAGCAAGCGTGTCCCTCGTCACTACGATGCCAAAGGGCGGATGCTTTTCAGCGACGAACTGGTTCATGCCCTCCAACCCCTGGCGAGGGTTGTCCCGAAACTTTACTTCAATAGGAATGGGCTTCTTGTTCACCTCGACCACAATGTCAACCGCATGGCCATGCTTGTCACGCCAGTAACAGACGGAGGGCGAACTCCCCGGCGAGAGGTTAAACGAAAGGCGCTTGGCGTCACAGTGAACCAAGGTCTCAACCAAGATGCCCATCTCGGTCGGGTTTGTGAGGACCGATCGGTCGAGCCGTCCCAGAAGTGAGTTGAGAAAGCCGGGATTCGCAATGTATACCTTTCTCTGCTTCCGAGACCTTGAGGCTCGGCTTCCCGAATAGAACGGGGCCCGGGAAATGAGAAAGGCATCCTCCAGAAAGTCCAGGTATTGCCTGAGTGTCCGCAGCTCGAGATCCAGCGACTCTGCCAGGCTTCGATAACTTACGAGGCCTCCGCTCTGAGCCGCGATCAGCCCCAGCAGTTCCTCGAAAACCTGAGTGGTGGCCCGAACCTTGTGGAATCGGTAGAGGTCGTGGATGAGTGTAAGTTTGACATATTCGTCCAAGCGAGCCTGGCAATTCGTGAGATCGGTAGCCGAGATCAACTCGGGAAACCCACCTACCAAGAGGTACCACTCTAGGGAATCCTTGACGGCAATGCGATTGGCGGCGTCACGGGCGGCAAGCGCGGATAACGCGTTGTAGAGCGGCTTCGCGCTCCCCTGGGAGATCGATGTCACAATCTCTCTCCTGAGACCGTAGGCGTCGACCTCCGGGCTCGGCAGCTTCGCCCGTTTCGACATGACATCGATGAACTTCCAGGAAATCAGGGTCTGCGTCGACGCCCTCCCAACTAGGCTCGATGCCAAGCCCTTGTTCAACTCTGATAGGGAACTGGAAGTGACCAAGAACCGGACATCGAAGTGGAAGTCGTACCAGCCCTTGAGCGTACGAGCCCAATTCGATTCCTTGGTGACCTCGTCAAAAAACAGGTAGGCGGTGCCATCGAGATCTCGGAACGGCTGACGTAGGGTTTGTTCTTCGAATATTCGAATGCAGTCACTAATCGGCTCCTCGGCGAATAGATCGAGCCCGGGCAGGTCAAAGCTGACGAACAGGATGTGATTTGGCTGGACACCCTTGGATAGTAGGGCCTGAATCACCTGATAGATGAGAGTAGTCTTGCCAACTTGACGCGGCCCGGCTAGCGCAGTGATCGGTCGATTCTCCAACCTATCTCGCAGCGGATAGAAGTCGCGCCGCCGGTAATCTGGGGCCAAGACCCCGGGCACCTGATTGGTCCGCCACCACGGATTTGCATCCTGCAGAATCTGGGCGACGCGGTTTCGATCTGTCGGCATCTGCAGCAATATGATGCTGCAGAATTGTATAAATCTATGGTATCATAAGACTACAGTTTGTCAGAGCCGATGCCGAGAGGAGACGGGCGGGAGGCGGCACCAACTCGGGTTCCAAGGCGAACCGCAAAGCTCTGTGGACCTCGACACACTCGCGCGGCAGCGTCGCCGGAAGGAGAGTTGCATCGTTGCCTTCGCTCATACACTGGCTCGGTGGCCGAAGGGCCGAGCCTGGGGCGCGACGCTACACCACGTCTTGCCCGAGACGGGCGGCGACGGCTGACGGAGCAATGGAGCAGCCGTCCTACGAGGCGTATATTGATAGGCTCATCGTTTGTTAGACGAGTTAACGATGGAAACAGTTACGGTCTCTTCGAAGTTCCAAGTCGTGATTCCCCGGAGCGTCCGACGGGAGCACCGCATCCGCCCGGGGGACAAACTGGCGATGGTGGTGACGCACGGGGTCGTTCGCTTGGTGCCCGTTCGACCGTTCGAGGGCTCTCGAGCGATGTTCAAGGGTGCGAAGGCCACCGATCGAGATGTTCGAGACCACTCCGACCGAATCTAATGCGTGCGGCGTACGATTTGCGTGGACACTTTCGGGTGGTTGGAACGCCTTCTGGACGGTCCGAAGGCGGCTCAGTACAACCCCGTGTTCGCCGGTCGGGCCCCCGAGGACATCATCACTTCGGTCATCACGGTCTGTTAGGTCTATCGAAAGTTCAGACCGATCAAAGGCGAGTCGGCCGTGCTCGAGGCGGTCGTCCACCTTCGAGCTAACCGAATCGCTCCGATCGACGATCAATGGGCGCTGGAGGCCGCGGACTTGTCGCTCGGCCACCGACTGCATTTCGCGGATGCACCTAGCTACGCCACCGCACGACGGTTTGGGGCTGAGTTGCATACCAGCGACGTCGACCTTCGTGGACTCGGAGGCGTGGTTTTTCACTGACTTCTGGCCCTCGAGCAGTGCCCCGTGCGGTTAGAGGGTCAACACCGTCGGGGGTGCATTGTTGGTCGTCACGAATTGTTAGCTGCGTTCGGGAGTACGGCCACGTCAAGGCGAACAGGGGTGTATCGTTGAATGAACCAAATGTCGGTAGCTGCATTCGGACTCAGGGATGCACATACCGAGGCTCGCGCCGCTCTCTCGCCGAGCGCACCGCTGGCAATGAGGGAGAACCCACCCTATTCTCATCTCGCGGACCGGGGTTCCGAACGGAAAGCGTGGGACCGCGAAAACTCGGATTGTCAGGCGGGCGAACTCCGGGTTCTGCGACCCCAGACGAAGACGAGCCTTCGGCGCCGCGGCGGTCTCGTACCATCCAGCTATCAGGACTAGCGCGGCGAACGCCGGTCCAAGTAACCGCTTCGCTAGCAGGGCCGCGAAGGGGCCGGAGACCGGAACGAGAAAGTTCTATCCAACCGACCAGCGCGAAACCTCGTTGAGCATGAGGGCCGAGGCCGCAATCTGCGGGAGATCGATAAGCGGATGAATTGGGAGACTTGGACCCGAGACCGCTACGGAGTATGCTCCGCCTTCGGTAGCCCGAGCCGATCCCATGGCCTCACACTCGGGGACTGTCGTCTGTTCCGTTCACCTGTCGAGACTCCCCGGCTTGCTCCCCCCCGAAGCTGTCTGCGAACCAGTGGAGGAACGCGGCAAGGCTTGGGTGGTTCGTCGCGAAGAGGTTGAGGTAGCGCCACACGTCCTCGCTCGGCCGGACGAGTCGATATCCCGCCGTCTCCATCAAGTCGGTTGCGACAATGAGCCCCGTCCTTTTGTTGCAGTCGCCGAAGGGCTGTTCGTCGGCGAA